>JAAZDE010000054.1 GCA_012512925.1 Desulfuromonadaceae bacterium
CGGGTGATGTTGCGGCCGTTGATCAGAATCTGGCCGCGGTTCGGCTTCTCGCCGCAGAAAAGCATCCGCAAAAGGGTCGATTTCCCCGCCCCCGAGGGGCCGGTGACGAAGACGAACTCCCCCTTGCCGATCGACAGGTTGATGTCGCAAAGGGCCGCGGAGTCCTTCTGATAGCTTTTACTCAGGTTGCAGATACGGATCACGACTACATCACCACTCCCGGTAGGGAACACCGTTCAGGCCAACCAGGTTGCTGCCGCTGTGGACATCGAAGATCCCCTCCCGGGCCGGCTCGAATTCCGAGGAGGGATCCGCCCGGACCACCGACCAGGTGTCGGTTTTTCCGGTAAGGGGATCGACCGGCAAAGAGCGAAGATACTTCTTTTCCACCAGTTCCTCAAGGGTTTCGGGATAACGGTCGAAATCGGCGAAAAAGGCATCGAGAGCATGCCTCATCTGATAGAGATTTTCCAGCAAAACGGCCTCCCTGGCGCGGACCATGCTCCGTTTGTAGCTGGGAGCGGCTATGGCCGCCAGAATCCCGATGAGGGTCATGACGATCAGCAGTTCAATGAGGGTGAACCCTCTGACGTTGCGTCCAGTCTGCCAGTTTTCACCCATTGATTGCAACCCTCCTCCTCACCATTCCCGGTAAGGGCTTCCATCCAGCGCTACCCCATCGCTCTGGGAATAGATATCGTAAACGTCCTCTGCCCCCCAGACCTCGGCATCGGCATCATCGGCATGGGAACGCAACCCCCAGCCTTTTTCTTCGCGATCCATGGGGTCTTTGGGGATACGGCGCAGAAATTTCCTTTGGTAGGGATAGAGGCCTCCGAAATCGCTCCCCGCGACCAGATCGTCCAGGGTTTTTGGATAGCCGGTATCTTCGGCGTTGCGGATGATCTTGTTGTTGCGGACCGCTTCGTCGAAAGCCTCCTTATAGGAGTCGATAGCCCTGCGAACGGTGCGCAGAGCCTGGCGCAATTCGATCTCCTTATTGCGCCGGACGGTAACCTCGGCGACCGGAAGCACCACCGCAGCCAGAATCGACAGAATGGCCAGGGTGATGAGAAGTTCCAGCAGCGTCACGCCGCGACGATCGGTCAAAAGGGTGCGACCCATCATGCATCCTCAGCGGATCAGCAATTCGAGCCTGTGAGCCTGAACGTCAAGAGGCTTCCCGGCGGGTCCCCGGGCCTCTTTTTCTACGAAGTCCAGAGCAGTTGGTCCCATCGCTCTGGCCCGAAAAGTCAACTCCGCCACAGAACCACTGCCGGAGATGGGCAGGTTTTCGTCCAGGCGGGCGTTCTCGACATGAACGTACCCCAGTTGATTATCAACCCGCGAAGTAAAAACAGTGGCCCGCCCATCCTGTTTCAGGAAAGTCCCTTCTTGGGCATGAATGAAGTCGAGTTGCAGAGGATCGTAGGAAATGACCAGGGGAAGGCGGGAAACGGCGCTGACATCATCGAGGCGCACCGCCAAGACAAAGAAATCCCCTTGGCGGATATCATCGCCACCCTGCAGAGAAAGAAGGGCGGTCCGGGGAGGGGGTTCCGCGCCGATCCCGGTAGACGGGTCCGACGGGGCTTTTTCGTAAAAGGAGTCCTTTGCTCGCCCTGGAGTCACGGTCTTATGCCTGGAAGCGAAGGAAGAATCGGCCTTGAAGTTGTTTTCTTCCCCCGACCAGATGGTGGCCACCTGCGGCGAGGGAATGTCGAGAGAGCGGACGATATGAGGGGTGACCGAAAGAAGGATCTCTCTCTTGACCTGCTCTTTGCTCTCCCCGGAGAAGAGCCTTCCTAAAATCGGTATGTCCCCGAGCACCGGAATGGTGTTGACGGTGGTTTTGTTGTCCTTGCGAATCAGCCCGCCGATGATGGTCGGCTCGCCGTCCCGGAGCGTCAGGGTGGTCTGGGCGTTGGTGGTGGTGATGGTGAGAAGGGTGGTGCCGTCCGAGGTCGTCGACTTGCTGGAGACGTTGCTTACCTCGAGACTGAGATTGGTGACGACGGTATCGTCCAGTTGGATGACCGGTTCCACATCCAGTTTGACCCCGACATCGATGTACTGGACGTTGGTATAGGTCAGGTCGCCGCTGGTGCTGGTGGTAGTGACCGGTTCCCTGGAACCGATATGAACCTTGGATTTTTCCTTGTTTTTGACCCGGATTTTGGGATTGGCGAGAATTTCGGCGTCCCCCAGGGTTTTGGCGAAATCGAAAACCACCCGGGGAAGGGTATAGAGGGTGCCGACATCACTGAGACTGTCGAGATAAACCCCGTTGCTCCCGCCCAGAACGTCGCTGACCAGATTCCCGGCCTTGTCGGTGAAGCCCAGACCAATGGAATAGGTGGAGAGGGTGGCCCCAAGATCCATGGAGTCGGTGTAACCGATCTCCACCACCTCCAGATCCAGAACCACCTCCGAATCGGCCCGGTCGGCGGCGGTGATGATCTGCTGGGCCAGCCTGATGACGTCCGGATTGTCACGGATCACCACAGCGTTCAGGTCTTCATGAACATAGATCTTGCGCAGCTGCAACATGGTGCGCAGCAGATTGAGAATCTTTTTGGCGTCCACATTGGACAGGTAGAAGGTCTGAATGATCTGATCCTCATACTGTTTCTTCTTCTCCACGGTATTGGGATAAAGAATGATCGTCTTCTCGTTGAGCACCTTTTTGTCCAGCCCGTTCATCTGCTGCAACAGTTCCAGCGCCTGCCCGAAGGTGGCCCGCTCCAGAAAAACGGAGACACTGCGCGGCGAAACGGCATCGTCAAAAATGAAGTTGATCCCGGTCAACTTGGAAAAAACAGCGAAAACATCCCTGAGATCGGCATTCTGGAATTTGAGTGTTATCGGCTGGGTGGAGGTGACATCCAACTCAACGCCGTCCAGCATGATCCTCCGCTGCGTGCGGATGGTCTCCTGAAGGGCCTTGGCCGGCCCGTTTTCAGGGTCGGCGAGGAGGACCTGGTCAAGCAGCCGCTGCGCCTGTTCCAGATTCTTCCTCTGATAAAAACGCTGCGCATCTTGGAGTTGCTCCTGAATATCCAACAACCTCCGGGCGGTTTTCAATTCCTGTCGAGCGGCCTCCAGAGAGGAATCAAACATGGTGGCCCTGGTGAATTCGGAAACCGCTTCCCGGTAATTCTTCTCAGCCATCCTGCGGGTGCCCTTCTGATAGTGCTGAAGCGCTGCTTTGGATCTGCTGTCCAGAAGCCTGAGCCGGTATTCCTGCTTGTCCGGCTTTTCCAGCAAAGCCTTGGCATATTCCGCCGCCGCTTCGTCATAGCGTTCCTGTCGGTAGAGGTCATCGCCGGTCAGAAAAACCTTGTCGGCGGCACACCCCGTCATCAGCAAACAGAAGATCAAGGCCATGGTTTTCATCATATCGTCCCTACCGTTTCTCTTCGGTTATCCAATCGCCGCCGGGAGCCTTGAGAGTTCCGGAAGCTTCTCCCCCGGGGGCTCCGCCACCCTCCGCCGGTCCCGTTGGAACTTTATCCTGTTCCAAATCGAGAAGCGGAAGCTCTTCTTGAGGCGCCATTTCCCAGCCCGTTTCGGAACTCACCGGCGCCGGCATGGGCGAGCCCCCGTATGGGGTTCCGGATGGAGCGGGAAAAGGGGAGGACTCCGCAAGAGGCACCTCTTCCAAGGCCTTCTCGCCGCGCCGCTGGACATGAACCGCCTTGTCGTCGGCACGCAGGATCGTCAGTTCCCTCATGGCGCCAAAAGGTTCCCCCTTCCGTGCCACGAAGACCACATCACCCACGGTAACGAAAAAGCGCTTCTTTCCATCCACCTGCAAATACCCCAGGTATTTGAGTTGTTTACTCAATTCCTGGGGGGATGGGCTTCCCTCCGCGACAGGGGGCAAGGCGGCACCCCCGGAAAAGGGCGCCGTTGAACGGAATTCCGGCTCTCCATCGAGAGGACCGAAAAGATCCTGTTCCACGCCCCGGAATTCCCCCTCGAAGGACAGCCAGTCGAAGCGGATGCGATAATCTCCCGCCCCCGATGCCGCAACGGGAAGCCGGGAGGAACGACGCGCTTCTTCCCTTGGCGCCAAAGGAGGCGCCAATCTTTCCTGAGACCGGGGATAATCCCAAATGGCGTACCCCACGGCCAGGATCAGGATACCCCCCAAAACGGCCAGCAGTTTTTTCTGCTTGTCCATGCTATCCCTTGACGGCTTGGTAAAAAAACCCGCCTACTCCTTGAAATAGGTCGAAATACCCACATTCAGCCGCACGCCGCCACCATTCGATCTGCCCGAGAGGGCGATCTGATCGATGATCAGCAAACGCGAGGAGCGCTCCAGGAGATGGACGAATTTCTTGACCTGGGCATAGTCGGCATTTACCGAAAAAGCCAGAGCGTAGCGCAAAAGCCCCTCTTGGGGATTTTCATCCGGCCGATACTGAACGCGCTGGATGGACAGACCGGCCTCCAGCGCCATATTCATCAACTCGCTGAGCAGTTCCGGGAAAGCGTTGCGCTGGGGAATCCGCCCCCAGAAAGTTTGAATATCGGCAGATCCCCGGCGCAAACGTTCCTGCAGGGGCACCCTCCCCGACGCTCTGCCGCCGGCAATCTCCCTATGATAGCGTTGCCTCTGGGACAGCCGGTTTTCCAGCTCACGGGCGTGTGGCTTCATCACCAGACCGTTGATCCCCCATGCCACCAGAACAGTCGCCAGCAAAACAGCGGTGGTCACGGCCGCCACCCGGTTGATCCTCCATATCTTCTTCGCCAACACCACCGGTCGCATCTCTAAAAGATCCCTTTCAACTGCAATGAAAAACGAAGCACTTCCGCAAGGCCGGAATCTTCGCCCTCTCCCTTGGTCACGGCCTGTTCAAGAAGGAAATAATTGGCCAGTCCCGGATCAGCCGACAGCCTCTCCAGGAAACTCCTCAATTCAGGCACTCCCCGGGCAACCCCCTCCAGACGGACGGAGCCGCTGCCGGACTCGGGTTGGATGGAACGCAACCTGACTCCCTCGGGGAGGGTGGACTCCATGCGGTCGAGAAAGGTGCTCCACTGGAATCGGCGCTTTTTAAGGATCTCGTTGGCAAAACCGACCTGTTTGGTAATCGTATCGGCGGACCGGACCAGATCCGAACCCTTGCCGTCGTCCCGTTTCTCCGGAATCCGGGATAACATTTCCTCGATCTGTTGGGAATGCCGATGGAGTTGAAAAAGACTCAAGAGATTGAAAACAAGCAACAAACCGAGGATGGCGATAATGGCCAGGTAGGCCAGATTGAGCATCCGGCGGTTTATGTAGCCCCGTGAAGCCAGATTGAGGTGAAGTTTCATATCAAACCGCCCGCAGTAGACGGAAAGCTGCCCCGATGGCAGCCGCCTGGTTCTGTGACAGCGATCCGACAGCGGCATTCCCGGTCTGGAAAAATTCCTCCAGGTCCGTTTTCAGCAGGATTCCACGGCCGGAAAAAAGGGGTTTGATCCCTTCCAGCAGAGCCGGGCCGTCCTTGTCGTCGGTATGAAGATAGACAGCTCCCCGTCTCAGGGAGGGAAACCGTTTTTCACAATCAATGATCGACAACCGGATATCATCGAAAATCCGGTCCCTTTTTGGGGAAATCCGGTGGCTGCGATGGTAGCCGAGCAGGCCGTCGCGGAAGTAGAAAAAAGAGAGGTTTTCATCTTCAACGATTATCAGAGAGAGATTTTCCTCCCAGTCGAGCCTGGAATAATAATAATTGAGACAATTGAGACCATGGAAATCGATCACAACCGGGAAATAACCGGCGGATTCGCATACATCGGAAATCGTCTCGACCACTTGGCGGGGAATCAGGGAAACCAGTACCAAGCCTGCTCCGGCGGAAGGTTTTTTCAGCACCTGAAAATCAAGATGAATATCCTCTGGGGCGAAAGGGAGCATCGCCTTAAGGCGCCAGCGAAGAAAATCCCTTCCCTCTTCCTTGTTCTTAAACCCCGATTTCACCTCGACCAGATGGAGGCGCCCCCAAATGTCGGGCAAAGAAAGGGAAATCCGTTCTTCTCCCTCCGCAATGGGGTCAAGAAGTTCCCGCAACTTGTCCACCAGCTTCTCTTGGGGAGGAGAGGCCGTGTCGGAAATGTCAAAAATCCGCAAAACATCGGCTGACACCGGAACCACCCGGCAGCGTTCGGTAACCAGCCCGCCCCGTTTCTTTTTAACCACCGCCGCGCGCAAAGCCGCCGGTCCGAAATCAACCCCCAGATTGGCCCGCCCCATCATCGTTTCATCACCTCTTCCGGAAAGGTTACACGATTGATTTCAGGAAGCGAGGTCACCCCTTTAAAAACCTTCTCCAGCGCCGACTCGCGAAGGACCCGCATCCCCTTTTGCAGACTCAACTTTCTGATGCGGGTCAGGGGATCCCGGCGGATGATCATCTCGCGGACCTCGTCGTCCAACTCCAGCAGTTCCACAATGGCCGATCGCCCCTTGTAGCCCTGCTGATAGCAGGCGTCGCATCCGTCCCCTTCGTAAAACTCCTGGCCGGCCGCCTGCGCCGGAGAGATCCCCGATTCCGCCATCAAAGAGTCGGGATAGGTCACCTTTTTTCTGCATTTGGAGCAAATGGTCCGGACCAACCTCTGGGCGATGATGCAGTTGAGGGAGGAAACGAAGTTGTAGGGATCGAGTCCCATGTGAAGAAAGCGTCCTATGACATCAAAAACATCGTTGGCATGGACCGTGGAAAAAACCAGATGCCCGGTCAGCGCCGACTGCACGGCAATCTGGGCCGTCTCCTGATCACGAATCTCCCCGACCATGATCTTGTCCGGGTCGTGGCGGAGAATAGAGCGAAGTCCGCGGGCGAAGGTCAGCCCCTTCTTCTCGTTGACGGGCACCTGCAGAATCCCCGGTACCTGATATTCCACCGGATCCTCGATGGTGATGATCTTTTCCTGTTCGTTGTGGATTTCCGACAAAACGGCATAAAGGGTAGTGGTTTTGCCGCTGCCGGTGGGACCGGTGACCAGCACCATGCCGTAGGGTTCGCGGATCATGCGGCGCAGACGGGGCAACTCCTCTTCACTGAACCCGAGGCTGTCCAGGGTCAGTCCCTTGAGGTCGGAAGCCACCGCCTGTTTGTCGAGGATACGGATGACCGCGTCCTCGCCGAAGATGCTCGGCATGATCGATACCCGGAAGTCGATCACTTTGTTGCCGAGACGCACCTTGAAGCGCCCGTCCTGGGGGATCCGTCTCTCTGAGATGTCAAGCTCGCTCATGACCTTGATGCGGGAGATGATCGGGCCCTGGAAGCGGCTGTCGAGGGTTTCCGTGGCCCGGAATAAAACTCCGTCCACCCGGTACTTGATCACCACGCCGTTTTCCGCGGTTTCGATATGGATGTCGCTGGCCCGCCGCTGGAGGGCGTGAAAGAGGGTTGAATCGATCAGGCGGACAATGGGACTGGTGTCGGCGGTCAGCTTGTCGAGGGAAAGAATCTCTTCCCCTTTGTCGGTTTCCTTGACCAGCTGAAACTTCAGATCCTGGGAAACCTCCTTTAAAACTCCCTTGGCCTCCTTGTCCCTCTCCATGAGATGGGAAATCTGCTTTTCCTGGGCGACCTTGAGCGACAACCGCCTGCCGAGCAGATATTCCAGTTCGTCATAGCCGCTGACGTTGGTGGGATCATAAACGGCGACGACCAGTTCCTCTCCCTTGGGGAACAGAGGCAAAACCCCATATTTGTGAAACAACGCCATGGGGATGGTGGCCAGGAGTTCGGAATCCGCCTCAAATCCTTCCAGGTCGATGTATTCCAAATGGTATTGGCGGGCCAGGGCGCGAGCCAGCATCTCTTGATTGAAGAGCCCTTCCTCGACCCCGATTTCACCGAAACTCCCGTTCCGCTCCTTCATGCGGCGCAGAATGGAATCCACCTCGGAGGGGACCAGAACCCCCAACTCGACCAGAATCTCTCCTAATCTCCTGTGTTGAAAACCCATTCTCTATATCACCTCGAAGAAGGTCAGCGAACGGCCCCGGCCATCTGAAAAATCGGAAGATACATGGCAATTATGATCCCGCCGATAAGAAGGCCCGCGGAAATTATCATAAGTGGTTCAAATAGCGATGAAAACCGCTCCAGCCTCCGCCCTATCTCCATTTCATAGTATTCGGCAACGTTGCTCAGCATCTCGGGAAGAGCGCCGGTTTTTTCTCCTACCGCGATCAACCTCAGCGCCAAATTGGAGAAGAGACCGAATCTCTCCAGGGCATTGATCAGGGAGCCCCCTTCCTTGACCTGATGGGCGATCGCGGCAAACTGTTTTTCAAGCTGGCGGTTTCCCAGAGTTCCCGCCGACATTTGCATGGCCGGGACCAGCGGAATGCCGCTGAGAAGAGTGGTGGCCAGAGTCCGGCAAAAAGCTCCCAGGGAATATTCCAAAAAAAGATCACCAATCAGGGGCAGGCGGATTTTCCATCTGTCCAGAAAGAGGCGCCCCCCTTCGGTTTGAAAAAAATACCGAAGAGCCACCGTTCCCCCCAGCAGAAGCGGCACCCAAAGTACGGCGAAGGATGCCATTCCCTGGGCCGTGGCCATCAGCAGACGAGTGGCCCAGGGCAGTGGCACCTGGGCATCGATAAAAATCTGGCTCAGGCGAGGCACCACCCAGAGAACCAGAAAGGCAACCGTGACCAACGCCGCCACCATCAGCAGGAGAGGATAGAAAGAAGCTTTTTTTACCTCGTTTTTGACCGTTTCCACCTTTTTCTGATAGGAAATGAAACGTTCCAGGGTAACCGCCATATCTCCCGTCTTCTCCCCCGCTTTCAGGGAAGCGAGGTAAAGGGGAGGGAAGAATTGCGGAAAGAGAGAAAACCCTTCGGAAGGAGAGGTGCCGCTCCGAATGGCGTTTTTCACCTCCGTGAGGGCCTGTCGAAAGCCCTTCATTTCGGTCCTCTCGATGACCGCCTCCAAGGCCTGGACAATCGGCAGACCGGAACGGATCAGGACATGAAACTCCTGATTGAAAGATAGAAACTGACGATCGGAAAAACCCCTCCCCAGCCATCCGGAAAAGTGCAGGGAAGGAAAAAAGCGCCGGCGCAGTCCCAATACGAAGTAGCCCTGCCTTTCCAGGTCAGACTTCAACACTGCAGGATTCAGGGATTCCACATCCTTCTCCTGAATCCTCCCTTCCGGCGTGGCGATTTTACAACGGTAGACAGGCATCTCGCGCAAGTACTCCCTGATCTGTCCATTTATCGATTATAGCCTAATTCGAGGACCAAACGGCGTCGGCCGAAAAACAAAAAAGGCAACCCGATAGGTCGCCTCCTCAAACAAAACAAAAAATGCCAATTGATATTTGGAATCAGATTGTAAAAAGACAACAGGCCGGATTGCCAACCCAGACTGAACCGGTTTTCCGGCCCGTTCAAAAAAAACCGGTGACAGAATCAATGAATGGTGGGCGAAACAGGGATCGAACCTGTGACCCTCGGCTTGTAAGGCCGATGCTCTCCCAGCTGAGCTATTCGCCCAAAAGAATGGCGGGGCTGACGGGACTCGAACCCGCGACCTCCGGCGTGACAGGCCGGCGTTGTAACCGACTCTACTACAGCCCCCCTGAAGATTTTATCGATCAGCTAACCGCATCCTTGAGCACCTTCCCAGCCTTGAACTTGGGAACCCTGGATGCCTGAATCTGGATTTTTTCCCCTGTCTGGGGATTTTTGCCGGTGCGGGCAGCCCTTTCACTGACACTGAAGGTACCGAAACCGACCAATGCGACTTTGTCACCATCTGCCAAAGCCTTGGTGATGGAATCGATAACAGCCTTAAGCGCTTTTTCAGCATCTGCCTTGGTCAACTCGGCCTTCTCTGCAATTGCGTTTACCAGCTCGACTTTCGTCACGGCTCACCTCCCGGAATGACAGGCCCAGATCAAGAGAATGCGAACTTTATACAGAATCGAAAAAAAAGTGTCAAGGAGTTATTTCAGTATTCTTGGGCGCTTCCTAATGTGATACGGCGTCTTCCGCGTATCTGTTCAACGGGTTTTCCTCATTCTTCCGCCCCCTCGATTTGGCCAGGGAACATTCCAGAACCTCGTCCATATGGGCAACCGGAATGATCTCCAGAGAATCGCGCACGATGGCGGGTATTTCCTCCAGGTTCTTCTCGTTTTCCCGGGGGATCAGCACCCTCTTGAGACCGGCTCTCCTGGCCGCCAGCAGTTTCTCCTTCAGGCCGCCGATTTCCAGAACACGCCCCCGCAAAGTGATCTCCCCGGTCATGGCCAGATCGCGATCCACCTGCTTTCCGGTCAAAGCCGAGGCCAGGGCGGTAGCCATGGTAATGCCGGCGGAGGGACCGTCCTTGGGGATGGCCCCTTCCGGAACATGAATATGAATATCGACGCTCTGGTAAAATTCCTTCTCCAGGCCAAGTTCCGACCAGCGGGAGCGGACATAGCTGAGTGCCGCCTGGGCCGACTCTTTCATGACCTCCCCCAGTTTGCCGGTCACCGTCAGTTTCCCCTGCCCGGGAAGAACGGAAACCTCCACCGTCAGCAACTCTCCCCCGAACTCCGTCCAGGCCAGACCATTGACGGCGCCGACCAGATCTTCGACCTCCTTAACCCCGAAGCGATATTTGGGAACCCCCAAAAACCGCCGGATATCGTCGGCCTCCAGAATGGTTTTTTCGATCAGTTTGCCTTTTTTGACCAGATCACGAGCCACCTTCCGGAATACATTGGAAATCTCCCTTTCGAGATGGCGAACCCCAGCCTCCTGGGTGTAGTGACGGATGATCTCGAACAGGGCACTGTCGGAAAACACCACCATCTCCTTACGGATACCATGGGCCTCGGCCTGTTTGGAGATCAGATAGCGCCTGGCGATATTGAGCTTCTCTTCCTCCGTATACCCCTCGAGGCGGATGACCTCCATGCGATCCTGGAGGGGACGAGGAACATTGTGCAGGGAATTGGCGGTGGCGATGAAGAACACATCCGACAGGTCGTAATCCACCTCCACGAAATGGTCGCCGAAGTTGCAGTTCTGCTCGGGATCGAGGACCTCGAGCAGAGCGGAGGAGGGATCTCCCCGGAAATCGGCATTCATCTTGTCCACTTCGTCCAGGAGAAAGACCGGATTACGAACCCCGGCCTTGCGCATCCCCTGAATGATCTTGCCCGGCATGGACCCGATGTAGGTGCGCCGATGACCGCGGATCTCCGCCTCGTCGCGAACCCCGCCAAGGGACATGCGAACAAACTTCCGACCCAGCGCCCGGGCGATGGAGCGCCCCAGCGAGGTCTTTCCGACCCCGGGAGGACCGACCAGGCAGAGAATCGGCCCCTTGATCTTTTTGGCCAGGGCCCTGACCGCCAGGTATTCGAGGATCCTCTCCTTGACCTTCTCCAGCCCGTAATGGTCCTCTTCCAGTACCGCCTCGGCCTTTTCCAGATCCAACGCGTCACGGGTCTTCTCCCGCCAGGGAAGGGAAACTAGGCAATCGATGTAATTACGGACAACGGCGGCTTCCGCCGACATGGGCGACATCATCTTGAGTTTGCGAAACTCACTCAAAGCCTTATCGGTCGCCTCCTGGGACATTTTCTTGTCAACGATCTGTTTTTCTAATTCCAGGAATTCCTTCTTGAATTCGTCTTTCTCTCCCAACTCGCTCTGGATGGCCCGCATCTGTTCGTTGAGATAGTATTCCTTCTGGCTTTTTTCAACCTGGTTTTTGACCCGGTTGCGGATTTTCTTTTCGAGTTGCAGAATTTCCATCTCCCGTTCGAGCAGCAGCAGCAATTTTTCCAGGCGCTCGGAGGCATTGAGACTCTCCAGGATCTCCTGTTTTTCTGATACCTTGACGGTGAGATGGGAAATTACCGTATCGGCGAAGCGGGAGGGATCGGCCGTGCTCTGAACGGCGGCGACCACCTCCGCGGGAATTTTTTTACTCAACCGCACATAACCCTCAAAGGTGGCTCCCACCGTCCGCATCAGCGCTTCGGTTTCCGTGCCGCCCGATTCCACTTCCGGGTATGAGACGATATCGGCGAAGAGGCAGTTCTCCTCGCGGATGAACTCTTCGATCCGGCCGCGGAATTTTCCTTCCAGCAGAATCTTGAATGTCCCATCGGGCAACTTGATCATCTGCATGATCTCCCCGAGGGTGCCGAAAGAGTAGACATCCTCCGCTTCGGGATCGTCCACCCGGGAATCCTTCTGGGCGACAAGAAAAATCATCTTGTCCTTGGCTACCGCTTCTTCCAGGGCGCAAATGGAACGGGGCCTGCCAACGAACAGGGGTATGGCCATGTGAGGGAAAACGATGACATCCCGCAACGGCAACAGAGGGTAGCGTTCGACCATCAGATCGTTATCCAAAGGCTCTTACTCTCCAAAAACAGAAGATTTGGGTCCAGGCCGTGATATCAGGCCGATTCGGCGGCGCACTCATATACGATGATGGGGCTGGCACCCTTGAGAATGACATCCTCGTTGAGGACGACCTCTTTGACCCGGTCCTGGGAAGGGATTTCATACATGATATCGAGCATGGCGTTTTCAAGGATGGAACGCAGACCGCGGGCCCCGGTTTTCCTCTTCATCGCCTCTTTGGCCACCGCCACCAGAGCGCCATCGGTGAATTTGAGCTCCACCTTTTCCAGTTCGAACAGCTTCTGGTACTGTTTGATCAGGGCATTCTTGGGTTCCTTGAGGATTTCGATGAGGGCTTCCTCGGTCAGTTCCTCCAGGGTCGCGATCACCGGCACGCGGCCGACGAATTCGGGAATCATCCCATATTTCAGAAGGTCGGCGGGACCCACCTGGGCAAGGATATTCCCCAGATTTTCGTTCTTCCCTTTGATGTCGGCACCAAACCCCATGTTTTTGGAGCTGATCCTCTTCAGGATGATATCCCTGAGGCCGCTGAAGGCGCCGCCGCAGATGAAAAGGATGTTGGTGGTGTCCACCTTGAGGAATTCCTGCTGGGGATGCTTGCGCCCGCCCTTGGGGGGAACGCTGGCCATGGTTCCCTCGATGATCTTGAGCAGGGCCTGCTGCACCCCCTCCCCGGAGACATCGCGGGTGATGGAAGGGGAATCGGTCTTGCGGGCGATCTTGTCGATCTCATCGATATAGATGATCCCCTTTTGAGCCTTCTCGAGATCGTAATCGGCGGATTGAAGGAGGTTTAAAATGATGTTCTCGACATCCTCTCCCACATACCCCGCCTCGGTCAGATTGGTGGCGTCGGCGATGGCGAAGGGAACATCGAGCACCTTGGCCAGGGTCTGGGCCAACAGGGTTTTACCGCTGCCGGTAGGTCCCAGCAGAAGAATGTTGCTCTTTTGAATTTCAATGTCGTTCTTGTCCTTCTTCCGCTCCGAAAACTCCACCCGCTTGTAATGGTTGTAAACGGCAACGGCCAGAATCTTCTTGGCCCGCTCCTGACCGACGACATAATCGTCGAGGGTCTCCCTGATTTCACAGGGGCGGGGAAGTCGTCCCTGATTGCCTGCGGTATCTTCGATCTTGGCCTCTTCAGCAATGATATCCTTACACAGGTCGATGCACTCATCGCAGATATAGACCGCAGGACCGGCGATCAGTTTTTTGACCTCTTCCTGGCTCTTCCCGCAGAAAGAGCAGGTCAATTGCCCAGGATGGCCATCTTTTCGATCCATGCAAGCACCTCCATGAAAGGGTTAGGCTTTTCTTTTCACCATGTCATCAACGATACCATAGCTTTTCGCTTCGGCGCCACCCATGAAAAAATCCCTGTCGGTATCGGCCGAAATTCGCTCTATCGGCTGGCCGGTATGGTGGGCGAGGATCTGGTTCAGCTTCTCCCGCAGCTTGAGAATTTCCTCAGCGTGGATCTTGATGTCGCTGGCCTGGCCCTGGAAGCCTCCAAGGGGCTGGTGGATCATGATCCGCGAGTTGGGCAGGGCGAACCTCTTTCCCTTGGTGCCGGCAGCCAGAAGAAGAGCCGCCATGGATGCGGCCTGACCGACGCAGATCGTCGAAACGGGTGCTTTAAGATACTGGATGGTGTCGTAGATCGCCATCCCCGAGGTGACCACCCCGCCGGGAGAGTTGATATAAATGAAGATATCCTTGTCCGGGTCCTCGGATTCCAAAAAAAGCAGCTGGGCCACAATCAGATTGGCCGAGTGGTCCTCGATCATTCCCGTCAGGAAAATGATCCGGTCCTTAAGCAGACGGGAGTAGATATCAAATGCCCGTTCGCCACGGCCTGTTTCCTCTACCACCATAGGTACAAGGTTCATTCGTTTTTCCCTCGCTCTTTGATTATTCGTTTGCCAGATCGGCCTTGTCCACTTCCTCGACATTGGCCCTCGACAGAATGAAATCGACCACCTTCTCCTCGAGGATCATGGTATTGAGGCCTTTCCGATGTTCGTCTTTCTCATAATATTCCTTGACCTTGTCGAGGGGCGCGTTGGCCTCTTCGGCAATCCTGCGAATCCGTTCCTCTTTCTCCTCGGCCGTCGGGCCGATATTTTCCTGGGTGGTGACCGCTTCCAGAATCAACGCCGCCTGCACTTGACGGACCGCCTTGGGGCGATTCTTTTCCCGGAACTCCTCGATGGTCATGCCGATCTTCTCAAGGGACAGGCCTTGTTCCTTAAGACGCTTCAGGAAATTGTCGAACAGGGCCTTGAGCTGTTCCTCGACCAGAACCTCGGGAACCTCGATGGGGTTCTTTTCGATCAGGGCGGTGACGATTCTCTCCTTCAGATCGTCCATAACACGCTTTTCTTCGTGCTCCCGGTACATGGTGGTGATCTTTTCCCGGAACTCGGCAAAGGTCTCCATGCCGAACTTTTTGGCAAATTCGTCATCGAGAAGGGGCAGCACCTTTTCCTTGATCGATTTCAGGCGAACCTTGAATTGGGCTTTCTGTCCAGCCAGTTCCTGGCTGACATATCCTTCAGGGAAAGCCACCTCGATTTCCTTCTCCTCCCCTTTTCTCATTCCAACCACCTGGTCCTCAAAACCGGGAATGAGGCTATGGCTGCCCAGTTCAATCTGATAATCCTCCGCCTTGCCATGGGGAATCGGCTCTCCGTCGCGGAAACCCTCGAAATCGAGGACCACCTGATCACCCTCCTCGGCGACTTCCCGTTCCGACTCCCTGCTCTCGGCCTTGTCCTTGCGAATCTCCTCCAACTGCTCGGAAACGAGCTGGTCGCTGAACTGAAATTTTTCTTTTTTGAGGTTCAGGCCAGTGTAGCCCACGGCTTCGATCTCAGGTTTGATTTCCACCTCGAGGGCAAAGGTAAACGGTTTACCCCGTTCCAAATCCCCCATATCCTTGATAACCGGCTCGCCTACGGCCGTGAAATCCTGGTTCAGCAAAGCACGGACATAATTCTGGTTGACCAGTTCCCGCGTCGCCTCCTCGGTCATCTGTCCGACATAGACCTTTTCCAGCACTGCCTTCGGCACCTTGCCGGGGCGAAATCCTTTGAGATTGGCCTTTTTCCCTATTTTCTTATAGGCGGCATCAATAACCCGATCCACCCTCTCGGTCTCTATCTCCAGGGTGAGCTTCTTCTTGGTCGTACCGATGTCTTCTACCTTGACTTCCATCTTCCCACAAACCTTTCCATAAGGATATGAGCGGCCCAGGGCACCGCGCCCACAAGCCGCCGGGCAAAAACCCTTTCGTTAGAATTTAACCTGACGATTTATGCTGAATGATATGGATCTGGTGCGAGAGGGGGGAGTCGAACCCCCACGGTTGCCCGCTGGATCCTAAGTCCAGTGCGTCTGCCAGTTCCGCCACTCTCGCTTGAAATCAGCGGGCGTCAAAGATTGGAAAGACACGCCCCTTCGCCCCAACAAGGCTCAGCGCCATGAGAGAGTTCTTAAATTATCAAAAACTAAAAACCCCACCTTTCTACCCTCACAGTGAAAACCTGTTGGAGGAGGAAAAGGAAGGGCGGGGTGTTTTAAGTTGGGGTGAGTGAAGGGGATCGAACCCTCGACAACTGGAGCCACAATCCAGTGCTCTACCATCTGAGCTACACCCACCGGAATTTGCGGCCATATTAGCCAGTTGCCCCGTTCATTGTCAACGGGAAAGTGGTTTGATGCCTCGGAATGGGGCAAGGCCTCTGCTGCCGATCAGATGAAATCAACCACAACGGCAGATATCCTCTCTCCCCTTTTCCCCTGAAAGGGCATTCTTTGGTTGTGTGTCAAAAGAGTATATAATTACCAATGTATTTACATGACCAGGAAACCTCGTTGAGGGTTTCCCGACCCTGGAAGGAGGATCAGCCCATGAACCGCTCCAAGAAATGGCTTCTGGGTGCCGCCCTGCTGGCCCTTCTGGCCATAGCCGCCCTGGCGATCATCCCCGGCTTCATAGATCTCAACCGCTACCGGCCGCAGATCGAAAAACAGCTTTCCGCTCTGACCGGACGACCCGTAACCTTGGGTGGAGAGATCGACCTTTCTCTTTTTCCGTGGGCCGGCTTTTCCCTCAGTGATCTGCACATCGGCAATCCAGCCGGTTTTTCGGAAAAGGATTTTGTCTCGGCCAAAACCTTTGAGGTGCGGGTCAAACTTTGGCCGCTTCTTTCCAAAAACATCGAAATGAAGCGCTTCGTCGTCGATTCCCCGCGCATCGTGCTGATCAAAAACAGCAAGGGGGTAGGCAACTGGGAGAATCCGGGCATGATCTCCGCGCCCGCAGCCCCCACGACCGACGGGAAAATGGAGGCGCCCTCGTCCTTGGGCGGGCTGCCCATCCAATCGCTGGCGGTGGGGGAATTCGCCATCCGCAACGGCTCCCTGCTGTGGCGGGACGAAAAGAGCGGCGCCCGCAATGAGATCGCCAGTCTGATGGTGGAAATGAAGGATGTTTCCTTCGATCGGCCGATCCAGCTCGACCTCTCCGCCCTGGTCGACGGCCGGACCGTAACCGTCAAGGGGGATATGGGACCTGTCGGCAGGGAAATCGGCGCCAAACCGCTGCCCTTCGATTTCGCGGTGACCGCGGCGAAAGACATCAGCCTGAGGCTGAAGGGCGTGTTGAGCGATCCCCTCAACCGGCCGAAATTCGATTTCGCCTTCCGCCTCGAACCCTTTTCGCCGCGCCAGGCGATGCAGGCCTTCGGCCGTGAATTCCCCTTGCAGACCGTTGATTCCTCGGTCTTTTCCCGTTTTTCCGCCAAAGCCGTCGTGAAGGGGACCCCTGATGAGGTGACCCTCTCCGATGGCGTTCTGGAACTGGATGACTCCAGAATGGCCTTCTCACTTCAGGCCCGGGAATTCGACAAACCAAATTTCACCTTTCAGGCTAATATCGACCGACTGGATGCCGACCGCTACCTGCCCCCCGCCGTCGAAGAAACGACCACCAAAGGTAGCGGCGGTCAAGCCGCCGCCAAGGGAACTCCAAAAACCGATTACACCCCGTTGCGAAGTCCCGTCCTCGACGGCACTTTGGATATCGGTGAACTGAAGATCAACAACGCCAGGACCCAGGACCTTCATGTGAAGGTGACGGCCCGGAACGGACGCTATGACCTGAACCCGCTGACGCTCAAACTCTATGGCGGAAGCGCCGAAGGAAGTGCCGGGTTCGATGTCCGTGGCGCCGTTCCCAAATCGTCGGTCAAACTCCGTGTTCGGGAAATTCAGGCCGAGCCGCTGCTGGTCGATGTCCTGGACAAGGATAACCTGGCAGGAGCCCTCCAGGCGGATGCAGACCTGACCATGCGGGGAGACGATGCGGCAACGATCAAGCAGACTCTGAACGGGCAGGGAAACCTCAATTTCAGGAACGGCGCCATCAAGGGGATAGATCTCGCCGCCATGGTCCGCAACGTCAAGACCGCTTTCGGCCTCATGGGGGCAACCGGCGGCCCCAGGCCCAGCACCGATTTTTCCGCCCTGAAGATACCCTTCTCACTCACCAACGGCCGCTTTGATACCACCGACGCCAGTCTGGCCTCTCCCCTGTTGCGGGTCAAAGCGGCCGGAATGGCCGATCTGGTCAGGGAAACCATCAACTTCCGGGTCGAACCTACCGTAGTGGCAACCATCAAGGGCCAAGATGACACCAAGGAGCGATCGGGCATCATGGTCCCCGTCCTGGTTACCGGCACCTTCTCTAAACCGATCTTCAGACCCGATCTGGAAGGGCAGGTCAAGGAACGCCTTCAGGAAGCGCTGACCGACCCCGAGAAATTCAAGGAATCCCTGAAACAGGACAAGGAGTCGCTCAAATCTCTCGAGCAACAGGGGAAGGAACTCCTGAGAGGATTGAGATTCGGCCGCTAAAAAGCTCCGTTGAAAAAAAAGAGGGGGAAATCTTTAAAAATACCAGGAGAGCCAGCAGAAGACGCTGGGAGCCGGGCGCTGGGTGAGGCCGGCGCCGGCGGTCTCGAAGCCACCATATTCGGTTTCCGGGCCGCCGCAATAGAAGTTGCCGCCGACGGTGAGACGCAGATTTTGGCCAACATCCCAGAGCAGGCGGGGCTGGAGAATGCCGGAGGGATCTTCCAGGTTGCTGATTATTGTGAGATAGAGGTTGACCAGAGGATGCAGTTCCACCTGCAGTATGGCGCCCAAATAAAAACGCCCCAGAACGAAAAGTTCGCCTCGGTCGAGGCGCTCCGCTATCCTCTCCTGCCGGAGACTGTTTGCGTAGTCGTCCCTGCCCAGGCCGTTGTAGTGAAATTCCAGCAGGCCATACCAGTTCTTCCCGAGCCAGACCCATGAGGTGTCGATGTTGGCCACTGCCGAAAGGTAATCGCTCTCCTCCTCCGAATCGGGGAGGGTCCAGGTGAAATCCAGACGCCAGGCGGCGTTGGCCAGATAGCCGACGGTCCCCCAGCCCACCACGGAGTCACCGTAATGACGCGCCGCCATAAGGTCGGTTTCCACAGTTCCCGTGGCGAAATGGACCTTGGCGGCGAACGAGGATTGATTGGCCGCCACCTTGCCGCTCTCCGGATGACGTCGCGGCACCATGACCAGCTGCAGGTCGCCTCCCCTTCCCCAAGGGTTCTGGAAAAAGGCCATGTCATCCCCGATCTTGTAGTCCCGTTCGATGTCGGTAGGGGCGAAGGGGTTGAGGAGATCCATCGGATTAAAGAGAAAACCGTGGCCCCAGGTGACCGCCTGGCGGCCGAGTCGCAACATTCTTCCCCGGTCCTTCCAGGTCAAGGCAAGACGATCGAGACGGTGGTAAAGAATCCCATCTTCGCCTTCATCAATCACTTTGGTGAGATCGAAGAGGCGGCGGCGATCACTGATGGGACGCAGCCCGAAGCCGGCTTCCCCGCCCGGCCACGGGTAAAGGCGGGCCAGTTTGCGGCCGTCGCGCCAGGTCCCCCCCGTCAGTCCGACCAGTTCATAATGAATCTCCAAATCGATAGGGTCGGCAAAGGACACCTCCCCCTTGAGGCGGGCATTGAAGCCGGCGTCCGCGTTGGGAGAGGTTCCCACCGGGGTGAAAAGCGAATCCCCGGGAGGATCGGAAACCGATCCCTTGAGTTTGACTTCCCCTCCAAAAAAAGTGGAAAGACCGGCAGGATTGGAAACCTTGGAAAGATCGTCACAGCGGCCGGACCAGGGGAGAAGAAAAACCAGAGAGAGCGACAGAAGGGCCAGGTGGATAAAGATTTTGCCCAGACGGCGGAATGGAGTCATGACCAAAATTGCCTTTTTCCCGCCTTCTTTGGAACCTTTCTGAAAGGAGGATTCATTTTCCCTCTTTCTGCCGGTCCTCGACGATCCGGCCATCGTGCAGCAGGATCAGCCGCCGGGCATAATCCATCACCATGGCGTCATGGGTGGAGAAGATGAAAGTCACCCGCTTTTTTTCGTTCATCTCCTTCATCATCTCCAGCAAACCTTGGCCGGTTGTCGAATCGAGATTGGCGGTCGGCTCGTCGGCCAGCACGATGGCGGGATCGGAAACAATGGCGCGGGCCACGGCAACGCGCTGCTGCTGGCCGCCGGAGAGTTCCGCCGGGCGCCGGTCGTAGAGTCCTTCCAAACCGACATCATCGAGAATCGCCCGCGCCCTTTGGCGCCGCTCGCCCGCTTCCACCCCCTGCAGCAGCAGGATGAATTCGACATTTTCAGTGGCGGAAAGCACCGGAATCAGGTTGAACGCCTGGAAAACGAAACCGATCTGGCGAAGACGCAGTTCCGCCAGTCGGGACTGATCCATGTCATTGATCAGTTGATCCTGGAGGTGGATCTCCCCCTCGTCGGGACGATCGAGCCCTCCGATCAGATTGAGCAGGGTGGTCTTCCCCGACCCGGAGGGACCGGCCAAAGCCACGAACTCCCCCTTGCCGATGGCGAGATCGATGCCGTCCAGAGCGACGACATCCATCTTCCCCTGCCGGTAAATCTTGCGCAACCCACGGCACAGCACCATCTTCATTCCCGACCTCATTCCCAAAAGGGCAATTATTCACCCGCCGGCCAGAGCCTTCGCCGGCGTCACTTTTCCCGCCTTCACCGCCGGATAGACGCTGACCAACAAACCGAGCAGAAAAACCACCAGATTGGCGGTCAGCGCATCCCTGGGCAGAAGCACCGGAAAGATCATCCGCGTCATGCCGACATACTCCATTCCCTCCGCCACCGCCGACAGGTCGATTCCTGTCCGGGCCAGCCCCCAGTAACTCAGCAAACCAAGGGAACTGCCGACGATCTGGCCGATCAGCAGCAACAGAAGGGATTCCACCAGCACCTGACGGACGATCCAGCCGGGCTTCATTCCCAACGCCTTGAGCAGGCCGAACTCGCGGAGACGTTCCAGCACCGCCATCAGAAAGGTGTTGACGATGCCGAAACCCATGGCGACAAAGATCACCAGGAACCAGATGAAGATGATGCCGTCATAAAGCTCCAGCACGCCGCTGATCATGGCCAGCAGTTGCCGCCAGGTACTGATTTCCAAATCTGTCCCGGCGAAGGTGTCCCGGAGCCTGGCGGCCGCAGCTTCGGAGATTCCCTCGGCGGGGAAAAGAAGGGAAATTTCCGAGATGCCCCGGCCCAGGCGGAGCATCCCGGCGGCAGCGGGTAGGGTGACAAAGACAAACTCCTTTTCCGTGGCCTCCAGTTCGGCGCGATAGATGCCGCTGATGCGATAGGCCCGCGAGGCGATCTCCTGATTGGTGTCCTGGGACATCAGCACCAGTTTTTTGCCCAGGCCGGTGTCGAATTGATCCGCCAGGGCTTTGCCGATGAGAATACTTCTCTCATCTTCCGGCTTCAGATATTCACCTTCGGCCACTGCCGTACCGATGAAGGAGACCCCTTTTTCGGCAAGGGGATCGATCCCCACCAGGTTGACTCCGGCGGTGTGGCGGGCGTTGCCGGCGATGGCCGGGACGCGGATGCGCGGCGCCCACCTGGTTCCCGCCGGAAGCAGGCCCGGAAAACGTTCTGTCACCTTCTGGGGGTCAAGGATGCTGTTTTCCACCACCGGATCGGCGCGATACCCCAGACGATGGATCTGCACATGGCCGGTCAGGGTGGCAATGCCGTGGCGTACCATCTGGGCGGAGATGCCGCGCATCAGTGTACCGATGACGATCATCGCCCAAATCCCGATCACCACGGCAGTCAGCAGGATCAGGGTCCGCTTTGGGTTGCGCCACAAATTGCGCCACGCCAGCTGAAAAAACATTCTCTAACACCCTTGCCGATTCATTGCTTCATGGCCTCCAGGATGGAAATTCTTTTTACCCTTCCGGCCGGGTAGAGAGCGGTGAGCCAGGTGATGACAAAGACCAGTCCGGCGCCGACAGCGATGGAAAGGAGGGAGAGCCGAGGGTAAATCCGCTCCGGCAGCCCGAACTGGCGCAGCATCTCGGAGGCTCCCGAAAATACGATTCCATGCACCTGATAGTACCAGGTTACCAAGGACCCCAGCAGAATCCCGGAAATCAGCCCCAGCGCGGTAAGGGCGGCCGATTCGAGCAGCAGCAACCGGCTCAGGCGCTGAGGCGTCACCCCGATGGCAAGCAGCACGCCGAACTCCCTGCCCCGTTCCAGAACCACCATGAGGAAGGTGTTGAGGATACTGAAAGCCACCACCACGATGAGGATCAGATAGAAGATGAAGCCGCTCACCAGATCGAGTTTGATACTCTGCAAAAGCCCCGGCGCCAGTTCCGACCAGTCGAGCACGACCAGTTCCCGGTCGCGGCCAAGCCGTGCGATGCCGCTTTGGAGAGCCGCTTTGATGCGGGGAACCGCATCCAGGGTGCGCCCCACTATCACTATCTGGTGAACCGCCCCCGCCATGGCGAAGGTCTCCTGAAAATCCTCCAGTCGCAGGTAGAGGGTGGCACGGTCGATGATATCCTGCCCGGTACGGAAAGTCCCCGACACGGTGACGGCGGTAGCGGCCACCGAACCATCCCTTCCCTGTCCGAGGAGGGTTATCTCATCCCCAGGGACAACGCGCAGATTGGCCGCCAGGATTCCGCCGAGAAAAGCCGTATATCCTTCGTCGCCCTGGAGATAGTGGCCGTCCCTGACCCGTGCCTTCAATTCCGAAACCCTGTTTTCCCGCTGTGCATCGATGCCGAGAATCGCCGTGCCGTAAGTGCGCTCCTCCGAGGCGGCCAGGGCGAAGGCGGCCCCGCGAAAGGTGAAAGCGGTCACTTCCGGAAGAGACTCGATCAGCGCCGCGACGGCTTCCGGGTCATCGATGACCATCTCCATCTCTTTCTTCTCGTGGTAATCCCGCGCCTGGACCTGAAGATGGCCGGTGCTGCCTTTTACCGCAGCGTTGATCATGGTTTCGTAGGACCCGAACTGCCAGGAGAGCATGAACACCAGCAACAGGGTAGCGAAAGCGATGGCCGCCAGGGTCAGAATGGAGCGGCGCGGATTGCGCCAAAGATTGCGCCAGGCCATTTTGGCATCGAGAGAAAACACGCTCACCTCCCCAGGGTTTTCAGGGAAGAGAGAGTGAAGAGGCTGTCGGGGAGATCTTCCGGAAAGGAAAGGTCAAGGTAGCGCAGTTGAGTGTATTCCCCTGGGGCGTCGGCCTTTTCCATGCGCCACACGGTGGGGAAGAGTTTGCCCCCGATGATTTCGATTCGGGTACCGGTGAGGCTTTTCACCAGCCGGAAATCCTCGTCGTAAAACTCCTCGGCGAGCAGGATATGATCCTCGCGGATGCGCAGAACCTGTTTCCCCCACACTACCGGCGCAGCCGGCCTGGGCAATGACTCGACGACAAAGACCCTCTTCCCCTCGTGGGCTTCGTAGCCAAGCAGATGATGGGTGTAGTCTTCCAGAATACTGTCGGACTTGGCCAGGTCGTTGTTGGAGAAGTCGGAGCCCATCCAACTCTGGGACATCATCGATGGCGGGATCTTGATGGTGCGGTTGACCTTGGGATTGAAGGTCCACATTTCGGTCCCCCGCTTGAGGGTGGCGTTGCCCTCGTCCTTGGGGGGAGCGATGATGGTGAAGAGGCTTTCCTTCATTCCCTTCGTCCACCCTTTGAGGGTCAAGGTACGTTTCCAGGCCGGCCGATGGATGGTCATCTCCACCGTCGACTCCGAGGCCCGGCCCCGGTAGTAATCGATCGAGGCGCGGACGATGACCTCGGCATCCTCACCACCAAAGGTGGCTACGGGGAAAAAACACAAGACCAGGAAAAACAACGGGATTTGAAGTTTTTTCCGAGACATGGCCTTCCTCAAAAAATCCTGCCGCTGACTCTCATAGAAGCAAACCAGCCGGGGAACAAAAGTCAACAGCGGGAGAAAATGGCGAACGACTTCGCCACCCGAACGAAACCATTGCCGTCCCGGTCCGCAAGGAGATTTTTACCTGTTGTCCTCCGTTGTCCATCCTTCCGGGATAAGATATCCTGAACTGAAGGGACTCCCATGAATACGCTCAATGGAATTTCGGATTGCGCACACAAGTTGCATCGGGAAGTCCATCGGCCAAGGAGAGATCTCCATGCAATGCCCGAAATGCGGATTTGAACAATCTTCCTCCGAAATCTGTCAGTCCTGCGGCCTCGTTTTCGCCAAACACGCCGAGCGCCAGACGTTCAGCGGCGGACTTTCACCCCCTACCTCCCCCACCGGTGAGGCATCACGGCCAACCGGCCGCAAGAATCACCTCAGCCTGCCGATTATTGCGGTATTGGCCCTGACGGCAGGATTGTGGGCCGGCAAGCTCTATTTCGGCACCCCCCCGCCACCTGAGACAGGCCCGGCTGTCGGCCATCCGCAGAAGGCCGCAACCGCCGTCCTTGCCCCGGCCTCCCTGCCGCCGCAACGACCATCGGTTGCGGAGCACCAATCCCCGCCGATGGGGGTATCGATCCCTGAACCGGCGCCTCCTCGAGGCAATCCGATCGTGGCCGCGCGCACCGCCACCGTCTTCATCAAAACCCCGTGGGGCAGCGGTTCCGGCTTTTTCATCGATGATCAGGGGCATATCGTCACCAACCGCCACGTCGTCCAGTTCGATCGCGACAAACTGAGAAATTTTCGGAAAAAAATCGAGCAACTGGAAAACTCGTTGAAGCAGGAAAAGAAAAACATCAGAATCTTGGAGGAGCGGCTTTCCCGGGCGACGGACCAAACCCTGCGCCAGCGGATCGGCGACGACATCCGCTCCCGGCGGGAACAATACGATAAATACGACGGAATTTATCTGAAACTTCAGCAACAGCGCAGCAGCATCGAATACTCGGACTACCCTGCGGCGATAAAGGTCACTTTGATCAACGGGCGGGAGTTCATCGTTTCCGATGTCGACTACAGCGACAGGTACGACCTGGCCCTGCTGACCCTCGACGGCCCGATGCCGCCGGCGCTCAAGCCCAACTTCAGCCACCTCAACCCCGGGACCAAGGTCTATTCCATCGGCAATCCTTCCGGCCTGCGGCACACCGTCACCGCCGGAATCATCTCCGCCTACCGAGGCTATCAGGAGACCGGCACCGTCATCCAGACCGACGCGCCGATCAATCCCGGCAACAGCGGCGGGCCGCTGGTTGACGAACAGGGGCGGGTGCTCGGCGTCAACACCGCTATTCTCAACAATACCCAGGGAATCGGCTTCGCCATCTCGATCAAGGATGTGTGGGAGGAGTTTTCGGGCAAGATTTCCCAATAGCGCTCCCTTCCCTTATTCCTCATAGATCATCCTGCGCGTCATCCCCCCATCCACCACGAAATTCTGGCCGGTGATGAAACCGGCCGCCTCCGAGAGCAGAAAGGCCGCCAGGCCGGTGACATCCTCCGGCGTCCCGACCCTGCCGGCAGGATGCTGGCGATGGTCGATCCCGCGCAGTTCCGCCGGGCGCCGTTCGGCCCGCTTCTGCCAGCGGCTGACGTCGATCCAGCCGGGGCTGATGGCGTTGACGCGAATCTCCGGCCCCAGGCTCACCGCCAGGGCGTGGGTCAGCGCCACGAGCCCTCCCTTGCTGGCGGCGTAGGCCTCGGTGTCGGGCTCCGACTGCAGGGCGCGGGTGGAGGCGATGTTGACAATGCCGCCCCGGACCCGCCTCAGATGCGGCACCGCGTGTTTGACGGTGAGAAAAGCGCCGGTGAGATTGGTGTCGATCACCTGCCGCCAGGCCTCCAGGTTCAGATTTTCCACCGGCCCCCGCACGGGATCGGCCAGGGCGGCGTTGTTGACCAATCCATCGAGGCGCCCGAAACGGGCCACCGCCTCGCCGATACTTGCCGCCACCGCACCCTCATCGCGGACATCGGCGGAGATGAAAAGCAGCGTCCCCATGGAACTCAATTCCGCCGCGCACTCCCGTCCCGCCTCTTCGTCGATGTCGGTAATGACGACCCGGTACCCCCGATGTAGCAGCCCAACGGCGATTCCCTTGCCGATCCCCTGGGCGCCGCCGGTAATGTAAACTACCCGAGATTCATTCATGGACTTCTTCTTTTCATCCCTCGATTCCATTATCTCCATCCATCGGGTGCCGCTCAGCTCTTGCTCCCCTTTTTAACGCGAAATCCCGATTTTTCCAGCGCGGCGGCCAGATCGGACGGCGGTTTGGCACCCTTTTTTTGCGCCGGCGGTTTTTCCGCGCCCGTTTTCAACTCCGGCGTTTTCTCCAGTTCGCCGCTGCGCATGGTCAAGGCGATGCGGCGGCGCTCCGAATCGACCGAAAGCACCCGGACCTGCACCGGCTGGCCGACCTTGACCACTTCGTTGGGATCCCTGACGAACCGGTCGGCGAGCTGGCTGACATGGACCAGCCCGTCCTGATGAACGCCGATATCGACAAAGGCCCCAAAAGCGGCGACATTGGTCACAATGCCGTTGAGGGACATCCCCTCCCGAAGATCCCCGAGCTCCGAAACCCCGTCGCGAAAAGCGGTGGCGACGAAGGTCTCGCGGGGGTCGCGCCCCGGCTTCTTCAGTTCGGCCAGGATATCCCGCAGCGTCGGCAGGCCGACATCGGCGCCGACATAACGCTCCAGAGGGATATTGTCGAGCAGCGCCGGCCGGGCGATCAAAACCGGCAGCGAAACGCCGAGATCCGCGGCCATCCGCTCGACCAGCCGGTAGCGCTCCGGATGGACCGCCGTGTTGTCCAGCGGTTGCTCCCCGTTGCGGATCCGCAGAAACCCGGCGGCCTGCTCATAGGCCTTCCTGCCGAGCCTCGGCACCTCGAGCAGCTGATCGCGCCGGACAAAGGCCCCCTCCCCGTCGCGCCGGCGGACGATGGCCTTGGCCAGCGACCCGCCGATGCCGGAGACGAAGCTCAACAGCGCCCCGCTGGCGGTGTTGAGATCGACCCCGACATAGTTGACGCAGGATTCAACCACCTCGTCCAGGGCCTTTTTCAGAGCCGGCTGGCCGACATCGTGCTGATACTGGCCGACACCGATGCTCTTGGGATCGACCTTGACCAGTTCCGCCAGGGGATCCTGCAGTCGCCGGGCGATGGAGATGGCGCCGCGCACCGTCAGGTCGAGATCGGGAAATTCCTCGCGGGCGACGTCGGAGGCCGAATAGACGCTGGCCCCGGCTTCGCTGACCATGACCACCTGGGTCTTTAACCCCGCCTCCTTCAGGCAAAGGCGGACGAACCGGTCCATCTCCCGCCCGGCGGTGCCGTTGCCGATGGCCACCATCTCGACGCCGTGTTTTTCCACGAGACGCAGCAACTCATGCCGGGCTGAGTCGATCTGGGCGCCGCTTCCGGCGTGGGGATAGATGGTGGCATGTTCGAGAAAACGGCCCGTGGCATCCACCGCCGCCAATTTGGAACCGGTGCGCAGGCCGGGATCGACCCCCAGCACCTTGCGGCTGCCGGCCGGAGGGGCGAGGAGCAGATGGCGCAGGTTCTCGGCAAAGACCCGGATCGCCTCGTCGTCGGCCCCCTTTTTTGCCTGCAGGCGCAGTTCCACCTCGATGGAGGGGGCCAGTAGACGCTGGTAGGCATCGGCGACAATCACTGCCAAAAGATCGTGGAAACGACTTTCCGCCGCCACAAAGAGCTGACCGAGGCAGGCGAGGATTTCCGCCTCCGGCGCCGCGATCCGCAGCCGCAGTACCTCCTCTTTTTCCCCGCGCCGCATGGCCAGCATCCGATGGGAAGGAATCTGCCGGATCGGTTCGCTGAAATCGTAGTACATCTCATACTTGCTGACAGCCCCTTCCTTCCCCTTGACCGCCTGGGAGCAGAACAATCCCCCCCGCCAGGTCAGGTCGCGGACCACGGCCCGCGCCGCCGCGTCCTCGGCAATCCGTTCGGCAAGGATATGGCCGGCTCCGGCCAGGGCATCAGACACGGTTGCAACCTCCAGTTCCGGGTGGACAAAAGGCTCCGCCAGCTGGAAGGCCGCTGCTCCCTTCCCCCGCGCCGTCAGCAGCTGCTCGGCCAGCGGTTCCAGACCCCGCTCCCGGGCGATGGAGGCCTTGGTGCGGCGTTTCGGCCTGAACGGCAAGTAGAGGTCTTCCAACTCGTTCTTGTGTCGGACGGCCTCGATCTTTTGCCGCAATTCCGGAGTCAGCTTCCCCTGCTCCCCGATCGATTGGAGAACCGTTCTCCGGCGCTCGTTCAATTCCTTATAATATTCGAGGTGCTCCTGGAGGAGACGGATCTGCACCTCATCGAGTTCACCCGTCGCTTCCTTGCGGTAACGAGCGATAAACGGGACCGTCGCCCCCTCTTCCAACAGGGCTACGGTCTGCCTGACCTGTCCGCTCCGCAAACCGGTCTCCTCGACCAAAATCCGGAGCGTCACATCTCTTTCTGTTTCAAGCATTTCGAATCATCCCGGGTTACTTCTTCTTGGCCGCTTTTTTTTCTTTTTTTTCTGCCTTTTTTTCCTTCGGGGTTTTGGTCGATTCTTTTTTGACCTCTTTCTTCTTGTCTTGGCCTTTGCTCATAATTTTTCCTCTCCATGCAAGTCAGGTCTTCCCCGGTTCGAAGCCAAGGAAAGACACCATTTAACTTCTTGATTTTTCTTTTACCCCCCCGCGGGGAAAATTACATAGGCATAAACAGCAAAATAATGACAGATGCTTCCCGCGAGAACAAACAGATGCCAGATGGCATGATGAAAAAGAAGTTTTTTCCAGGCATAAAAAACCAGGCCGAAGCTATAAAAACAACCACCGGCGAAAAGTAGCTGAAGACCGGGCCACGGTATCAACTCCATGGCAGGCCTGATCGCCAAGACAATCAGCCATCCCATGAAAAGGTAGGTCAATGGTGCCACGATTTTGAACCGGTGGACATAAAAGATTTTGAAAAACACTCCCAACACGGTCACCCCCCAGACCGTGGCAAACAAGGTCCATCCCCATCTCCCCCGCAGGGTCACCAGCGTAAAAGGAGTGTAGGTGCCCGCGATGAGAAGATAAATCGTGGAGTGATCGAGAATCTTGAAAAACGTTCCCCAGCATTCGTGGAATTTGAACACATGATAAAAAGCAAACGCGGCGTAGGAGATGACAAGACTCGCCCCGTAGATGGCAAAGCTCGTCAGATGCCAGCCGTTTCCGTGTTGGGAAGCATGGCGAATCAATAAGACCAAACCGGGAAGGCTCAGAGCGAACCCGATAGCCGAGGTAAGCGTGTTGAGAATCTGAGTGGGCTTGTAGTAGCGGGGATCCATGGGCCCTCGCGGATGAGGTCATTGCCTCTGACTCATGAAGCAGTTTACCTGACTTCAGACCTGTCGTCCGGAAACTTCCGTTTTTTTGAGGAGGATCAGATGAACGGCGATCCGCGGGATTCATGACCAGGAATCATTGCGGGCGCGCCCCTGTTCCCATGAAAACTGTTTACAAGGTTCCTTGGAAGTTGTATGAAAATGGATAGTTCAAAAACGGGCGGTTAACTCAGCGGGAGAGTGCCATCCTCACACGGTGGAAGTCACTGGTTCGAATCCAGTACCGCCCACCATTTTCTATCTTAAACTGGGTTTTCCGGTTTGAAACCGGAAAACCTTTTTCTTTTTCGCAGAGGGAAAAAATTTTAGCGCCCACGGCGATGCGAACGCCGGTTGAGGCAGAGGACTTGGCAATCTAGAGGGGCCAGAACCACAGAATCAGGGGAACGGATACAATCACCATCAAGAACGACAAAGGGAGGCCCATGCGGACGTAATCACCGAACCGGTAGCCTCCCGGCTCCATCACCAGGGCGTTGGATTGATGGCCGATGGGAGTGAGAAAAGCACAGCAGGAACCGACCGCCACCGCCATCAGAAACGGATCGACGGAAACGTCCAGGCCTTGGGCCAGGCTAATGGCGATAGGCGCCGTCAGAATCGCCGCCGCGGCGTTGTTGATCACGTTGGTCAGCAGCATGGTACCCGTGATAAGAACGGCCAGGGTTGCGGCAGGATGGACGGTTCCTCCCCACAGCAGAAGGTGATGGGCGATCAGATCGGTTCCGCCGGTAGTTTCGAGGGCCTCCCCGAGTGGAATCATCGCCCCCAGCAGCACAATGACGGCCCAGTCGATGCTCTTGTAGATTTCGTTTCTGGAAACGGCCCCGGAGAGAACCATGGCCACGGCGGCGGCGCTGAGAGCGATCTGGACGGGGAACAGGTCGAGGGTCACCAGCGCCAGTCCGGCCAGAAAAATCCCGGAAGACAAAAGAATTTTCCGCGGTTTCCGAATATGGAGCCCCCGTTCCGCCAGCGGCAGGCAACCCAGGGCCGACAGAGCTTCCTGAAGTGCTTCCCTTTCCCCTTGCAACAGCAGAATATCGGCGACGACAAAGGGAATATGTCCTAAACGCTCCTTCAGTTGTTCCCCTTGCCGCGCCACCGCCAGCAGATTGATCCCGTACCGTTCCCGCAGGTTGAAACCTGCAGCGTTTTTACCGAGCAACACCGACCCTGGAACAATGACGGCCTCGACGACAACAATCTCTCCCGCCGCCAGTTTCTCTTTCTCCGGGTCCCTGGTATCGGCCAATCTCAGTCCCGTGGCATCGACAAAATCCTTCAGACTCTCCGGGTCGGAACGGATCATCAGCACGTCGCCCCCCTGCATGACCGAATAGGGTGGGGGAGCCAGCCACCGCCTTTTTTGCCGCACCATCCCGACCACCGTCACATCCCCCCCGTCCTGCCCGTCGGAGAAGAGCTCGTGCAGAGAGCGTCCGACATAGCTGGAATCCTTAGGAACGACCACTTCGCTGATGTATTCATTGATGCGGAAAAGTTCGCCCGGCGTTTTCACGACCTTTCTTTTCGGGGTCAGGCGCCAGCCGACCAAAGAGATGAACAGCAGTCCGGTGAGGGTAAGACCAAGGCCCACCGGAGCGAAATCGAACATTCCGAAGGGATGCAATCCGGCATGCTCCCGGTAAGCGGCGATAATGATGTTGGGCGGCGTCCCGATCAGGGTGTTCATTCCTCCCAACAGCGAACCGAAGGCCAGAGGCATGAGCAGCATCGATGGCGACCGCCCGCTTTCCCGTGACAGCCAGATGGCGACCGGCATCAGCAGGGCCACCGCGCCGATATTATTCATAAAACTGGAACAGAATGCGGTAAGAAGGGTAAGTGCGGCAACCTGGACCATCGGCCGGGTGCCGATCCGCGCCAGATTCCGGCCGATGCTGTCCACCACCCCCGCATTGAGCAGTCCGCGGCTGAGGATCAGGATGGCGGCAACCGTCACCACCGCTGGATGGCCGAATCCCAAGAAAACCTTATCATAGGGGATCAGACCCGCGACGGTAGCGGCCAGCAAGGCGACAATCGCCACGAGGTCGTAGCGCCAGCGGTCCCAGACGAACAGAACCAAGGTCGCCGTCAGAATTCCGAACAAAATCAGCTGCTGATAGTTCATGGCAGTGCTTGAGAGAGAAGGAACAGGGCAGAAACAGTATAGCCGATTTTTCCCCTGGAAGCATTTTCGGTGCGGATCAGAGGGTAAGCATAACCGGAAGACACAACTAACTTTTTCAGTTCCTCGGTTTTCTCAAACAACAGAAAAAGACAAAATTTGAACCTATAGTCCGATTGTATGGTTCCCCTGAAGTGGAATAATTATAAAAAGAGTTCTGTGCCATCCTGAACTGGGATTTTAACCCCAATCGGATTTTTCAAACCATCCAGGAAGAACTGAAAACCTCCCTCCATTTTAGTGAAAAGCCGGGTGGACTTCGGGGAAGGCGAGTCTGGCCTTGAGAAGAAAATACCCTGGCATCAAACCAGCGGAGGCAACCATGAACAAGGCGATAGAAACAGCTTGGACACTGGCAATAATGCTCTGCTTCGGCCTCACCGGGGCAGGCGCACAGACCGTCAACCAGGAAAGGCTCGGGGAGGTCAATTTTCCCGTTTCCTGCAGCGCAGATGCGCAGAAGGAATTCAATCGGGCGATGGCCTTGTTCCATTCCTTCTGGTTTGACCCGGCCAAGAAATCCTTTGCCCAGGTCCTGGAATACGATCCTGACTGCGGCATGGCGCACTGGGGAATTTCCATCATGTCGATGGGTAACCCCTTGGCCTGGCCGCCCAATCCCAACGCGTTTAAGGCCGGGGCGGCGGCCATGAAGGAAGCCCAACGGGTGAGCGCCAGAAGCGAACGGGAGCGTGACTACATTGCGGCATTTGCCACGTTCTTCAAGGATTGGGAGACAAAGGATCACAGATCTCGAGCCATGGCCCTTGAAAAGGCCACCGAAAACCTGGCAGCGAAATATCCCCAGGATGACGAAGCGAAGATCCTCTACGCACTTGTGCTTAATGTGACCGCGCTACCCACCGACAAGACCTTTTCCAACCAGTTGAAAGCGGCGGCCATCCTGGAGCCCTTGTTCACAAAAAATCCCAATCACCCTGGCGTTGCCCATTATCTGATCCATACCTATGACTATGCCGAACTGGCCGAGAAGGGACTTCCCGCCGCACGCGCCTACGCCGGGATCGCGCCTTCGGTGCCGCATGCCCTGCACATGCCCTCACACATCTTCAGCCGGCTCGGCCTGTGGCCGGAAATGGTGTCTAGCGACTACGCCTCCTACCTTGCCGCCAAAAGTGAACTCAAGCAGTCCACCCTCGGCATCGGCACTTATGATGCTCTGCACGCCATGGATTACCTTGTTTTCGGCCATCTCCAGCAGGCTCAGGACAAGGCGGCGAAGCAACTGGTTGATGAGGTGGGGGCAATACGCAAAGTGAACGTGGAAAACTTCATTGCCGCCTACGCCCTTGCCGCTATTTCGGCCCGCTATGCATTGGAACGCGTCGACTGGAAGCAGGCCGCGACACTTGAACTTTCGCCCAGCGATCTCACTTGGAACAAGTTCCCGCAAGCGGAAGCGATCCTCGTTTTCGCTCGTGGATTCGGTGCCGCGCGGCTCGGAAATGTCGCTGCCGCGCGAAAAGATGTGGAACACCTGCGAACATTGAGGGAAGTGATGACTGCGGCCAAGATGGACTACTGGGTGGCCCAGACAGATTTCCAGATCAAGACGGTTAACGCCTGGATTGCGTACGCCGAGGGCCGGCATGAGGAGGCGGTTGAACTTATGGGTGCGGCAGTGGAACTGGAGGAGGCCAGCGACAAGCATCCGGTGACCCCGGGCAATGTGGTTCCTTGCCGGGAACTATTGGGCGATATGCTCTTGGCCCTGAACAAGCCGCTTCAGTCCTTCGCTGAATATGAGCGTTCCTTGAAGCGTGACCCCAACCGCTTTCGGGGCATTTACGGGGCCGCCTATGCCGCGGAGGTTTCCGGCAACCGCAAAGCAGCCACGGAATACTACATGAAGTTGCGGACCCTGACCCACGATCACGATACCGAGCGACCGGAAATGGTCCATGCCAGGGCGTTTCTGGGAAGGCCACAGTAACTGTTGGCCGGATTCGTCACGCCAGATATATGGAGGCGATGACGATTTTCACGTCGTCCCTCGTTTGTCAGGGAAGGCCGCTCAATGTGGCAGGATTGCACCCTTGGGAAAGTAATCCACGGCGCGGTCAGATCCACACCCGGTTGCGTCCTTCCTCCTTGGCCCGGTAAAGGGCCTGATCCACATGCTGCAGGATGGTGTCCAGTTTATCCCCCGGCTGGGTCACGTAGCCGCCGATGCTGACGGTAACAGCGGCATTCATCTCCCTGCTCTGACTTTCCACACAGCTGCGAATACGCTGGGCGATTCGTGCCAAGATCTCTTGATCGCAGGGGGAAAGGATAACGACAAACTCATCTCCTCCCCATCGTCCGGCAATATCATAGGGCCGCAGACAGGTGCGCAGCCAGTGGGCTACATTCCGCAGGACAGCGTCACCCATCTGGTGGCCCAGTCGATCATTGATCGCTTTGAAATGGTCGATATCCATCCACAGGATGCCAAAACCCAAGTGCTGGCGATTGGCCCGCTGGATTTCGGCGTACAGCAGTTCATCCAGCCCCCGGCGATTTCTCAGTTCGGTCAGTGAATCGACGCGGGCCAGACGATGCAAATCACGGGTGCGTTCCTCAACCTGGCGTTGCAGGTCCGCTGTCGACTCCTTGAGAGTGGCGGCCATTTCTTCAAAGTGTCCCATCAGGCGGCCGATTTCATTGTCGCTTTTTGGCAGAACCGGCGGCTGGAAATCGCCGTTGCGCACCTTCTTTACAGCCGCCTCCAGATCAATGATGGGCTGCAGCACCCGCTTTCGGATCAGGAGATGGAACACCACCAGGGTGATCAGCAGGGTCGCGATAAAAATCCCGCTCAGGGGCCAGAGATGCCGGACCGGCAGTAAAGTTTCCAGGTCCAGCAAGGTCACCTCGAACCAGCCGATGGTCGGCAGGAAGGCCACCCCCGCCAGCTGTTTTCGCCCCTCCACGGTGACAAAACGGCTTTCCACCTCACTAACCTTGCCGTCACCTTGCTTCAGGGTGTGGAGCATGTTCAGTATGGCCTGTTTGTCCTCGGGAGATTCAAACAAAAGGTCGATGGTGTTCTTCTGCCCTTCCGGCTTGATGATGCTGGCAAAATCAATGTAGTTGCGGTCCCGGTACAACTGGATGGCTCCGTTGAAGTCGACGAACAGAGTGGTGATGCCGTCCTGACCGATGTCGACGATGTTCTGTAAAAAGGCGTCGAGATCGAGACCGGTCCCCACCATGCCCACGATCTTCCCGTCGTCGTCTCTCATCAGAATGTCGATCCACAGCTTGGTGACTCCCAGCTCCACATCCGGATTGACATTAAGGTGGAAATCGCGCCCCTCCTCGATCAACTGAAAGAACCAGGCATCTTCCGCTTTGTCCGGGTCCAATACATAGCGGAATTGGTTCCCGGCAAATTCGTTGGCGGCGTTGTTGTAATAATAATGGCGATTCTGGCGAAGAGCGACAAAGTAGCTCTTATTCCGGAAGTTGCTGCGAAAACTTTCCATCTGGCGGATGGCTTCGGCCCGGAGCTTTTGGTCGGAGGGATTTTTCGCCCAGTTGATGAGCGTCAGGGAATCGGCCATCTGGCGGGAAAGGGCGATTTCCCGCTCCAGGGACTGGAGCAGGCGGGCGCTGTCATAACGCACCTGGATTTCGGCCACCTGCCGTCCCCAGCGCTCGACGATATCCTTGGAGAGAGACTGGTAGGCCAGCCAGGAAGCCAGGGAAGCGACCACCACCAGAAACGAGGCGAGAAAAAGGATGCGGTTTTTGAGACTCAAGGTTCAGACCACCAAAATGGGTTAATCAACCATTGCACCGGTAAAATTCTTTTTTGGTCAGAGAAAATAACTTTTTCCCAAAAATTTATACAGTACTTTTTACGCCCTTCATATCCTTTGTCTCCAGGCATTGGGCCACCTCCAGAAAATAGCCGTCGAGGCCGCGGTTCACGAAAAAGCGATGCGGCGCCTTGGCGGACATCACCTGCCCCGGTCGACGACGAGTTGTTAATCACCCTTTTTTATCCTGATGCGGTAGTCGCCGGATTCCTCGCCGACCTCCGCAACTATCCATCCCTTGCTGGCCGCGGCCCGGCAGACATTTTCCCGGGAAGCTTCATTGTCCACGACAATGAGGATTTCGTCGACGGCGCCGGCTTTGATCTCATTGAGGGTCATCAGGACGGGTTGGGGGCAGGAAAGCCCGCGGGCATCTACTGTATTGGCCATGATTTTCTCCTCAGGCAATTCGTTTTCTCATGGTAAAACCGATGAACAGACAGACCAGAAGGCCGATGACGACGGCCTGAATTCCATAAGGACCGACACCGGCCGGCGAGCTGGCCAGACCGAAATTGTGGCTGAACCCGGCGCCGACAATCATCCCGAGAACAAAAACGGCGGCGTCACCGTCCCCTTCCCCGGCCAGAAAGAGCTGGCGGCCGGGACAGCCACCGGCGAGGCAGAAAGCCAGGCCCGACAGCAGCATCCCGGCGAAATTCCACAGGTGCATGGTATGGGCGACGGGCTGGCCCGCGAATCCCGGATGGAATTGGCCGAGCAGGAAATTGACGATGAAAGCGGTGACGATGAGCGCCACAAAACCCGACAGGAGATGCATCTGCCGGAAAAGCACCAAATCCCGGATGGCGCCCATGGTGCAGAAGCGGCTGCGCTGAGCCAGAAATCCGATGAGAAGACCTACCCCAAGGGCCGTGAACAGAGGGGCACGCATTGCCCCCGGGCCTTTCAGGCTGTAGAAAAGTACGCCGCTATTCGCCTCTCCCGGGATCGCCGGAAAAATCAGCAGAAGGGCCAGCAGGCCCGCCATGAACAGGGGAAGCATCAGACCCGCCGTCTGGTGGGTCGGCTGGGAACGCCCCAAGTTGTAGCCGCCTCTCAGAAACAGGGTTCCGATCCAGATCCCGACGGCAAGGCCGAGCAGGCCGAGGATGGCGTTGCCGTCGCCGCCGGCCAGCCGCAGCGCCGCCCGCCAGGGACAGCCGAGAAAGACCAGGGCGCCGATCATGGCGAAAACGCCGAGCATGAACCGGACGATGGGCGCCGACCCGAGGCGGGGGCGATATTCCTTGAAGAGACAGGCGGCCAGCAGCGATCCGAAGACAAAGCCGATGATCTCCGGGCGGATATATTGCACCACCCCGGCCCGGTGCAGACCGACGGCCCCGGCGATATCCCGCTCGAAACAGGCGACGCAAACTCCCATGTTGCCGGGGTTGCCCCATTTCTGCAGCAGAGGTGCCAGAATTCCGATGACCATGCCGACACCGACGATCCCCCAACGTCCCGCGAAAATATTTTTCAACCCGCTCATAATATCCTCCTTGGTTAGTTCAATGGAAAGCCACGGCCGGAATGGGCCGAAACGAATTCATGGGATTGAGGATACAGATTGAACACCCAGGGCGAACGGATGGAGCCCGGCGGCAAGGCAGATTCGAAAATGAGCCGGATTCCGGAACCGTAGCGGATACATCGGGGGAGATCGGGGTCTTTGAAAAAAAGGGGATCAATCAAGCCTCTCGGTCGCGTCATGCCGCTCCAGCCACGGCATGACCCTCGGGAGACTAATCGATCAGCGGCGAGATGGGGCGGGACGGCGTTTTTGGGAGAACCGCACGGGCTCCCGGTCAGCGCCTCATATAGATGGAATAAAAATAAAAATGTAAAACATATAACTCATCGATATTACTCTTTTATTTTGAGAAGAGATGATATGGCCACTTTTTATAAACAATCCGGCCAGGATTGTCAACAAAATCGCCACAAGGCACCACCACAAGTTGATAGGAAAAATTCAGGCCGCTCAGGGCGGTCACAAACTCAGGAAATACGGCTTCGAGCCGAATGCTCCTCGACGCGGCCGATGGGAACGGCATCAGCATCGGCCGGGCTTGTGAATGCGTTTTCCACCAACGCCGCTGTGAGGACCAGACGGAATATGGAACTCAGCGCCTCTTCCCTTTACGGCCAGAGGTAATCTTGCGGAGCGACGGCGGAAGCGGAAGACATTCCCGCTTTGAACAACAAGAACCCGCCAAATGCGGTCCGGCTCCATTGCCGCATTCAGAAGAAATCCGTTTGACATTTCCAAAGTGGTTTTGTAAGTTACCGATCCATAAGCGTGTCCAGACCATATCGATTTTTCTCCGGAAGCCACCAATGAAGCGAAACAATCCTCAAGTCGTCTACTTAATATGAGGTCCCGCTAGGGAACCCGTGAGGTTCTCCAGCCATACGACCCCACGTCCCGCCCCGCCACATCCCGCCTGACCGGCTTTCCCGCCGCGCCGCGAGATCAGCGGCAAGGCGCGAGAAAGTCGAACATGCAGATTTACCAAAAACAATGCAGAATTCTCTTTTCTAATTTTCCACATGTACGGGGGCAGACTTCGTCCATTTACCTGCCATATACCCTTCTGTCTGAAACTCATCCCCATCATTCTTTGTCAATCTCCTGGAGTCGGTCGACATGAACCGCTCTCGAAAGGTTGTCGTCCTTTGCCATTGTCTGATGAACGCTAATGTCAAGGTTCATCCCCTGGCCACCTATGCCGGGGTCCTGGATTTGATTTGGACCCGGTTCGCCTCGCAAGGGGTGGGCCTATACCAGTTGCCCTGCCCCGAAACTTCGTTCCTGGGGCTTTCCCGTTGGGGGATGACCAGCGAGCAGTATGATCATCCCGCTTTCCGCCGCCATTGCCGACAGATCCTTTCTCCCTGCCTTGATCAGTTGGAAGCTCTTCATCGCGATCACTGCAGTTTGGTTGGAATCGTCGGTTTGGACGGCAGTCCGAGTTGTGGCATATTCCGCACCTGCGCCGGGTATCGGGGCGGAGAAATCGGTTGCAAACAGACGGATGCCCAGGGTCAGGCCGAAAACGTTTCGTATGTGTCCGGCCGGGGGATCTTCATACAAGAATTTCTGGCCATGCTGGATGAACGGGGCATTGCCGTTCCCCTTTTTTCCGTGGACGAAAAATTCCCAGATATTATAAAAACCTTTTAATCGGAGGAAAGCGATGAAAAAATTTTTGTTGGCCTGTCTGTGTATTTTTTCCCTGGCAAACGCCGCTGTTGCCGATGATTCCTGGTCCCGTATTCAATCCCGCGGGGAAATGGTGGTCGGTTTCGCCGCGCATTATCCGCCGTTTGAATCCAAGAATGAAAAAACCGGCCAATTCGAGGGGTTTGACGTGGAAATAGCCCAGGCCATGGCCGAGGTTCTGGGGGTCAAGGTCCGTTTCGTGGATGCCGAATGGCAGGGTCTGCTCGGCGGGTTGAACAAGGGGGATTTCGATCTGCTGATTACCTGCATGTCCAAATCGGAGACCCGGGGCCAGAATGTCAACTTCAGCGACGTCTACTACAAACTGGCCGATGTCATGGTGGTCGGCAAAGGCAACCAAACCATCCAGACGGCCGCCGATCTCCGGGGCAAAACCGTGGGGGTCCAGCTCGGCTCGGGCAGTGAACAGGTAGTGGACGCCATGAACGGATTTAAGGAAGTGAAACGTTACAACTATAATCCGGAGGCTTTCCTGGATCTGAAAAACCGCCGCATCGACGCTTTGGTGGTCGGCTATGCCTATGCCGTGAACCAGATCAAGACCGATCCCTCCTACAAGGTGGTGGGCCAGCCTCTGGCCGAGGCCGAGATCGTCGTGGTGATGCGCAAGGGCGCCGACGCCCTGACGGCAAAAATCAATGAGGCCCTGGCCAGGATCCGCGCCAACGGCGCTTATCAAAAGGCCTTGAATACCTGGCTCAAACTCGGTTAGGTCCAATGGACGATTTTCGCTTCGACATCCTGCTCCTGACCCACAGGGATCTCCTGGCCGGAGCCTGGATCAGTGTGAAGATTACCTCCCTTTCGTTCGTGGTCGCCCTGATAGTGGGCGGGGTCGTCGGCACCGCCCGCTCCCGGTCACCCTTTTGGCGAAAGGCTCTCGGCCCCTATGTGGAATTCATGCGCGGCACCCCCCTGCTCATCCAGCTCTTTTTCCTTTATTATGGCTTGCCGACGGTGGGTATCAACCTAGACAGCCTGACCGCCGCCTACCTCGGCCTGGGGCTCAACAGCGGCGCCTATATTTCCGAAATCTTCCGCGGCGCCTTGTCGGGGGTGGCCAAAGGTCAGGAGGAGGCCGCGTTTTCCCTGGGGCTGACGGAGATCCAAACCCTGATTCATGTCCTGCTCCCCCAGGCGCTGCGCACCGCCATGCCGCCCCTGGTGAACGGCTTTTCCGCCATGCTCAAGGATTCCTCGCTGATTTCGGTGCTGGCCATCACCGAACTGACCCGGATCGGACAACTGGTCTATACCCGGACCTTTCGCGCCTTTGAAATCTATCTGGCCGTGGCGATCATCTATTTCGTGCTCACCTACAGCTTCACCCTGCTCTCCCGCAGGCTGGAATACCGGTTCGGGACCAGTGCCAGGCTCGCGTTGTAAAAAGGGAGTTTGCAAAGAAAAGAATTCAAACCGATAAGGAGGTTCCATGATCCGCCAATTTGCCAAATCGAATTTTTTGACCGCCTGCCTACTCGCCGCATCCTTCCTTTTTTCCTTCCAGGCCCTGGCCGGCGATCTCGACCTGTTCCGCGGTTACAAAGGGGCCATCAGCATCTCCGGCGGCACCGCTCACATCCCGGTGATGAAGGAGGCGGCCAAGCGGGCGATGACCGCCAATCCCGACATCCAGATCACCATCGCCGGAGGCGGCACCGGGGTCGGCATCAAGCAGGTGGGAGAGAAGATGGTGCAGATCGGCAACGCCGGCCGCAAACCGACCGAGGCAGAGATCAAGCAGCATGGACTGGTGCTGTTCCAGTGGGCGATCGACGGCGTCGGCGTCGTGGTCCATCCGCAAAACCAGGTTCAGGCCCTGACCTTTTCCCAGCTTCAGGACATCTATGCCGGGAAAACCGTCAACTGGAAGGAGTTGGGCGGCGTGGACCGCGCCATCAATCTCTACACCCGCGACCAGGCCAGCGGCACCCGCGAGGTCTTTGCCGGCAAAGCCCTGAACAAAGGGGCCGTATCGCCCAGGGCCAACGTGGTCGTCTCCAACGGCGCCATGAAAACCGCCGTGGCCAATGATCCCTACGGCATCGGCTACGTCTCCGTGGGCCATATCGATTCCTCGGTGGCCCCGGTCGCCCTGGATGGCGTAAAACCGACGGAAGACAATGTCCGTGCCGGGAAATACAAGGTCGCCCGCGGCCTCTACAGCCTGACCGCCGGCGAACCGCGGGGGTTGGTCAAGGCCTTCCTCGACTACCTCTTCTCCCCCAGCGGCCAGCAGATCGTCATCGACAAAGGATTCATTCCGGTGCGCTGATGTCGATTTTCTCCCGGATCGTGGAGCGGCTGTTTTCCCTGGCGGCGGCTGGCAGCGCGCTGTTGACCATCGCCGTTTTTCTGCTGCTGCTTTACCTGGCGTTGCCCCTGTTCGAGCAGGGGGGCTTTTGGGCATTGATCCGTTCCCCCTGGGATCCGGGGGCGGGGCTCTACGGGATCTACCCGATGTTGATCGGCAGCCTGTCGATCGCCTTCCTGGCGCTGCTGATCGGTTTCCCCTTGAGTCTGGGCGGCGCCTTTTTCATCACCTGCTTCGCCCCGCTTTTCCTGCGCCGCCACCTCTTGAACCTGGTGCGGCTCCTGACCGGCGTTCCGACCGTGGTCTACAGCTTCGCGGCCCTGTTTTTGCTGGTTCCCTTCCTGCGCGAACACCTGACCGGCGGCTCCGGGCTCAACATCCTCGGCGCGGCCCTGATGCTGGCCGTGCTCATTGCCCCGACCATGATCATCTTTTTCGTCGACGCCCTCCGCCGGGTGCCTTCCGGCTACCTTCAGGCGGTCACGGCCCTGGGGGGGAGCCCGGGCCAGGGCCTGGTCTACATCGCGCTGCCGCTGGCCTGGCCGGGCATCCTCAACGGGCTCCTGCTGGGGCTGGGGCGGGCCATGGGCGATACCATGATCAGCCTGATGATCGCCGGCAACGCGGTGGCCTTGCCCGGGTCAATGATGGATTCGGCCCGCACCCTCACCGCCCACATCGCCCTGGTGATCGCCGCCGACGTTTCGAGTCTGGAATTCCAGTCGATCTTCGCCTGCGGCATTCTCCTCTACCTGTTCACGGCCCTGCTGGTGTTGATGGTACGCCTGCTGGGAAAATTTCCGAAACGGAGTCCGGGATGAACCGCTTCGGCGAGCTGCTGCTGGCGCTCTTTTCCTGGTGCTGCACCCTGCTGCTGACGGCAACCGTCGGCATCCTGATGCTTTTTCTGCTGAGGCGGGGGCTGCCGGCCTTCGATGCGGCGCTCTTCTTCGGCGACACCCCGCCCCTGGCAGCCCTGCTCCTCAGCAAACCAGTTTTTGACGGCCTCTTCCCGGCCCTTTTCGGCACTCTGGCGCTGGTGCTTCTGGCCATCGCCTGCGCCGTCCCGGTCGGTCTGGCCGCCGGCATTTACTTGGCGGAATACGCTGCGCCCGCTCCCAAACGCCTTCTCAATCTCTTTTTCGACGTGCTGGCTGGCATCCCCTCCATCGTCATCGGCCTGGCCGGGTTCGCCCTGGCCATCGTACTCCATCGAACCTTCTCCGGCAGAATCGGCCACTGCCTGCTGCTGTCGGCCCTGTCCCTGGCCTTTCTCGTGCTCCCGTACCTGATACGCTCCACCCAGAACGCTCTCGAAGCGATCGATCCGGTCACCCGCCGCACCGCCCTGGCCCTCGGCGCCTCCAAATTGCAGAACATTCTTTACGTGCTGCTGCCCAACCGCCTGGCGGATCTGACAGGCGGCGTCATCCTGGCGGTAGGGCGCTGCGCCGAGGACACCGCTGTCATCATGCTGACGGGAGTGGTGGCTTCCGCCGGGATACCCAATTCCCTGCTGCGGCAATACGAGGCCCTCCCCTTTTACATTTATTACATCTCCTCCCAGTACAGCGGCCCCGAGGAACTGCAACGCGGTTTCGCGGCGGCGCTGGTGCTGCTGTCCCTCTGCGTCGCCCTTTTCCTCCTGGCGTTTTTCATCCAGCGGCGCCTGAAGGAACGCCTTCTTTACCGATGACCACTGCCATGACCGAGACCACCAAAATCCGACTCGCCGATTTCTCCTTCCGCTACGGTAAAAACGAGGTGCTGCGCCAGATCAGCGGCCAATTCTTCGAAAACCGCCTCACGGCCATTGTCGGTCCTTCCGGCAGCGGCAAATCGACCCTCCTTTCGGTCTGCAATCGGCTCTGGACCGAACTGCCCGAGGCTAAAGTCGCCGGGAAGGCGGAAATCCAGCTGGGCGGGGAGTGGCGCGATCTCTGCGACCGGCGGGCGCCGTCCCAGCAGCTGCGCCGCAAGGTCGGCATGGTCTTCCAGACCCCCAACCCGCTGCCGATGAGCATCTTTCGCAACGTCGCCTTCCCGTTGAAACTGGCCGGCATCAGGGATCGGGAGGAGATCGCCCAGCGGGTTGAAGACAGCTTGCATCGGACACTGCTCTGGGATGAGGTCAAGAAGAGGCTGGATTCGGATGCCCGCCTCCTTTCCGGCGGCCAGCAGCAGCGGCTGTGCATCGCCCGCAGCCTGGTCCTGGAACCGGAAGTGCTGCTCCTCGACGAACCGACTTCGGCCCTTGACCGGACAGCCGCCGCCGGTATCGAGGAACTGTTGATCGGGCTGAAAAAGGACTGCACACTGGTGATGGTCTCCCACTATCTGGAGCAGGTCGAACGGCTGGCGGATGGAGTTTTTGAAATGAGTGGAGGAATCTTGCGTCGGTTGGATTCGACCTATTCCAGATAGTGTCAGGGCTACTTTTTAGACTTGAGGTTTTCAACATTAACAGCAACGAGAGGTTGACATGGATAAACTGACAATAGATTGCCGGGGGTTGGCCTGCCCGCAGCCGGTGGTTCAAACCAAAAAGGCGATGGAGCAGTCCGGCGCGGCGGAACTCGAGGTTCTCCTCGACAATGAGATCGCCTGCGAGAACGTGTCGCGCTGCGCCCAATCGCGTTGCTGGGCCGTCACCGGCATCGTCCGTGAGGGGAAGGAGATCCGTCTGACCCTGAAACCGGACAGCGACGAGAGCTGCGATGGTGCGTCTCCCGCCGCAGCC
>JAAZDE010000008.1 GCA_012512925.1 Desulfuromonadaceae bacterium
CCCGGGGAATGACCTGACGCAGTTTGCCGCCGATTTCCTCGTCGGCTTCAAACACCGTCACGGCGTGCCCCTTGAGGCGCAACTGCCAGGCGGCGCTCAACCCGCCCGGTCCGCCGCCGATGACGGCCACCCTTTTCCCCGTATCGGGAGCCTTCGGCGGAGGGACAGTGTCGAGTGACAACCGTCCGAGATCCTTCATGAATACCGGATGGTCGAGAAAAGCCCGGGTGCAGGCATCCATGCACAGGTTGGGGCACACCTCACCGCAGACGCTGCCCGGGAAAGGGGAATAACGCAGCACCAGCTCCAGCGCCTCTTTGACCTTACCTTCGCGAAGAAGTTGGATCCTTTGTTGGGTAGGGATGGCGGAGGGACAGGAAGCCTCGCAAGGAGCACTGTAGCGCCGATCGAGCCAATGGGGGATTTTAAGGCGGTGCTCCCCGGTATTGACCAGGCCGGCGGTAAAGGAGTAGTCGTCCTCGAGGACGTCGCCGAAAATCCCGCCGGCGACCCATTTCTGCGAAAAATAGTCGTGAATGGTGATCCGCTGCCGGACCTTCCTCTCCTCGAAAGTCTTGGCCACGATCTTGCGCCAGGGTCCCGGATCGCTCAGTTTGCGCAAGACTTCGAGCCTCCCCACCTTGGCGAGGAAATGGGGAAGTTTGGCGGACAGAAAATCGCGATCGTCGGCATCGAGGTCGGCCAGCCAGACATCCTCGGAGAGACCGGCCACCGGCCCGCGCACATAAATGGTGCCGCCGACCATGCCGACGCAGGCGCGATCGCCGAGCACCGATTCCATATCTTCGCAATTATAGCCGCAGACCACGGCGATCCCGCCGCCCATGAATTCGAATGAGAAGGACCCGGTGTTTTTCAGTACCCACAACTGGGGCGGCTCGTAGGCCGGATCATGCTTCATCAGCGAACCGGAGCGGGTGCCAACCCGCCCCCGCACATAAATTTCGCCGCTGGCGGCGCAGTGGCCGGTTGTGTCGCCACCGTCCCCCTTGATGACCAAGGTGGCGCCGGCGTTGAGCCAGCCGGCGTCGGCCGGGGTCGAGCCCTCGACGACGATCTCCGTCCCCTGAAGCCCCATCGATCCGACCCTCTGGCCGGGGTTTTTCACGATGATCCGCAGGGGCGAGCCGTCGGCCGACCACAACGGGCCGCCGATATCGTGATGACCGGAACTGTTCACCTCGAAGGTGGTTTCCCCATCTTCCAGCCCTTGGTAAATCCGTTGCAGCAGAACCCTTGTGGAGATTCTCCCGCCTTCTTCATCAAATCCTTTTATAGTCAATGTCATGGACTATACTCCTTGACAAAATAGATTAACAGGCATAAGGGATTTTCAGTCTGTCGGCGATGTCCCTGTCGATCGACACCAGGGCGTCGGAGCGGCCCACCGGCAGGGAGGAGTTGCCGATAGGGGCCATCAGCTTGCGCAGTTCCTTATCCACCGCCAGGAAGTAGTTGACGATGTTCTGGGCCACCATTTCCGGGTTGAGGCGATGCGCCAGGGCCGCCTCCTGAGTGGTGATCCCGACCGGACAGAGACCGGTGTTGCAGGCATTGCAGCGCCCGTTCTCGTTGCCCACGCAGCCGGCCATCTGCAACACCAGTTTGCCGGTGAAGATGCCGTTGGCGCCGAGACAGATGGCTTTGAAGGCATCAGCCGCCAAATCGCCGGTCTTGCCGAAACCGCCTCCCGCCCAGAGCGGAATCTGCCCCTGGCGCCCCTGCCCTACCGCGGCCAGATAGCAATCGCGAAGTTTGCTGAGAATGGGGTGACCGGTATGATCGAGCGAAACCTCGTGGGCCGCCCCCGTACCGCCGTCGATCCCGTCGAGGAAGAACCCGCCGACGATGTTGTAGGGATCGCGCACCAGATTGTTGAAAACCGACACCGAGGTGGAACTGGCCGCCACCTTGATCGCCACGGGAACGCGGAATTTGAAAGCGGCGTTCATCGAAAGGAACATCTTCTGGACGCTCTCCTCAATGGAGTAGAGCCCCTGGTGGTTGGGTGGGGACAGCAGATCGGCCTTGGGCACACCGCGGATGGTCTGGATATGCCTGGCCACCTTGGCCGCCAGCAGCAGACCGCCGTCCCCCGGCTTGGCCCCCTGGCCGATCTTGATGAGGACGCCGGCCGGGTCTTCCGTCATCTCCGGCATCGCCTTGATGATGCGGTTCCAGCCGAAATGCCCCGACGCGATCTGCAGGATCATGTATTTGAGAAATCGGCTTTTGAGAAGACGTTCCGGCACCCCGCCTTCCCCCGAGCAGAAACGCACCGGAAGACCGCACTCCTCGTTGAGGTAACCCACCGCCATGGCAATGGCCTCCCACATCCGCCACGACAGTGCCCCGATCGACATGTCGCCGACGATGATGGGATAAAACCAGCGAACCGGCGGAGTGAAATCGGTCTTGAGCGGAATTCCATCCTCGGTGACGGTGAAAGGAAGTTTGCCGGGAGGCAATATTCTCCCGAAAGGAGCGAGAACGTCGAAGGTATGCCGTTCGGCGTCGAGACTGGGGTCGGTCATCTGGGAAATGCGGCCGATACGGATGCGGTCCAGAGCCCGCTGATATCCACCGAGGTTCTTGCGCCCGCCCCGTTTGATCGAATCACCCATCAAAGAGCGGGTGACCAGCGGAAAGCGGTTGTCGGGATTGCGTTCCGGCGCGATGGCGTCGTTGGGACAGATTTTTTCGCAGATGCCGCAACCCCGACAGTAGTTCTGCACCGACGCGACCTGACGAATCACCGGCACCGCCGAGAAGCGGGTCTTGGGTTCGGGGAAATCCCCCTCGGAAAAAACCATGCGCCTCTTCTCCACCTTGACCTCGATGGCGCGGAAAGAACAGGCCGCCACGCAGGAGCCGCACAGGGTGCAACGCTGGGCGTCGTAGCGAATCCGCCACTGCAGATCGTTGGCGGTGACGTTCTGGGCTTTCATTGTTTCCATCGCTGAATCTCCAGTTTGTGATTCACCACCACGGTTTCCCTTTCGCCGGGATAGATATCTTCCGTCCAGTTCCGTCCCGGAAGAACCTCATTGATCCCGCAAACCTCGGAAGAAATAACCACCATGTTCTCATCCCGGCCGACGACCACGGGACGAAGCTTCTTGGCATCGCAGCAGGTAAACAGGGAGCCGTCGGGCAATACGCCGATAATGGTGTTGGGTCCGTTGATCTCGAGATGGGCCAGTGACTGGCGCACCGCCAGAAGAAAGTCCTTTTCCGGCCTTTTTTCGATCTCCTCGAAGGGAAGCGGGGTGATGACATGCTTGTAATAGTTCAAAGGCCATTTCAGCTCGTGGTGGACATAGTGCAGGGTGTATAAAAAACATTGGGAGTCCGATTCAAAGCCGATGTAACCCCGATGGAGCTTCCGCTGCAATTCGACATTTTTCTGGTAAAAGGTGTTTTCGCCGTTGGCGAGAACCGTGTACCCCTGCAGAAAAAAGGGATGGGCCGCGTACCGGACGATATCGTAATTGGTGTTCTGGCGGCACTGGGCGGTGATGGTGCGGGCGGTGAAGCGGATATCCTCCTTCCACAGACTGAAATAAGCGGCGATGTCTCGCGGATTGCCGATTTCCTTGAGGGTGATGACATCGGGCCAGAAGGAATAGACGAAACCCTGTTCTCCGGCCTCCAAGGTGGCGCGTAGTCTGAGGCGCATGTCGACCAGCAGTTCTTCCTTTTCTTCCTGGCTGGCGTTGCGGTATTCCCGAGGATAGGAAAAGGTTTCGAAGACATAGAGAGGCATGGTCTGGATCTCGAGGCCGGGGCGGTTTTCCGTTTCCGGTATCCATTTGAGAACGGTCTGGAAACCGGCATTGCGCAGAGTGTCCTCGGCGATCTTCAGTCCCTCATCGGTGCAGGCGAGGGACAGGGTCGGCAGGTTCTTGTAGCCTTCGAATATTCCCCCCAGATCCTGCATGACCATGGCGAACCCGGAATTGTCATGCCCCTTTTGCTGGGACTGCATAAGCAGAAACATCCGGTTGGGATGGATGAAATGCCTGCTTTTTATAGCTCCGATGCGACACATCTCCACTGACCTCCGCTCCGTTGCGGCCCATTCGGGCCGGGTGGTTTACTTGTTCAGATCTCAAGAAGCATGCCCTTTCAACATAATTCAACAAATAATATTTAAAATTATAACATATTGTTTTTATTTATTTTTTCATCATAAACGGAAAGCCGGCGGAGACATTCTCCGACGGCCTTCCCAATTTTATACACTTTTTAATTCAATTCTATGTAGTTTTTTTACTCTCTACCCGTCATCTCCAGTGGTCGCCCTGCCTTCTGAAAATCAGGGGCGTCGTCTACAGGTTGTAGCCCGACTCGGAATGGACCGTCTGGTCGAGGCCGATCATCTCCTCTTCTTCGGCCACCCGCAAACCCATGGTCGATTTGAGGACTTTCAGAATGATCATGGTGACCACGACGGCGTAGGCGCCGGCAGCCGCCACTCCGATAAACTGCACCCACAGCTGATGTAGATTGCCCATCAGTAACCCGCTGGCCCCGACACTGGCGAAAACCCCCGTGGCCAGAGCTCCAAAAGCGCCACCGACACCGTGAACGCCGAAGGCGTCCAGAGAATCATCGTAGCCGATTTTATGCTTCATCAGCACCGCGAAGTAGCACACCGCCCCCCCGCAGAGGCCCATGGTCAGGGCCGCCGCCGGGGTCACGAAGCCGGCCGCCGGCGTGATCACCACCAGGCCGGCGACGATTCCGGAAGCAACCCCGAGAGCGCTCGGTTTGCCGGCGTGCAGCCACTCCACCA
>JAAZDE010000055.1 GCA_012512925.1 Desulfuromonadaceae bacterium
AAAGAGGTTCTTGAGGCTCTCGGTCTTGCCGCAGCCGGTGGGACCGGAGATCCACAGCGGTTCCGGATGGGGGTCGGAGAGCCATTCGATGAAATCCTTGGCCAGAGATGGCGACCAGACAAAGCGTGTCGATTTCTCCGGCACCAGAGGATGCCCGGGGGCAAAGCCGGGCAGAGGCATCTGGCTGGGAAAGCCAAAAACCTCTTCGACGGTGTGGGTCATGGGAACGGGGTCGGGAGACTGGAGCAGATGGGCCAACCGGGTATTGGTATCGGGTTCGTGGGTCATGGGATCAAACCTCCTTGGGGTTTTGTTATTCAAAAGGAAACGCCGGAAAAAGAGAAAGTCTCTCCGGCGTCAGAAATGGGAAGCGCTACCGAGGGTTAAAACTCAGTCCTCGATCCATTCGATCAGTTTGCGGCCGTATTTGCAGGTTCCGAAGCCGATGCCGACTCCGACGGCCGTGACCGCCGCGGCCACACCATAGGCCAGGGTGCGGGCGGGATCGCCGTTGGCCCGGACCAGGATCTGTTTGCCGGCCTCCAGGGCCACTTCCATCACGTCACGATCGGTACTCATAGGGTTCCTCCTTGGGTTGGTGAGATGCCAGGAAATAAAAAACCCTCTTCCATTCAAGGGAAAAGGGGTCAGGGTCTTTTCTGCTCTGGAGATGCCTTTACCAGTCCGCGCAGGCACCGGCATAGGGACAATCGCCGCACTGCCATCCTTGACAGGGGAGAAACACCTCCCGCTCGATGGCAAAGAGAACCGCCTGGGCCAGGCGGCTGAAGCGCTCCTGATCGGCCGGGGTGCGCATCGTCAGGCGGCGTTCCACCTTGGGGCTCTTTAGTTTCCTGAGAAGATTGAATCCGCAGGTCAGGGGCTGACCCGGTTTCAGGTAGCCGTTGTCGGAGAGAAGCAAAGCATAGGCGCTGAACTGAAGGTCCTGGTCGGCCGCCTCCTGAGTGAAAGCATTTTTGGCGGTCTTGTGGTCGATGGCGACCAGATGTCCCAGGGTATCCTTGAGCAGCAGGTCGATCACCCCGACCAGGGCGATGTCATTTCCGACGGTCAGGGGGGTACTCAGGGGCAGTTCCACAGCGACCACCTCCATGCCGCTGAAACCGGGATCTTCCAGGAAAGCGTTGAGAAGCCCTGTCCCTTGGGCAAGCAGACCATCGCCATCGGGACAATCGCTCTTGTAGTGGATGGGTTTCTGCTCCCGATCGATCCTAGCCATGAGATCGCTTCGGAAGGATTGGAGAAGCACCTCCCTTTCGGGAGGCTTCCCAAGGTCCTTCAAGGCGAGATAATACCGGGCCAGGGCCTGGTGGACGGCGCTGCCAAGAATCAGGGAAGAGCTGATATGCTCCGGGGGAAGCCCCTGCACGTAGTGGAAGAGGTAACGCAGGGAGCAGCCGAGGTAGGTCTGGATCTGGGTGTAGCTTAAATGGTGTCAATGGGAACGAAAAAGTGTACCAGTTTCGGGAATTGAAAAGTGTACCACCCCAAGGGGTAAAACTTTTCAGTCTGGGGTTGAAGAGATCGTCGAGTCACCTCCTTTCTGGGAAAGCTGCTTGGCGAAGGCATGGCCCTGCAGCCGGTAGCTGTGGCCCTTGATGTTGATGACCCGGCAATGGTGGAGCAGGCGGTCCAGGATGGCGGAAGCGATCACCGGGTCGCCAAAGAGTTCCTGCCAGTCGGAGAAGCTCTTGTTCGAGGTGATGATCGTCGAACTCTTCTCATAGCGGTAGGAGACGAACTGGAAGAAGAGATAGGCCTCCTGGCTGGTCACCGGGAGATAGCCGACTTCATCGACGATGACCAGGCTGGAGTTGAGATAGGCTTTGCCCTTGGCCTGACTCTCTTTCAGCTTGGAGATGAGGGTATGCATGGTGGTGAAATAGACTTTAACGCCGTGATAGCAGGCCTTGATGGCCAAGGCGATGGCCAGATGGGTTTTGCCGACGCCCGGAGGGCCGAGGAAGATCACATTTTCATGCCGGGGAAGGATGGTCAGGTCGAAGAGTTCCATCACCGTTTTCTTGTCCAGATGGGGATGGAAGGTGAAGTCGTACTCCTCGATGGTTTTGGCCATGGGGAGGCCGGCGATCTTCATGGCGGTATCGACGCGGCGCTTGTCCTTGGCGGCTACCTCCTCTTCCAGGAGCTGATCGAGAAAAGCGAGATGAGAATTGCCGTTGGCTTGGGAGAGGGTGGCGACATCGTCGAGGATCTCCACCGCCTTGAAGAGTTTCAGCCGTTTCAGGTTGTCCTGGAGACGATCCAGAGTCAGCTGTTCCATGGGGCACCTCCCAGGGCATAGCGGTCGTATTCGGCCAGGGGCCGGTGAGAGACCTCGGGATACAGGGTGCCGGTGACCAGCCCGCGGGTGGCCTTCCCCTTATCTTTTCCGTAACGAGGCGTCTGCTGGGGAGTCCGGGACAGACGAGACGGGATGCCGATGGTCTGCCCTTTGGTTTCCGGAATGGCATAGACGGCCAGCAGCTCGGCATCATGGAAAAGGCGCAGGATGCCGTTTTTGACCTTGAGGAGGATCCTCTTCCCGACCACATGCGGTGCGGCATGGTAGCGGTTGCCGGCAAAAGAGAGCAGGCAGTCCTTGTACACTTTCCGGAAAAACTTGAGGGCGGTGTCGTAATCGGATGGGGGAATGGCTCCCAGATGCGGGACCTCCTGTTCCCATCGGACCTGAACCTGCTGATGATGGGTGCCATGAATCCGCGGGTGGGCGGTCTCGGCGATCCAGGTGGCGACATCCTCGTTGGCCTGAGAGAGGGAGCGATAGGCGTAGCCCCTCCAGAAGCTCTCCCGCAGATAGTCCATGGGGCGCTCCACCTTCCCCTTGACCCAGGGGCTGTAGGGCGGGCAGAGGCGAGGCGTGAAGCCGTAATGTTTCGAGAAATGGAGAAACTCCCCGTTGAAAACCGGCTGACCGTCTTTGCGGCCGGTGACCACCTGTTTCATGTTGTCGTAGAGAATTTCGGCGGGCACACCCCCCAGAAAACGGAAAGCGCCGAGGTGGCAATCCATGAAGGTTTCCATCGTGCAGCGCTCGACAAACTCGACATACAGGGCGCGGGAGAAACCCAGAACCATGACAAAAGCAAAGACCGTGGTGGTTACTCCGGAAGAGTCCACGATCTTGAAATCGCCCCAATCCACCTGGGCCTGGAGTCCCGGTTCCGTTTCAAACCGGGTGTAGGCGATCCGGCACTTCTGCGCTTTGATGGAACGGACGAACACCTTGAGGGTGTCATAGCAGCCGGTGTATCCCATGCGTTTGATTCGATCAAAAATCCAGGTGGCCCGGTAATCATCCTCGTCGAGAAAATCGCGGATGATCTGGTGATACGGTTCCAGAATCGACGGCTTGGTGCTTCTCCGGGTGTAGGCTGGAAAGGATGGACTTTCCAAGTGCTTCTTGACGGTCTTGCGGTGAATGCCGAGTTTCCGGGCAATCCACCGAAGACTGTGACCTTGACGCTTCAATGCAAGAATATCCATGTACACCTCCGTGGAAATCATCGGTATCCCTCCTTTCCTCAACGAGGGATACCACAGGGTTCCAGGGTGGTACACTTTTCGTTACCGCTTTTGGGTCATTTTTGCATTCCCGGTGACAGCCGGGCCTCCTGCTTCTGCCGTGGTGAGTCCGGACGCTTCAACCAGTCGTAATACCCGCTGGTGGAAACCTCCAGAGCCCGGCAGAGCACAGGAACCGGATAATTGGATCGAAGCTCTTTGATCACCGCGTACCGGGCAGCGACTCCTTGGCAAAGTACGCGGCGGCTTTTTTTAATATGTCGCGCTCCTGCTTGATCTGGGCGAGTTCTCGCTTCACCCGATCGAGCTCCTGCTCGACCTCGGTCAAGGGGCGCTGCGGCCCTCCGATATCACCGAGCTTGCCGGTCTTGAAGGCTCTCACCCAGTTCGCCAGGGTCGATTTCGGTAAGCAGAGTTGGCGAGCTGCCTCGTAGGCAGATACGCCGCTTTCAACAACCAGTTTTACTGCCTCGCTCCGGAATTCCTTGGAGTAGCGGCCATTGGATCTTCTGTCCATTTTGAACACCTCCGCTATTTAGGGTACACGTTGGTGTCCGATTTTTTCAACTTACCTCAGACAATTTATTTAAACAGTGAAAGAAGTTACTTGGAATTTATAAAATGCCTGAATGGTGAAAAAAGACAACGCTGCCGGCCGCAGGGGGCAATCGACCTGCTCGAGCGGGCGGCCCAACTGAACCAT
>JAAZDE010000056.1 GCA_012512925.1 Desulfuromonadaceae bacterium
AAATATCCTGGCCGGCTTCAAATCTGAGCAGGGCGCTGTCATAGGCCGTGATCAATTGCTCCCGGGAGAAACCGCCCAGGGCATGAAAACGGTTCAACAAATCGGCCAGTTCCTGATTGTGCTGACGATTCCTATGGTCTGTCTGCCAATCCAGATGCTCGGGCTTCGCCGGGGAATATCCACCCAACGGTCCGCATCCCGCAAGCGTCATTAACAGGATCATCGTTGCCGGGATTTTCAAAAGTCCTTTCATGTCACCTGCCTTTGCCCTTCCTGGGGGAACGCGACACGGAACAAGGCGCCGCCCAGGGAACTCCTGCCCACGGCGACCTGGCCCCCATGGTCAAGCACATACTCCCTGACAATTGAGAGTCCGAGGCCGGTTCCGTGGACATATCCCTGCGACGGAGTGCCGCATTGATAAAAGGGCTGAAAAATCTTTACCCGTTCCTCATCAGGGACGCCAGGCCCCGAATCCGCCACTTCCAGTATCCCCAATGGTCCCTCATGGAATGCTCTCAACAGGATACCACCGCCAACCGGTGTAAATTTAACCGCATTTGAAATCAGGTTGTCCACAACGATTCTGATCCTGTCCCTGTCCCCCAGCAAATCGAAAGGGGCCAGCTGAATGTCGATGTTGAGTTCTTTTTTTAGAATTGCCGGATGCTGGTCCTCCAGAACCTCATCCAAAATCCCTTCCAGATTGAAGGATTGAAAACAGAGTTGAGCTAGCTTGGCCTGTTCGGCGCTGAAACCGAGCAGATTTTCAATCAGTTTCTGCAGTTGAATACTATTTTTACAAAGAATTTTAGAAACTTCCCGTTGTTGCTCATTCAGTTCGCCCACCAACTCTTCGGACAGCAACTCCGATCCTTCACGAATGGAGGCCAGGGGTGTCTTGAGTTCGTGGGAAACGTGGGCCAGAAATTTGTTTTTTTCCTGTTCCACTTCGCCCAGCCTCTCCCGCAGCCAATCGAGCCGTTTTCCCAGAAACTCCAGATCCTTGGGACCGGTCACAGTGATCGGATTGGTATAATCCCCTTCGCCAAGGCGGCGGATCCCCTGCTCGATTTCCCGAATAGGATGGGCGATCAGGCGGGAAAATATGATGATCGAAATCACCGTCAAGAGAATAAAGAAACCCGCCTGAAAGACGAGATCCCTCCTTTTGTCTTCCGAAGCCTTCAGCATGTTGCCTATTTCCTGAACGATCAGATCCTGACTTTCCTGGTGAATCCGGCGGGCCATCCTATTGAGGACCGGAAAACCGTCCAGCGTCTCCTTGAGCCGCTGGTCCGCCAAAGGGGAGGCATTGATTGCCTGATGCAAACCGTCAACACCTTGGCGAATACCCGCCAAATCCTCCTTCTGCGCGGTTCTCCCCAGCAATCGTTCGAGGGTGGCCAGGGAAACCGTCAGATCCCGATGCTTCCCTTCCATAGCGGCAAGAATCTGGCGGTCTTTAAGCACCAGAAATTGCCGCGCCATCCGCTCCATGCTGACGATCTGCTCGACCAGTTTGGAGCTTTCCTGAGTCACGGTGACCGAACTCAGAACCGTCCGGGCGCCATGAACCGCCAGCCGGTTCATGGAAATCTCGGCATTGACCAAGACCACGATCAGCGGCAGGGCAATGACCAGAAATCCGATCAATACTAAAAACAGAAACGATTTAGGCCAGAAGAAACGCATAGACTTTAAAAGTTAAAACAATCTGCCGGAGTCGCCGGCAGTCGAAAGCGTCACCTGAAAATCCTGTTGAAAGGGAAAATAGCGAAGCCGGATGCAGACAAACTCACCAGGGCAACATGACGCCGGCCTTCGACAGTCTGAGAATTTACCTGATGGTGGTCGCCCAATCGCCTTCGAACCCAGGCGGGTAAAAAGACTCCCTGGTCCGATTGAAATAACCAAACTGGATTCGGGGAACCCTGTTTTTGATATGATCCAGCATGGATTTCATTCCCATCCCTTCCCCGTCCAAGCCGACAGCGCAGGCGTACAAGCTGGGATCGATACTCAGGTTGCGCATCTGGATCATGTCCACCTGGGCCTCCTCAACCAGACAAATCAGTGTTTCCACTTCCTCGGGGAGATCACTGACGCCGGGAAAGACCAGGTAGTTGAGCATGGTAAAAAGGCCATTCCTTTTAGCCCGGTGAACGGAGTCCACAACTTCCCGGAATGAATAGCAACGCGGCCGGTAGTAGGCCTGATAACAGGATTCCCTCACCGAATTGAGGGAAACGCGGATCGAATCGATGCCGGCCTCGGCCAGGCGATCGACCTCTTCGGGAAGGGAGCCGTTGGTATTGAAATTGATCGTCCCCCGACTCGTCAGCCGGCGCATCTCCCGAACCGACTCACAGATCCGCCCGGCCTGCAGGATCGGTTCCCCTTCGCAGCCCTGCCCAAAGGAAACAATGGCATTTTCCGCTTCCCGAAGATGGGGGACCGCGATACCACAAATCTCTTCAACCGTGGGAACAAAAGTGATACGCTCCTGACTCGCCGGGCAACATTCCGATTCCTGCAGGGAAATACAGCCGAGACAGGCGGCGTTGCAGACCGGCGAGGTGGGAAGCGGCGCCTCCCAGCGGCCGAGAAAAAGATTCTTGGCGGCAAAGCAATGGTAATCGAGAGCGCAGCGGGCCAACTGCTCAAGCAGTCTGTTATCCGGCTGTTCCTTCATCATCCGGCGGGTTCTCGGTTCGATGAGACGGTCATCGAACTTGTCCGGATCCCATTGGCTGCTTTTGTCCACCCGCACGGCGGCGGCATAAAAGCGTTGTTCTTCCAGGCACCAGCCAACGGCCGTGTAGGCCCACAAGGGAAGATGGCCGCCGCTCAGCGAAAAATCGGCTGCGGGCAGGAGGGTGCGCATATAGGCAGGAGCCAGGAAAGCCGCTACGGCTTCGATTTCCCCTCCGCCCCAGCGTTTAGGCAGAGAGTCCACGGTCTTGAGTTGGCCGGAGCGGCGGTCGAACCCCTGCACCGCCATTCCAGGGAGGGTAAAGAGCCGGCTTCCTTCCGGCAGGGGAATCATTTCATCGGGACGTGGAGGGCGGACCCGGCAACCGTTCATGCCGGCCAGAAGAAGATCGGGATGTTCGAAAACCTCCCCGCGGGGATCGGCCGCCACGGCCAGAAAAGTTTTGCTTTTACTCATATTTCCTTTTGTTTCCTAAGAACTTGGCGATCATAACACAACCGGCGGACGGGGACAATGCGTCTCTCGGGATCACTGCTGGAGACCCTTTTTATCCCCGCTCCTGACAAAAACCATGCGCGTCTTTCTGGTCACCCTTCACAGTAAATTCATCCATGCCAGCCTCGCCCTGCCCTACCTGGCCGCTTATGGCCGCGAAGCGGTCGAAGCGAAGATTTCTCTCGGTGAATTCACCGTTCATGAACCCAAGGAGCAGATCATCGCCGCCATTCTGGCAGAACAACCTGACATAGTGGCCTTTTCCATCTATATCTGGAACCGGCGGATGACCCTGGAGGTGGCCGACGCCATCGCCACGATCGCTCCAGGGGTGCAAATTGTCCTCGGCGGCCCCGAAATATCCTTCGACGGCCCTGAACTTTTCCAACGCCACCCCGGCGTAACGGGCCTCATCAGAGGGGAGGGGGAAGCTCCCTTTCGCGAGTTTCTGCAACGCCGGGCCAAAGGGATCGATCCCGCCGGCGTTCCCCGCACCCTGTGGCGAACCGCGGAGGGGCTGGTGGAGGGTCCGTCCAGCCCTCCCCTGGCCGATCTGGATGCCATCCCATCCCCCTTTGCCGCCGAACTGGTTGATCTCTCCCGCGGCTTTGTCTACCTGGAAACCAGCCGCGGCTGTCCCTATCAATGTTCCTTCTGCATGAGTTCCCTGGATCCCGGGGTCCGTTCCTTTTCCATGGAACGGATCCGTTCCGATCTCGACATCCTCATGACCCGCGAGATTCCCAAAATTAAACTGGTGGACCGCACCTTCAACTACGATCCCCTCCGCGCCGAGGAAATTTTCGCTTTTATTCTCAAAAACAACCGTTCCAGTCATTTCCATTTTGAAATCGGCGCCAATCTTCTCGATGGCGCAACCATCCGCCTTCTGAAACAGGTTCCCGAAGGGATGTTCCAGTTCGAGATCGGCATCCAGTCAGCCTCTCCGGACACCCTGAAAGCGATACGTCGGCCGATTACCCTGGAAAAGATCCACGACAACCTGGAGCGTCTGCGCCGGGAAACCCGAATAACCCTCCACCTGGATCTCATAGCCGGTCTTCCTCACGAAGGATATTCCCGATTTCTGTCCTCAATGGACCGAATCCAGGCCCTTGCTCCCCATCACCTGCAGATCGAGCCGGTCAAACTTCTTCCCGGTTCGCCGCTGCGCCGTGAAGCCCGGGAAAGAGGGATCCGCTTCGATCCCAATCCCCCCTACACGGTGCTGACCACCCCTCAACTTTCCTTCGTCGAGATGGAAAAACTGAGGGGCCTGAGCCGCCTTGTCGACCTGACCTACAACAGCGGCAACTTCAGTGGATTTCTGGCCGGCCTGGCCGCCCGATGCGGTTCCTTTTCCAATGCTTTGGAAAAACTCCAGACCTTCTGGAGCCATCGCCGGCTGTTTCGTTTTCCCCTTCAACAACGGGATATTTTTGAAAGATTGAGGGAATTTGTCGAGGAACAATTCGCAGCGGAGGAGGCCCTTGTGCTGAAGGAGTTGCTGGCTTGCGACCTGGCCCGCTGTGAACGTCCTGCCGGTGAGGGAATGCCGGCCCTGTTCGACACCAGCCTGACCGCAGCGGAACAAGCCGCGGTTCAGAAGAAGGTCCGCGAGGAATCGGCCAAGGTCAAGGGGTTGGGGATCAAGATCCAGCATTTCGCCACGGTTTTTTGCCATCTTCCCCAATTCCACCCACGCACCGTGGTGCTTTTCATCTACCGCATCCAAACCGGAAAAAGAATGACGGTGGAGGAAGTTCGCCTCAGGATCGAATAAGAGGGGCTGGCGGCTGGCAAAACCTTCAACCAGGCTCCAGGAAGTGGCTGGGCAGGAAAGACTCGAGTGGAGCTAGAAAATAGAGGCCAGCCTCTCAAAGGACTGCTTGAGCCGGGAAGAAAGGCTGTGAATCATCCCCTGAAAAAGGTTTAAAGCCAATTTGGGATGGTTTTTGACGATGTCGTCAAAATTGTCGCGGTCCAGGGTCAGAATCGAGGTTTCCTCCAGGGTGCGGGCCGACAATGGGCGGGGGCCGCTATCCAGAAAGCTCGCCGCGCCGATGATCGATCCTTTGCCGTGGATGCCGACAATGACCTCCTTGCCGGGGAATTCGGTCTGTTTCTTCATGTGAATGCGGCCGGCGAGGATAAAGCAGATGAAACGCGAGGGGTCCCCCTCGCGCCACAAAACTTCGCCGGCGGCCAGTTTATGGCATTGCAGGTGATCCTGAAGCAGGGCCACATCTTCTTCAGACAGGAAGCGAAAGGCGGTCATTTCCTCCTTCATCCTCCGGCAGAGATGCCCGGGAATCGTGTCCCTCATTTGGCAACCTCTGTGGGCGCTTTCGCAAGTTCCGCTATTTTTTCCTCCATTCTGGCAAACAGGCCCGAAAACCCTTCTTTGCTGACAATCTCCGAGTAGGTGCTCCGATAGTTCCTGACCAGGCTGATCTCCTCGATCACCACGTCATAGACCAGCCATTTTCCTTCACTCAGGATCATTTTATAATCCACAGGAATTTCAGCGCTTTTGGTCACAATCAAGGTGTTGACCAGGGCGCGGTTTCCTTCGATCCGCTCCTGCACATAGCGGACGTTTTCCCTGCCGTATTCACCAGTATAAGTTTCTATCCGGCTGACATAAGTGTTTTCCAGAAGGCGGGTAAAAAGATCGATGAACCGCTGCCGTTCCGCCTCGTTGGCTCTGCGCCAGTTAATCCCCAGAATCCACTGGGACATGGTTGGAAAATCGAATCGACCCTTGACAATGGAAACGATCCTCTCGTCCCGGATCCGACCGTCCAGGCCTTCGTCGTTCAAGGTCTCAATAATGCGATCGACGTCGCCCTGCAATTGCTCGGTCGCCTGGGAGGCAATGACCTCCATGGGTGAAAGAGTGGACAGAACCATCAACAGAGATATCGCCAAAAATAATTTTTTCATAGCACCCGCTCTGATGTCATGATGAAAGCGTTATTTATTTTTTGACCATGCCTTCGCGACGCTGGGCGTAGGCATTGCGCATAAACAGATAGGGATCGAGGGCCTCCCTCTTGATGCTTTCGTAGGTATCTTTGTCCAGAGAAAAGAAGGTTACCTGCTCCAGGCCGGTGGAACCAAGCCGCTCCCAGGTGTTCAACAGGTAGGTCTGAGGATCCAAAAAACGGTCGACGACCCGGCCAAAACCATCCCGCAGACTGGATGCGCCCAGAAAGGGAAGAACCAGGTAAAAACCCTGCCCCACACCATAATGACCCAGGGTCTGGCCGAAATCCTCCTCTTTTTTATTCATTCCCAGCGACTTGGCCGGATCGAGGAGTCCCCCCATGCCAACAGTGGTGTTAAGACACAAACGGCCCAGTTCACTTCCGGCATCCTTGATCTTCAACTGCAGCAGAGAATTGACGAAACGGACCGGTGCTGACAAGTTGGAAAAAAACCGGTCAACAGCCAATCTTTCCCGCTCGGGCACAAGGCGGAAGGTGCGGGCCACCGGTTTCAAAAAGTAGAAATAAAGCTTGTCGTTGAACCAGAAAAATGCTCGGTTGACCGGTTCTATCGGATCGGCGATGCGGATCTCCTGTAAATCCTCGCCAAAAGGGTCACTGAAAAGCAAATCATCTTCCGGGGTTTCCGCCGTGACAGCAGTGCCATCGGCCAAAACCGAGCCACCACCACCCAAAACGGGCCCAACGGCAC
>JAAZDE010000057.1 GCA_012512925.1 Desulfuromonadaceae bacterium
CCTTTCTCCCCCGAAAGTCCGCTGCAGATCGACCTTTATCAGGCTTTGCCGCAACGGGAGCGTTTCGAACTGATTCTGGAGAAGGCGACCGAGATCGGGGTGTCCCGGATCATCCCTTTCTGCTCGGGCCGCTCCATCACCCTTGAGGAGCGGGATGCCCGGCAGCGCAAATCCCACCGCTGGCCCGATCTGTTGCTGCGGGCGGCGAAGCAGTGTCGGCGCGGGACGATCCCCGAACTGCTGCCGGTGCTGTCTTGGGAAGAGGCCCTTGCCGACGCCGGAGGCGCCGATTTGGTCCTCGCTCTTGCCGAGCGGGAAGAGAAAAGACGGTTGCGGGATATCGTCCGGCAGGGAACACCGATGCGCCATGTGGCCCTCTGGGTTGGTCCGGAAGGGGGCTTCGAGCCCGAAGAACAAAGGGAAATGGATCAGGCGGGTTTTGCCGCCGTTTCTCTTGGGGGGCGGATACTGCGCACCGAGACGGCCGCCCTGGCCGGAGCGGTCATGGTTCAGCATCTCCTGGGGGATCTTGGCTGACCCTTTCTTTTACAGGTGGGAAACATGGGTCTGGAAAATCTAGCTGTCGTCCTGGTGGAACCGCAAGGGGCCCTCAACATCGGCTCCGTCGGCCGGGTGATGATGAATTTCGGCCTTTCCGAACTTCGTCTGGTCAGGCCCCAGGTCGATCACCTTGGCGACGATGCCAGACGCATGGCTCTGAAGGCGGTGGGCCTGCTGGAACGGGCGTCACTGTTCGACACCCTGGAAACGGCCCTGGCAGACTGCCGGATGACCCTGGGAACCACCCGCCGCTTCGGCAAATACCGGCAGGATTTCCTCAACCCCGATCAGGCCGCCGCCGAAATTATCCCCATCCTGGGCGAAGGTCGGGCCGCACTGGTTTTCGGGCGCGAGGACAAGGGCCTGTCTACGGCGGAACTCGATCTCTGCCGGCGCCTGGTCACCATCCCCGTCGCCGATCAATTTCCTTCTCTCAATCTGGCTCAGGCCGTCGCCGTCTGTCTCTATGAAGTTTCCCGCGCCGCCCATCGGAACAAAGGGGGGCGCAATGGCCGTCAATTGGCGCCAGGAGAGGATGTCGAGGAAATGTTCCGTCATATGGGGCATGCCTTGCTGGAATCGGGTTTTCTCAATCCCCAGAATCCCAACCACCTGATGCACACCTTGCGCCGCATTCTGGGCCGCGCCGGCCTCGATTCCAGGGAGGTGCGGATTCTGCGCGGCCTGTGGCAGCATATGGAATGGCTGGAAGGAGAGCGGCGCAAATCGGACGGGGAAAAGAGTTAATGGCCGATACTCCTTTTGAAGTCAAAATCGATTCCCTGGCCTACAACGGGTACGGGGTCGGACGCGTCGGCGGCAAGGTGGTCTTCGTTCCCCTGACCGCTCCGGGGGATGTCGTCGAGTGCCGGATCGTGCGGGAGAAAAAACAGTTTCTGTTCGGCGAGATGGTTCGCCTGGTGATACCCTCCTGCCAGCGGCGTCAACCCCCATGCCCCGTATTCGGTGAGTGCGGCGGCTGCCACTGGCAGCATCTTCCCTGTGACCTCCAGGTCGACTGGAAGGAGCGGATTTTTCGGCAGATGCTGCAGCGTTCGGCGGGTCCGGGCGAGGAGGTTTTTGCGGCGGCCGCCGCCTCTCCCCGGGAATGGGGATACCGCAGCCGGGTGCAGTTCAAGTGCCGCCTGGGCGGGCAGCGGTTTGTCGCCGGATTCTACCGGCGCCAGAGCCATTTCGTCATCGATATCGATTCCTGTCCGCTGGCCGATCCGAAGATCAATGCCGCCTTGCAGCGTTACCGGCGGCTCATCAGTGATTCCCCCTACGCCAGCCACATTCCCCAGATCGATATCTCCGCCGATGAGGAGGGAAGGGTCCGCGTCGTTATCCATCATCTTCATGCCAACGACGCCGGCTTGGCGGATCATCTGCTTCCGGAAGCGGTAGAAAGTCGGGATTCCCTCTGTTTTCAGACCGGCAGAAACCATACCTTGCGTCATCTGCACGGGGAATCCAGGCTTTTTACCTACCCCATGGGTTTTGGAAAAAGTCCCCGTTTGGGTTATGGGGCCGGAAGTTTTTCCCAGGTCAACGCCGAGCACAACCGGCGGCTGGTCGGGGAACTGTTGGAGATGGCCGACCTGACCGGAAAGGAACGGGTTCTCGACCTGTTCTGCGGCATCGGCAATCTTTCACTTCCTCTGGCTCTTCAGGCCGGGGAGGTGGTCGGCGTGGAAAGCTATCCCGACGCGGTTACCATGGCCAGGCGAAACGCGGCTGAAAACCGGATCGGCAACGCCCGTTTCGTGCTGGGGGATGCCAATGGTTTGCTGGCTGACCTGGCAGGGTTCGATGTGGCGGTCCTTGATCCGCCGAGAGAGGGAGCCTTTGCGGCGGTCAAGGGATTGATCCGGCATCGACCGCGAAAAATCCTCTATGTTTCCTGCAATCCCGCTACCCTGGCCCGGGACCTGGTCCCCCTGGTGCATGGAGGGTATGAAGTGGTTCGGGCGCGGGCCTACGATTTTTTCCCTCAGACCTTTCACATCGAGGGGCTGGTGTGCCTGCAAAGGAAAAATAATTTTTCATAAGTGAGCGCGGATTAGATGATAAGAGGGGAGATCTCTTTTTTCTCCTTGCTTTTTGCTGTTCCAAATGTTAGAAAAAAAAGGTTTAATAACTCGGATAAAGTGAGTTGCCCGCTCACTTTTTTTTTTTCTTGCCACCCTCATCCCAGGGATATTTTCGTGGTTCATGGTAAAAAGGAAGATATCTGCTCCGAGGTTGCACGCATTGCCACGCCCGTGCTTGACGACATGGGAATGGAACTCGTCGATGTCGAACTGCGGCGCGAGCAGCGGGATCTGGTCTTGACCCTGTTCATCGACAGGGAAGGGGGGGTAACCCTCGACCATTGCGCCGAGGTGAGTCATGAGGTCGGGACCCTGTTCGATGTAGAGGATGTCCTCAGTGGTCCCTATCGTCTCGAGGTTTCTTCGCCAGGGCTCGACCGCCCGTTGAAAAAGCTTGCCGATTTCGAGAGATTCACCGGCAGACCGGCCAAGATAAAAACGCGGGTTCCGTGCGATCCCGACGGTTCCGGACATAGCCGCAAAACCTTTCGCGGCCTGCTTCGAGGTGTGGATGGCGAGCGGATTCTTCTTCAGCCGGAGGGAAAAAATGAAGGGGAGATCCGTTTTCTTTTCGCCGAAATTGAAAAGGCCAACCTCGAATTCAGTTAGCGTTAAATCATTAAACAGCCTCTACATGGGGACGGGGACAGGGGGATGACAGTCAATCTGAACCATATTATCGATCAAGTCGTGAAGGACAAGGGGGTAAACCGCGAGGTCCTGATCGAGGCTCTCGAATCGGCCGTTTTGTCGGCAGCCAACAGAAAATATCGCAACACCCGGGACCTTGAAGCCCATTACAATCCCGAAATCGGCGAGGTGGAGGTTTTTGAATTTGTCACCGTGGTCGACGAGGTGGAGGATTCCTACAAACAGATCCAGCTCGAAGAGGCCCGTGAAGCCGATCCCGACGCCCAGGTCGGCGATGAGCTGGGCATGAAGATCGACGCCTCCAATTTCAGCCGGATCGCCGCCCAGACGGCCAAGCAGGTCATTATTCAGAAGGTGCGTGAGGCGGAACGGGAAGGGGTTTACAAAGAGTTCAAGGACCGGGTGGGGGAATTGGTCAATGGCATCGTCCGGCGTTATGAGCGGGGGGATCTGATCATCGATCTCGGGAAGGCCGAGGCCATTCTTCCCCATCGCCAGCAGGTCTTCCGCGAAAGCTACCGGCAGGGGGATCGTGTCCGGGCCTTTATCTCCGAAGTCAACCTCTCCACCAAAGGCCCTCAGATCGTTCTTTCGCGGACTCACGAAGGGCTGGTGGCCGCTCTCTTTGCCTCGGAGGTTCCCGAGATCGCCGAGGGGATCGTCGAGTTGAAAGGGGTTTCCCGCGAGCCTGGCAGCCGCAGCAAGATCGCCGTTTATTCCAACGACCGCGATGTCGATCCCGTCGGCGCCTGCGTGGGCATGCGCGGCAGCCGTGTCCAGAATGTGGTCACCGAGCTGCGCGGGGAAAAGATCGATATCATTCCCTGGTCCAGCGATATCGCCCAGTTCGCCTGTTCCGCCCTGGCGCCGGCGGAGGTGACGAGGGTCTATGTCGACAAGGGCGAGCGCTCTCTGGAGATCATCGTTCCCGATGACCAGCTTTCCCTCGCCATCGGCAAAAAAGGGCAGAACGTGCGTCTGGCGGCCAAACTGGTCAATTGGCGGATCGATATCAAGAGCGAATCTCAGGCGCGTGCGGCGGAAGAGGAGAAGGCGGAAGGAGCCGAGGTGACCGGTTACGTGGTGGATCCCCTCCATGAGGGGGAAGAAGAGGGAGCGGTTCAGAATCCCTCCTCCGCTGCTGAAGCTCCGGCGCCGCCCCTGTCCGTCGATGATTCCCCCGAGGTTGTCGATGACAATGACGGAGACCGGTAACGGAGGTCGGGACAACAGCGGCGGGGTCCGTTCCGGTTCGCGCGTAATGAGAACCTGCCTCGGCTGTCGGGGAACCTTTTCCCAGGATCAGCTGGTCCGCTATGTTCTCTCTCCGGACGGGGATCTGTTGGTTGATTATCGGGGGAAACTGCCGGGCAGAGGCGCCTATACCTGCATCCACCGGGACTGCATCCGCCAGGCCGTTCAACGGAGGCAGTTCCAGCGCAGTTTCCGCACTCCTCCCCGCGAGGTCGATGGCAACCATCTCATCGCCTCATTGGAGGAGCAGATACTTAAACGGATTTTGGCTCTTTTGGGGATGGCCCGAAAATCTTCCTGCGCGGTATCGGGTACCCAGGCAGTGGTTTGTGGTTTTGAAGGAGGGGAACAGTTCCGTATCGTTTTTCTCGCCTCCGACATGTCCTCTGACATTGCCGATAAAGTGCGGTACAAGGCCGGTCTCGCCGGAGTTTCCTGTTATTCCTTTTTTGACAAGGGAACCATGGGGCGGATCACCGGAAAAAGTGAAAGCAGCGTTGTCGGCGTCAGGAATCTTCCTTTGGCGGAAGCCATTCGGATCGAACTGTTGAGACTGGAGCAAATTTCAGGGGAAAGTTGATGGGGAAAATTAGAGTTTACGAATTGGCGCAGAAGCTGGGATTGGACAATAAGGCGATGCTGGAAAGACTTTCGGCTTCGGGAATCGACGTCAAGAGTCATATGAGTGTTCTGGAGGAAGAGGATGTCCAGAAAATTCAGGCGACTCCTTCCAATGGACCGGCCAGCGATACCCGCTACGATGAAAAACGGGTTTCCCAGGAAGTCATCCGCCGGCGTCGAAAGGAACCTGTCGCCCCGGTAATCGAAGCCGCTGCGGAAGGCGAAGGGGAGGCCGCCGAGGAAGAAAAAGCTCCTGTCGTCTCTTCCGCTGAGGAACCATCGCCGGTTCCCGCCCCGCCTGAGAAAGAGGCTCCGGGAGCAACGGTCGCCGAGGAGAAGGAAACGGTTTCCGAGGAAGTGAGCGAACCTGACGATAAAGAGATGGCTCCGGAAACGGTGCTGACTCCCGAGGAAACGCCGGCCGCCGAAGCTCCTCCCGAGGAAGCGGAAGAACCCCAAAAGGAAGGTGAGGAAGATCGGGGCTCGGTTGTTTTCACTCCGGCCAAAAAAGCGGTCAGGCCTTCTCCCGGAGGCGCCAGGATTCTTGGCCATGTTGATCTGGGCCTGACCCGAAAAAAACCGAGTCCGGAGATGCCCGCTCCGGTTAAGCCGCCGGAAATTCCCGCAGGGGAGGGAGAGGTCAAGAAAGCGGTTACCAAGGCGCCACGTGTCTTCACCCCTGAAAGCGAACAACAGAAAAAGACGCCCCCGAAAAATCTTCGCGTCGATCGGAAAAAACAGAAGATTCGCGTCGTCGATATCGCCGCGGAACTGGAAGTGGAAGAAGAACCGGCCCGCGAGGTGCCCGAGCGGCGGGAGATTTTCGAACCCAAACGGATGGACCGTGGCTCGCGGAACAAGCGTTCCGCCAAGCAGCTGCGGAAAAAAACTGAGGTCACCGTTCCCAAGGCGATCAAGAGAATCATCCGCATCAGTGACGCCATCACCGTCGGCGAACTGGCCAAACGGATGGGAATCAAAGCCAACGAACTGATCAAGCTGCTGATCAAGCAGGGGAGCATGGTCACCATCAACCACCCCCTCGATTTCGACAGCGCCGCCATTCTGGCTTCCGAATTCAATTATGAGGTGGAAAACGTCGCCTTTGACGAAGAGAGCATCCTCAAGGATCACCATCTTAAGGAGGAAGCCGCCGAGGGAGAGGAAAAACTTCAGATCAGGCCCCCTGTCGTCACCATCATGGGGCATGTCGACCATGGCAAGACCAGCCTTCTCGACGCCATCCGCACAACCAACGTGATCGCCCAGGAAGCCGGCGGCATCACCCAGCATATCGGCGCCTACGAGGTGGAACTCAAAGGGAAGAAGATCTGTTTCCTCGACACTCCCGGACATGAGGCTTTCACCGCCATGCGCGCCCGCGGCGCCAAGGTGACCGACATCGTGGTTCTGGTGGTCGCCGCCGACGATGGCGTCATGCCCCAGACCGAGGAGGCGATCAACCATTCCAAGGCCGCCGGTGTACCTATCATCGTCGCCATCAACAAGATCGACAAGCCGGACGCCAACCCCGACCGCGTCAAACAGGGGCTGACCGAATTCGGCCTGCTTCCCGAGGACTGGGGAGGGGACACCATTTTTGTCGAGGTTTCGGCGAAAATGCATCTCAATCTGGACGAATTGCTGGAGATGATTCTGCTGCAGGCCGAGGTCATGGAGCTTAAAGCCGATCCCTCCAAAAAGGCCATGGGCACCATCGTCGAGGCCAGGCTTGACCGTGGCCGCGGACCGGTTGCCACGGTACTGGTTCAGGAAGGGACCCTGAGGGTAGGCGACCCGGTGGTGACCGGGGTTCATTACGGCCATATCCGCAGCATGGTCAACGATCGCGGCGGCAAGATCCAGGAAGCCGGGCCGTCGACGCCGGTGGAAATCACCGGTCTGTCCGGCGTGCCGTCAGCCGGGGAGAACTTTTATTCTCTGGAGGATGAACGGGCAGCCAAGGAAGTGGCCCTCCATCGCCAGCAGAAAATCCGTGAAGCCGAAATGGCCAAATCCTCCAAGATCTCCCTCGATCAGCTCTACGCGCGGATCAAGGAAGGGGCGGTCAAGGAACTCAACGTCATCCTCAAGGCGGATGTCCAGGGTTCCGTCGAGGCGGTGCGCGACTCTCTGACCAAGCTTTCCACCAGCAACTGCCGGCTTTCGGTAATCCATTCGGCGGTCGGCGGCATTACCGAAACGGATGTCATCCTGGCTTCGGCTTCCGACGCCATCATACTTGGTTTCAATGTCCGTCCCGAAACCAAGGCTGCGGCGATTGCGGAAAGCGAAGGGGTGGATATCCGCCTTTACAACATCATCTACGATGCCGTGGCCGATATCCGCGACGCCATGGAAGGCTTGCTGGCCCCTACCTACCGGGAAAAGGAGCTTGGACGGGCCGAAATACGGGATACTTTCCATATCACCAAGGTGGGCAACGTGGCCGGTTGCTACGTTCTCGAAGGAAAAATGCAGCGGAACGCCCAAGTCCGGCTGGTTCGGGACAACGTGGTTGTCTGGAAAGGGAAGATGAGTTCCCTGAAACGGTTCAAGGACGATGTCCGCGAGGTGGGAACCGGCTACGAGTGCGGTATCGCTCTTGACGGTTACAACGATATAAAACCGGGTGACATCATTGAAGCCTTTGAGATGGAAGTGATCAAGACCAAACTCGTCGACGGCTAGGATCCTATGGTTGTGGGAGTGTTGCGGTTGCAGCTTTTACTTCATACCCCGCAAAATCTCAAGGAGAAACGGGCCATTGTCCGCAAACTGCTGGGACGCTGCCGGGCCCGTTTTCCTGTCTCGGCCGCCGAGGTGGATCATCAGGACCTGTGGCAGCGGGCGACTCTTGGTTTTGCCATGGTTGAACAGGCCGAGAAGGGGATCGATCCCTGCTTCTCCAAAATTGAAAGGGAGATTCTCCTTTCAGGCCTGGTGGAAATCACCGCCAGTGACCGGGAGTTTCTTCATTATTGATCCAAGGGAGTTTTTTTTTGACTTCAAGACGACCCCACCGCATCGGTGATCAGATACAGAAAGAGATTTCTTCTCTTCTGACTCGGGGGTTGAAAGACCCCCGAATCGGTTTTGTCACCATTACCGGTGTCGACATGACGCCGGACCTTCATCTGGCCAAGGTTTTTTATACCGTGCTGGGGGACGAGACCTCCCGCCGGGACACGGAGCGGGGTCTGAAAAAGGCTGTTCCGTTTCTTCGCCACGAACTGGGGCAAAGGATCCGCCTGCGCTACATTCCTGATTTGATGTTTGTTTATGATTCGAGCCTGGACTATGGCGAGCGTATCGACAATCTGCTGAGACAGGCTGCAGCGACCCGGAGTGATGATGATTCGGAAGATTCTGCAGCTGATTGAGAAAAACAGGCGATTTCTGGTTGCCTCCCACCGCAACCCGGATGGGGACGCTATCGCCTCCACCCTGGCTTTGGGAAATGCTCTTCGGGAGATGGGCAAGGAGGTAACCACCTACAATGCCGATCCCGTTCCTCTTTCCCTGTCATTCCTTCCCGGGACTGATTCCATGCGGCATGAACTCGAGGAGGACCAATTCTTCTTTGATGTCGGGTTCATACTCGATTCGGGCGATCTGAGCCGGGCCGGGGAGCATCTTGCCAAAGTCTGCAGAACCCTCGTCAACATCGATCATCACCGAAACTCCGAAATTTTTTGTGAAGTGAATTTTCTCGACCCCGGGGCAAGCGCCACCGGGACTTTGATCTATCGTCTGCTGAAAAGCCTGCCGGGCTATCGATTCACTGCGGAGGTGGCTTCCTGTATCTATACGGCCATTCTGGCCGATACCGGCGCCTTCCGCTTCGGCAACACGGATGGGGAATCTTTCCGCATCGCTTCGGAGATGCTGGAGACGGGGATCGATCCCGCGGAAATCGCCAGTCAGTTCTATGAAAACCAGGAAGCCCGGGGATTGCGGCTTCTGGCCCGGGCCCTTTCCTCTCTCAAGGTGTCCGAGGACGGCCGTGTGGCTTCGGTTGTGGTGACGCTGGAGGAGATGAAACAAACGGCCACGGGTCCTGTTCACACCGACGGTTTTATCAATTACCCGCGCTCCATTCGCGGTGTCGATGTGGCGTTGCTGTTCCGGCAGGAAGGGGATCGGCTGTTCAAGGTCGGTTTCCGCTCGAGGAAAGGGATCGATGTCGGCCGAGTGGCCCAGGAACTGGGAGGGGGAGGGCATACCAACGCCTCGGGAGCGAGCCTTGAGGGAACCCTGGAGGATGTGGAGCGGATCGTCCTCGAACATGTCAGGGAAGAGCTGGCCTCCGTGAAATGAATGGTTTTCTGGTCGTTGACAAACCCGGCGGGATGACTTCCCACGACGTTGTGGCTCGGGCCCGGCGTCTGCTGAAGGTCCGGCGAATCGGTCACCTCGGCACTCTCGATCCTTTGGCTACGGGAGTTTTACCATTGGCCGTCGGCATCGCGACCCGTCTGGTGGAGTTTCTGGGCGGGGATGACAAGGCTTATGTCGCCACCCTCAAACTGGGTGAGGAGACCGATACCCAGGATGCCGAAGGTAGGATTATCGCCACCGCCCCCGTCCCGATTCTGGAACGGGATGAGATCGAGCGGGTTTTTTCTTCTTTTCTGGGCCGGATCAGACAACAGCCGCCGATGTTTTCCGCCGTCAAGATCGGCGGAACTCCGCTTTACCGCCTGGCCCGCAAAGGAATCGAGGTGGCCAGGGCGGATCGCCAGGTGGAAATCCATCATCTGGAAATTACCTCCATTGACCTCCCCCACATCAGCTTTGCCGTAGAATGTTCAAAGGGGACCTATGTCCGCACCCTTTGCCGGGATTTGGGGGCGGCGCTGGGCAGCCCGGCTCATTTGACCGCTCTACGTCGCACTCGGAGCGGGATCTTTTCTCTCAGCGAGGCCATCGGGCTGGAGGTTCTGGAAGAACAGGCTGCTCGTTGCGAGGTGAAACTGCTGCCTCTTGAAGAAGGGGTGCGTAATTTCCCTCGCTTGGAGGTCGCTCCAGAAGCACGATTGCTGCTCGGACACGGCGTCCCTCCGCCATCGGCCGCGGTGCCGGAGGCCGGTTCCTGTCGGGAAGGGGAGATCGTGGCCTTGATGGGGGATTCGCGACTGTTGGCCATGGCCCGTTTCGCTCCCCGGCGTCTTCTGGAAAACAGGGGCGATTTCGAGCTGCTCAGGGTTTTTATCCCGGCATGAATAGGCCTTTACTTTGCCCTGATTCCGTGATAGTTAATGGCATCCGGAGCTTTTGAATAAACCCTTGTAAAACCAATATAAAAACATCCAGGAAAGGAATAAGGAGGCGATAAAGTGCTGGAAGTTGAGCGTAAGAAGGAAATTATCGAAAAATACAAGATTCACGAAAAGGATACCGGGTCACCTGAAGTTCAGGTCGCCCTTTTGTCGGAAAGGATCACCTATCTGACCGATCATTTCCGTACCCATAAAAAGGATCATCACTCCCGGCGCGGCCTGTTGAAGATCGTCGGCCAGAGGCGGCGGCTTCTCGACTATCTGAAGAGCAAGGATGTCGAGCGTTACCGGACCTTGATCCAATCCCTGGGAATCAGGAGATAGAAACGGGATGGGGAGCGGTTCTTACTCAAAATGGGAACCGCCCCCGCCGTTATTTTCAAATCGGCAGGCTGTGGGAGGCTGTCCAGAGAGAGAGTCCCGATTCCTCGAAAGGGGGAAATCGGGTTTTGTCTCAGGCCATCCTCCTTCAGCTTTTTGGGATATGGAAATATCCCCATCTAGGCAAACATAAAAAAGAAGGAAGGTACGATGGCAACGATCAGGGAAGAAATTGAATACAACGGCCAGCGCTTCACTATTGAAACCGGAAAACTGGCGCGCCAGGCGGACGGCGCCGTGTCACTGACCTGCGGCGAAACCATGATTCTCTGCACCGTGGTGGCCGCGAAAAAACTGCGGGAAGGGCAGGATTTTTTCCCTCTTACCGTCAATTATCAGGAAAAATTCTACGCCGGTGGAAAGATTCCCGGTTCTTTTTTCCGTCGCGAACGCGGCGCCACAGAGCGGGAAACTCTCATCTGCCGGCTCATCGACCGCCCCATGAGACCGCTTTTCCCCAAAGGTTTTCTTTATGAAACCCAGATCATGCCGTCGGTGGTTTCCCTGGACCGCGTCAATGACCCCGACACCCTGGCCATTGTCGCCGCCTCGGCATCGGTGGTGGTTTCGGATATTCCCTTCGGCGGGCCGATAGCCGCCGTTCGGGTGGGACGCATTGAAGGGCAGTTCGTTGCCAACCCGACGATTCAGCAGATGGCTGAATCGGATATGGATATTGTGGTGGCCGGCACCCGGGACGCCATCCTCATGGTCGAGGGGGAGGCTTCCTTCGTCTCCGAAGACCAGATGCTGGAAGCGGTTTTCTTCGGCCATCAGGCCTTCCAGCCTTTGATCGATCTCCAGGAACGCCTGCGGGAAGCGGTCGGAAAATCCAAACGGGAGGTCCCGACGGCCGAAAAGGACGCCATTCTCGAGGAGAAGGTCGCCGGTTTGGCCGAAGCTGGTCTTGATCAGGCCGTGCGTATTCGCACCAAACAGGAACGTTATGACGCCGTGGCTCAACTTCGTGATGAAGTGGTGGCGGCGCTGGGCACCGAGTATGAGGAGCGGCAGGGCGAGGTCCAGGAAATTTTCGGTTCCCTGCACAAAAAGATCATGCGGCGCATGGTGGTGGAAGAGGCTGTGCGTATTGACGGCCGCGATCTGAAAACTGTCCGCCCGATCACCTCAGAGACGGGGATACTGCCCCGGGCCCATGGCAGCGCTCTGTTTACCAGGGGCGAAACTCAGGCCTTGGTGGCGGTGGCCCTGGGAACCTCCGAAGACGAGCAGCGGATCGACAATGTCCAGGAGATGAGCTTTAAAAAGTTCATGCTTCACTACAACTTTCCTCCCTTCAGCGTCGGCGAAACCAGCAACCGGCTCTTTCCGGGCCGTCGTGAAATCGGTCACGGCATGCTGGCGGAACGGGCGATTTCCAAGGTTCTTCCCGACCACGACAAGTTCCCTTACACCATCCGGGTGGTTTCAGACATTCTGGAGTCCAATGGCTCCTCGTCCATGGCCACCGTCTGTGGCGGTTCCCTGGCATTGATGGATGCCGGGGTCCCGGTTTCCGGTCCGGTGGCGGGGATTGCCATGGGGCTGATCAAAGAAGGGGAAAAAGTGGCGGTCCTGACCGATATCCTCGGGGATGAGGATCATCTGGGGGATATGGATTTCAAAGTGGCCGGCAATCAGGTCGGCATCACCGCGTTGCAGATGGATATCAAGATCGGCGGCGTCAGCCGTGACATCATGAGAACCGCTCTGGCCCAGGCGCGGGACGGAAGACTTCATATTTTGGAGCGGATGGCCGAGACCCTGGCTGTTTCCAGGGAGGATATCTCTCCCTACGCCCCTCGCATCACCACTATCTATGTCAAGTCGGATCAGGTCCGGACCGTGATCGGCAGCGGCGGCAAGAATATCCGCGGCATCATCGAGGCCACCGGCTGCACCATCGACATCGAGGACGACGGCCGCATCAATATCGCCTCCGTTGACGGCGAGGCCTGCAAGAAGGCGATCCAGATGATCCGCAACCTGACCCAGGAGGCCGAGATCGGCAAACTCTACATGGGCACGGTCAAGAAGATCATGGAATTCGGCGCCTTCGTCGAGATATTCCCCGGCACGGAAGGGCTGGTCCACATCTCCGAACTCGACCAGAAGCGGGTTCCCAAGGTGACTGATATCCTCAACGAAGGGGATCAGGTGCTGGTGAAATGTCTCGAAATCGACAGACAGGGGAAAATCCGTCTTTCCCGCAAGCAGGCTCTCGGTGAAAAACTTCCCGAGGGAAGCGAAGCCTGAGATTTTTGACAATATCCCTACGCAACAACAATGCCCCCGTTTTCTTGAACGGGGGCATTGTTGTCAGGGGATTGTGGCTCCGGCTTTTTTGTCATTGGCGCCCGGTGTGGCCCAGGCCTCCGCTTCCCCGTTTGCTCGAGTTGCTGAATTCGTCGACAAAGCGTAGCTCCACCTGGACCACCGGGACGAAGAGCATCTGGCAGATGCGGTCTCCCGGGTGGACGGTAAAAGTCTGGTCGCCGCGATTCCACAAGCCGACCAGAATCTCTCCATGGTAATCGCTGTCGATGATTCCGACCAGATTCGCCAGCACCACCCCATGCTTGATGCCCAGACCGGAGCGCGGCGCCAGAACCGCCATCAGTCCGGGATCATAAATATTGATCGCCATGCCGGTGGGAATGATTTCGGTTTTTCCCGGCGCCAGTACCACCGGTTTCTCGATACAGGCCGGCAGATCGAGGCCGGCGCTTCCATCCGTGGCATAGCGGGGAAAGGGTATCTGGCGGCCAAGCAAAGGGTTGACGATTTTCGCCTCGACTCCAATTTCCATGTGGTTTAGAATCCTCCCTTGTTCGATGACGCCTCAAGATAACAAATGGCCGGACAGCGGGCAATCCTCTTTTCCGGCGCCTTGCCTTCGTTTATTTTCTGATAACATTTCTAGAGGGATGCAATCGGCCATCGAAAAAGGATGGCAACCGGTTCGGGGAGTTGCCGGAAAACCCCCACCCTCGGGCTCAGGTAATAAAGATGGTCGTCCATATCAATCCAGACAATCCACAACTCCGCCTCATCCGCAAGGTGATCGAATGTCTCGAGGGAGGGGGGGTAATCGCCTATCCCACCGACACCATTTACGGGATCGGCTGCGATATCTTCCAAAAAAAAGCGGTCAAGAAAATCTATCAGCTCAAGCAGCGCGACCCCAAAAAGCCTTTTTCCTTTATCTGTGCCGACCTCTCCGATGTCACCAAATACGCGCAGGTCAGCAACTTTGCCTTCAAGATCATGAAAAGGCGCCTGCCCGGGCCCTATACTTTCATCCTCGAGGCGTCCCGGCTGGTACCCGATCTGCTCATGACCCGCCAACGCACCGTCGGCATCCGCATCCCCGACAACAATATCTGCTCCCTGATTGTCAGCGAACTGGGCCATCCTCTGGTAACCACCAGCGCCAATATCAGTGGCGAGAACACCCTGGGGGATCCCGCGGAGATCGAGGAGACGATGGGCCGGCAGCTTGATATGGTGGTGGACGGGGGGATTATTTTCAGTGAACCTTCCACCGTGATCAGCCTGATCGACGACGAGGTGGAGGTTCTTCGCCAAGGGCATGGTGAGGTTTCCTGGATTTCCCAGGTGGAATGAATCTCACGAGGTTTTCTGTAAAAGAACTTCATTACGAAAGAGGTGATCTATGCAGGAACGGTCCGGAATCGTCACACTAAAAGGAAATCGGGTCACCCTTCTGGGGGAAGCGCCCAAGGTAGGCCAGGCGGCGCCCGACTGCCAGCTGGTAGCCAATGACCTGTCACCGGTCAGCCTGTCCGCTTTCCGCGGGAAGGTCTGTATTCTCGCATCCGTGCCATCCCTGGATACCCCGGTATGCGACAGTGAAACACGGCGTTTCAATCAGGAAGCCGCATCTCTGGGCGAGGATGCCGTGGTCATCGCCGTCAGCGTCGATCTCCCCTTCGCCCAGAAACGCTGGTGCGGCGCCGCCGGTGTCGACAGGGTGATCACGTTGTCCGACCATCGGGACGTCTCCTTCGGGCTGGGCTTCGGGGTGCTCATCAAAGAGTTGCGATTATTGGCTCGGGCGGTCTTCATCCTCGACAGGGAAGGGGTGCTCCGCTACAGCCAGATTGTTCCGGAGGCAACCGATGAACCCGATTACGAAGGGGTGCTGACGGCGCTGAAAAGTTTGATTTAAAGAAAAAACCGGCGGGAAGAAATTCCCGCCGGTTTTTTTTGTGGATGTTGAAGACCGTTTCTTACCAGTTTTCGGCCAGCACTTCGAAGTGGGCCTGGGGGTGAGCGCAGGCGGGGCACAACTGGACGGCTTCGGTGCCGGAATGGATGTATCCGCAGTTGCGGCAACGCCAGGTCACCACCGCATCCTTTTTGAAAACTTTGCCGTTTTTGATATTGGCCATGAGATCGAGGTAGCGTTTTTCGTGCTGTTTCTCGGCTACGGCAATCGATTCCATAGCCGCGGCAATTTCCGGAAATCCTTCCTGCCGGGCGATTTTGGCATAGTCCGGATACATTTCCGTATATTCGTGATGTTCACCGGCGGCGGCTTCCTTGAGGTTCTCCAGGGTGGTGCCGATTACACCGGCGGGAAAAGACGCGGTGATCTCCACTTCTCCCCCCTGCAGAAATTTGAACAGGCGCTTGGCGTGTTCTTTTTCCTGATCGGCGGTTTCTTCGAAGATATGGGAAATCTGGACGTATCCCTCTTTCTTGGCTACCGAGGCGAAGTAATTGTAGCGGTTGCGGGCCTGGGATTCACCGCTGAAAGCGATCAGAATATTCTTTTCGGTCTGGGTTCCTTTGAGGCTGGGCATGACAATTTCTCTCCTTTTTAGAATTTGCTTCAGGCTTCACCTGACACATAAATGACTTTCCAATATTAAATTATTATGGGTCGGGCCGCACTACTTTTTATCGGTGACCTCATCCAAGGGGATTCCCAGGGCGTCGGCCACCCCTTTGCCATAGGCCGGGTCGGCCTTGAGGCAGTTGCCGATATGGCGGATTTTGATCATTTCGGGCGCATCCCCCATGTTTCTTGCGGTGTTGCCGAAGAGGGCCTGTTGCTGCCGGGGGGACATCAGGCGGAACAGCATGCCGGGCTGGGTATAGTAATCGTCGTCATCCTCCCGAAAATCCCAGTGATAAGCGGCTCCGTTCAACTCCAGAGGCGGCTCGGAGTAGGCGGGCTGCTCCTGCCATTCTCCGTAGCTGTTGGGCTCGTATCCCAGGGTGCTGCCGTAGTTGCCGTCCACCCGCATGGCGCCGTCGCGGTGATAGCTGTGGTAGGGGCAGCGGGGGGCGTTGACAGGGATCTGGTGATGGTTGACGCCGAGGCGGTAGCGCTGGGCGTCGCCATAGGAAAAGAGCCTTCCCTGCAGCATCTTGTCTGGAGAGAAGCCGACGCCGGGGACGACATGGGCCGGATTGAAGGCCGCCTGTTCCACGTCGGCAAAATAGTTGTCCGGGTTGCGGTTCAGTTCCAGAACCCCCACCTCGATCAGCGGGTAATCCTTTTTCAGCCATACCTTGGTGAGATCAAAAGGATGGAAGCGATAGCTGGCGGCATCCTTCTCGGGCATGATCTGGACATAGAGGGTCCAACGGGGGAAGTCCTTTTTTTCGATGCTTTCATAAAGATCGCGCTGATGGCTTTCCCGGCATTTTCCGATTACCTTCTCGGCTTCTTCATCAGTGAGGTTTTTGATCCCCTGCTGGGTGCGGAAATGGAATTTGACCCAGTAGCGTTCGTTCTTGGCGTTGATGAAACTATAGGTATGGCTGCCGAAGCCGTGCATGTGGCGGTAACTTGCCGGGATGCCGCGGTCGCTCATGACGACGGTGACCTGGTGGAGTGCCTCAGGCAGGCTGGACCAGAAATCCCAGTTGTTGAGGGCGCTGCGCAGATTGGTGCGGGGATCTCTTTTGACGGCATGATTGAGGTCGGGGAATTTGAGAGGATCACGCAGGAAGAAGACGGGTGTGTTGTTCCCCACCAGGTCCCAGTTGCCCTCTTCGGTGTAGAACTTGATGGCGAAGCCGCGGATGTCGCGCTCGGCGTCGGCGGCGCCGCGTTCTCCGGCCACTGTTGAAAAACGTACGAAAAGGTCGGTTTTTTTACCGATCTGGGAGAATATTTTGGCCCGGGTGTATGGGGTGATGTCATGAGTGACGGTGAAGTTGCCGAAGGCCCCGGACCCCTTGGCGTGCATGCGCCGCTCGGGGATGACCTCGCGATCGAAATGAGCCAGTTTTTCCAGAAACCAGACGTCCTGTAGAAGTTGGGGGCCACGGGGGCCGGCGGTTAAAACGTTCTGGTTGTCGACGACGGGAGCGCCGGCGCGGGTGGTCAGTTTTTTATCGTCCCGGGGTTTCTTTTCATCCGACATAACCATACTCTCCTTTAGGTTTTATGGGTGAACGATCGGGTATATTCGGTTACATTCCCTATGCTGACAGATAATAATTTCTAAAAAATTAATAAACGAAAATATTTTAAAAAACAGGAATTATTTTAGAAAAATTATTATTACTATATAGGAATAATTACTATTCTCCAAACAAAAAAAGAGGACAACAGCTCTTTTTGCCTCAGGTCAGAACGCTCTGACAGACCAGGCAACGGCCGTGAAGAATGGCCTTGCGGTGGAAGACTTTACCCCAGGACGATACCTTTTCCGGAAGCGGGGCGTTGTCAAAGGCGGGCCAATCAAAATCGGTGATCCTGCCGCACTTTTCGCATATCAGGTGGTGGTGATGGGGAATGGTCAGTTCGAAGTGAGCCTGACTTTCGGCAGTCTGGACCCTGGTGATGAGCCCATGCTGTTCCAGGGTCGCCAGGGTTCGGTAAATGGTGTCCAGGGAAAGGGTCGGGATTCTGTTCTTCAGCCGCTGGTGAAGGATTTCCACGGTTGGATGGTCCGCGGCATTGGCCAATTCCCGAAATATCTCCAATCGCTGGTAGGTCAGCTTGAGGCCGGCGGCTTTGAGGGCCGATTCAAAGCGGGCGATCTTGTCGTCTGATTGTTTTTTGTTCTGGGGCACGGCGCAATCCGGTCTTTCTCTTTCCGAGGTTGCCATAAGGATAATTGTTCTCGATTGCGGTGTCAATCAACTCGGGTGAAAGTTCTTGTGGCTCCGTTTCTCCCAGGTGGAATGGCCGGCACGGATCAATCCCACAGATAGGTGTAACCTTTCAATATCTTGTCCAGAAGTTGCAGAAAATGGCTTCTCTCCTCGATGGAAATCTCGCAGAGGGAGACCCGCTGTTCCAGTTTGTTGTGGACCTTTTTGACGATTTCGTTGCCGTCGTGCTGGACGTATTTGAGGATGTTGGTGACCGTGTCCCCCTTGATGACCATGTCGATCTTGTAGTTGGTTTTGCGGTTGAAGGTAATATGGACGGCGTTGGTGTCCCCGAACAGATTGTGCATGTCACCGAGGATTTCCTGATAAGCTCCGATGAGGAAAAAGCCGATGTAGTAATCCTCCTCAGGCTCGATCCGATGGATGGGCAGGTATCTGGATTTTCCGTTCTCGCCGACAAAGCTGGTGATTTCGCCGTCGGAATCGCAGGTGATGTCGGCAATGGAAGCGATGACATCCGGCTTCTGGTTGAGGCGCTGAATCGGCACGATGGGAAAAAGCTGATCGATGGCCCAGGAGTCGGGGATCGACTGAAACAGGGAGAAATTGGCGAAGTAGGTCTGTCTCCTGCTGAGCGGAAAATTCTGCATCTCCTCGGGGATCGATTTGAGCCGCTCGACGATATCGTTCATTTTGGCGATGATTTTCGAGCAGACCCACTCGGCGATGGCCCGCTCCTGGAGAGTCATGTAGCCAAGCTTGAAGAGGCTGACCGCCTCCTGGATCAGTTGGACGGTATCGTGGTAATCCTCGCGAAGGCTGTGCCGGTCAATGCTCTTGTAGATGTCGAGAAGTTTCTTGACCGTGGGCGAAAGCTTGTCGGTCTGGGTGAGCATCGATTCGAAGTCGGGCGCCAGGGCTTCCGTGTAGGTATTGAGGATGTTGGTGACCAGAACCGAATAGTGGGCGACGATGGCCCGGCCCGATTCGCTGATGATGTGGGGGCAGTCGACGCCCGCCTCCTCGCAGATGTTCTTGACCTGATAGATGACGTCGTTGGCGTATTCGTCGACGGTGTAGTTGACGCTGGAGAAGTTGCTTGATTTGGAACCGTCGTAATCGACCCCCAATCCGCCGCCGATATCGAGGTAGCGAAGGTTGACCCCCATCCTCTTCATCTCGGCGTAGACGCGGGTCCCTTCGATAAGGGCGTTTTTGATTTTGTCTACCTTGGTGATCTGGCTCCCGATGTGGAAATGGAGAAGCTGCAGGTTGTCGAGCAGGTTCTTCCGTTTCAGGAGATCGATGGCGGCCAGGATTTCGGAGATGCGCAGACCGAACTTGGCGTCCTCACCGCCGGAGGTGGCCCACTTGCCGGTTCCCCTGGAGGAGAGTTTGACACGGATGCCGAGTTTGGGGGCAATGCCGATCTGACTGGCGAACTCGATCACTTTCTCCAGTTCGAAGAGTTTCTCGACGACGATGGTGATGTCGTAGCCGATCTTGTTGGCGTGAAGGATCGTTTCGATGAATTCGTTGTCCTTGTAGCCGTTGCAGATGATCGGCAGAGGATTGTCGGTGGCGATGGAGATGGCCGCCACCAGTTCCGGTTTGGAACCGACTTCGAGGCCCAGGTTGTATTTCTTGCCGAAATCGGCGATGGCTTCGACCACCTGGCGCTGCTGGTTGACCTTGATGGGAAAGAAAGTCTGGTAATTGGCCGGATAGCCGTTCTCCTCGATCGCCCATTTGAAAGCCCGGCTGATGGAACTGATCCTCCCTTCCAGAACATTCATGAACCGCAGCAGGATTGGCGGGGTGATCTTGCGCTTAATCAGGTCGTCGACCAGAACCTTGAGGTCGATGGCGTATTTGGAATGGGGAGAAGGGTGGACGCAGACATTTCCCTTCTTGTTGATGGAAAAATAATCGTCTCCCCAGTTGTTGAGATTGTAGATTCTTTCGGAATCTTTGATGGACCAACGGCTCATGGCGATATTCCGTTCTCACAAAATGCGCTGACAAAAAATTTATGAAAGCCTGTTTTTGAAATCCTCATAACCGAAACTGCGTAACACCTTCAGTTTTGCCGACTGCGGTTCATAACTGCAGAGGTGGGGGTGATGAATGCCGTTGAAGGTGGTGGTCTTGACCATGGTGTAGTGGGCCATGTCGAGAAAGCAGAGGCGATCTCCCGGATTGAGGGGTTTCTCGAAGGACCAGTCGCCGATTACGTCTCCGGCCAGGCATGATGGGCCGGCCAATCGGTAGGTGTAGGGTTTTTCCCCGGCCGGATAGCCGCCGTCGATATCCGGCCGGTAGGGCATCTCCAGAAC
>JAAZDE010000058.1 GCA_012512925.1 Desulfuromonadaceae bacterium
AATAAAGGCAATTAAAAATCTCCTGATCTTCATGTGTTTAAATTTTAATATGGCGGCAAAATTAGCAAAACCGGCGGCAATAATGAGGTTCACCGGTAATTTTCCCCCATTCGGCGAAAAGTAGTGCTGTTTTGAAGATGATGATTATATGTTTGTAAGACATAAAACGGTGATAAAGAAAAAAAGTTATGAGGCGGTTGGTTTTATTTGTAACGATGATTTTCACGGGCACTCTGATGAGTTCCTGTCTGTTTATGGGGCCTTCGGTCAAGGGTGACGGACAGGTCAAGAGTGTTGAGCGGAAGGTGGATGAATTTTCGGGCGTAAGCGTGACCAGCGGGATGGAAGTCGAGCTGGTTCAGGGCGAGGAGCAGAACGTAAGGGTGATAGCCGATGCGAATCTGCACAAGCTGATAGAAACCCATGTGGAAAATGGAATTCTGGAGGTGAAGGCATTGGCCAACATCTGGAAGGCCAGTGAGAAAAAAGTGGTGGTCACCGTGAAGGATCTGGAAGAGATTTCAGGGACTGCGGGAAGCAGCATCACCACGAAAAACCGTCTGATCAGTGAAAATCTGAAAATCAAGGGGTCGGCAGGGAGTAACCTGAGGCTTGAAATCGACGGCCGGCAGGTTGAAGTTCACGCCTCCTCGGGGTCCAACATCCGCCTGGAAGGATCGGCCAAAGAATCCTCCATCAGGACCTCCTCAGGTGCCAACATCAGGGCGGGGGACCTCTTCTCCTCCAATTGCGACGTATCGGCCTCCAGTGGCGGGAACGTCTGGGTTGCCGTGAACAACGAATTCACCGCCGACGCCTCCAGTGGCGGAAATATCTTTTACATGGGCACACCAAAACAACTCAACATCAACACCTCTTCAGGCGGAAATATCATTAAGAAATAAAAAAGCATTAATTTTGCCCCCGCAAACCGCATTGTGCGGTTGCATTTAGATGCTGAATTAAAATGACCCTTTTTGTTTTACTGACCATCGTTTCTTTTCTCAGAACACTCTTCATTCTCGTGGTTGTCTGGTACGGGTTCAGGCTGGTTTCCCGGTATGTGCTCCCCCATCTGATGAACAAAACCATGAAAAACATGCAGTCGCGCATGGAAGAGCAGTTCCGGCAGCAACAGCGCAGTCAGCGCTCTGAAGGAGAGGTGACCCTCGAAAACAACCGCAATAAGAATCATCCCGCCAAAAACAGCGAGGGGGAATACGTTGATTTTGAAGAGGTCGAATAAACCATTCCCTCAGGTGGCTTTCCTGATTTTCTGTTAAACACACCCCGGCCCCCACAGGATATTAAATCCCCGGCATGCCCTTTGTGTTGATTTATCCCTTATTTTTGCCGGTCTAAAATTCAGAAATAATATAACATGGCTCAGGAAGATCTCTTCAAAAAACTGGTAGCCCATTGCAAGGAGTATGGCTACGTTTTTCAATCCAGCGAAATCTATGACGGTCTTTCGGCCGTGTATGACTATGGCCAGTATGGCGTTGAGCTGAAGAACAATATCAAGAAATACTGGTGGGACAGCATGATTCTGCTGCATGAAAACGTGGTGGGCATCGATTCCGCCATCTTCATG
>JAAZDE010000059.1 GCA_012512925.1 Desulfuromonadaceae bacterium
AGCGGTTCCTTGATACAGGGCGCGAAACATGACCGCGCCCGGAACGGCCAACTGTTTTTCGAAAGCATTTCTGGAAAAGGCCCGCAGACCCCCGATATCGAATCTTTGGCTCAAGGCGCCATAAAGATCCAACCATTCTTCGATGTAATCCAAAGGAGAATGATTGATATCGACGGTCATGGTCCGCAGTGCTTTTCGCGCATAATAGCGATGGTGAGAGGATACGATGGTATTTCTGGGTTTGGTGAGATCGGCAATAAAATGCTCCTTGAAGGGAATGACGATGTCGAAGCATTCATGCAGCAGTTCCAGATCGTATTGACCGAAGGGGTCCGTGACCAGTGACAAACTGACCAGATCTTTTTCGAGGGTTTTTAAATCGACAGGCAGTTGGGACCAGTTTCGACAGATAAACAGGGGGTAACACCCCATGGCATCGCGGCAGGCTGTTCCTGGAATCGACCTTTCCAGTATCCACCCCTGACATGATTGCAAGAAGCGGGGAGAGCCAAATTGTGCCAATGAAGCAGCATAGTCGGGGTGGGAAAAGCCCTTCATGAAGCAGTTTTCCTCTTTTTTGAATTACTTATTTTATATTATCATGTGATTATGGATAAATTTTGTCATCCAATGATAAAAATTATCTATTAAATAATTTATTGCCAATTTTAAACAATCAAGGGATCAACTTTCCTTCAATTATAGCCCAGTTCGGTTTCCTTTTACTGTAAATTCGTGTCGCCTCAAAAGGAATCAATTTTGTTAATACAATACCAGCGTCATTTAACAAATCACGATATTCCGCCAATGTTCGTTCCCGGCCGCCTGTGAGCAGCAGCATGCTCAAATCATTTGCCACAGTAACGGGCGCATCCAACACATTCTCCGGCAAAATTTCTTCGATAAGAAGAAGTTTGGAGTTTTTTCCCATTGCAGCACAGCAATTACGCAAAATTTGCAATGCACGTTCATCATCCCAATCATGAATTATATTAGACAAAACATATATATCCCCGCCTGAGGGGATCTCGTCATGAAAAAAATCTCCCGCTATAGTTTGACGTCTATTTTCATCTTTATTTAGGCTGGCCGCGCGCGACGCTTCCGCAACAACCAGGGGAAGATCAAATATAGTACCAATAGCATGAGGATTTTCCTTTAAAATGGCATCTATCAACGCGCCATTTCCTCCTCCGACATCAACAACATTTATCTTATCCTCAAAATTATAAGCTGCCAAAATACCCCTTATTCGATCATTTATTGCTCGGCTCATTTGTTCGTTAAAAATAGAGCCTATTTCAGGATTTTGGCCAAAATAATCAAAAAATGATGTCCCGAAAACATGTTCAAAAGCAGGTTCACTCGTTTTTATCGAATGTATCATTCCTTGAGCCGCCGGATAATTCACTTCACCGATATAAAGAATTCGATTATACATCCTATCCGGATGATCGGACCTGAGAAGCTCACCTAATGGTGAGAGCCGAAAAAAACTTGGATCTTCCTCTTGAACCAAGAGATTCACAACCACCATCATTCTAAGAAATCGAGAGAGAGCTTTTGGATGGGCGTTAATGTCTCTGGCCAGTTCCAGGTCCTGTTTTGGTCCTTTTGCCAACTGATCAGGAATGCCCAGTTTAACCGCACTATAAAGGATCTGGGTGAGGGAAAACCCCCCGGCCATTTCCCGCACAAGCTCAAGAGGTGTTTTTCCCTCCACGGTCATTGTCTCCTTTTTATGAAAAGTTGCTATTCTCCACAGGCTGGCAATGTCGGAAATCCGGCTTTGACGATTCTGACTATCAGTAGATATTCTTCACCCCTTCCTCGGCGTCCATATCACCTGTTTTTTGCCCATAAGAAATTTTACCAGGGCATGGCCGGCTGCGAGGTTGATCAGGAAAAAATACCGGAAGAAATTCATCAGGCGACCCAGATGCCCCCTGCCGTTCAGCAGAGGAGCGGCGCAAGCGCCGACATAGGCCATATTCTGCAGAACGAAGAAGATGCGGTAGAAGGGGCCG
>JAAZDE010000060.1 GCA_012512925.1 Desulfuromonadaceae bacterium
AAGGTCGCTTTCAGGTCGGCTTCAGCCGCGAGATTGTCCTCAACGTAGGCCTTGCCATGAAGGAAATAGATGCCGCGTCGTTTGTTGAGAACCTCGAGTTCCAGCCTCAGCTGGTCTCCAGGAACCACGGGGCGGCGGAAACGGGCCTTGTCGATGCCGCCGAAATAGGTGACATGGTTGGGGGGAATATTGTCGGAGACGATCACCAGAATCGCTCCCGCCTGGGCCATCGCTTCGATGATCAACACCCCCGGCATGATCGGTTCGCCGGGAAAATGGCCGGGGAAGAAAGGCTCGTTGGCGGTGACATTCTTGATGGCGACGATCTTCTCTCCTTTCTCAAGTGAGAGAACGCGGTCGACGAGCAGCATCGGGTAGCGGTGGGAAAGGATATCCATGATTTCAAGAATGTTCATCATTGGCTCGTTGACTCCTTTGCGGAAAGCAGTTGCTCCAGTTCCTGCACCCGGCTCTGAAGCTGGCTCAGCTCTTTGCGCATTTCCGGCAGTTTGGAAAAGGTCATCGCCGCTTTCAGAAACTGACGATGGGGCATCACCGGCGCTCCGGAAAGAATCTGATTCGGGGCCAGATGGCCGGAAACCCCTCCCCGGGCGCCGATCATGACATTATCGCCGATTTTGAGATGACCGGCGACTCCGGCCTGCCCGCCGAAGGTGCAGTGCCGGCCGACCTCGGTGCTTCCGGATATCCCCACCTGGGAAACGATCACGGTATTTTCGCCGATGACGACATTGTGGGCGATCTGAACCAGGTTGTCTATCTTGGCACCCTTGCCGATACGGGTGACCCCCAGCGTGGCCCGGTCGATACAGGCGGCCGCTCCGATTTCCACGTCATCCTCGATGACGACGACGCCGACCTGGGGAATCTTGTAATAGGCTTCGCCGTCGGGGGCGAAGCCGAAGCCGTCGCCGCCGATGACCGCCGAAGGCTGAATGATGACGTTGCGGCCGATCCGGCAATTTTCGCGGACCACGACGCCGGCATGAAGCAGAGAATCGGCACCGACGACAACCCCGTCGTAGAGAACCACGTTGGGATGGAGGATGACGCCGTCTCCGAGGATGACGTTTTCGCCGACGACGCTCCCCGGGTGGACGGTAACGCCCTTCCCCAGGGTGGCCGACGGGGACACATAGCTGCCGGCCATGACCCCTTTGGCTTCCGGCCGGCGGCAGGCCAGCAACGTCAGTATCTTGGCGAAGGCCAGATAAGGATTGCGGCAGACGATTCCCGCCGCCACCGGCGCCTCGACGCCGGTGGGCAGAATGATTGCGGCGGCGCGGCAGTCTCCCAGCTTTTTGAGATATTTAGGATTGGAGAGAAAGGTGATCTCACCATCCCCGGCCCGGTCGATGGGCGCAACCCCTTTGATTTCCAGAGCGGGATCGCCGATCAGTTCCCCTCCGACCAGTTCCGCCAACGCACCAAGCTTGGCCAAGAGCTCCTCCTATTTTTTCTGATCGTGGCGGCGGATCAACTGTTCGGTCAGATCCACCTCCTTGGCCCCATAAATGATGGAACCTTCATTCTTTTCCAGAATCAGAGTGTAATTCCCCTGGCTTCCCATGTCCCGCGCCATAAGAACCAGTTCCTTGATGAGATCGCGGGAAAAGTCGGTTTCCTGCTGTTTCAGGGTGTCCCTGGCATCTTTGGCAAAACGCTGGAAATCCTTGACTTTCTGCTGATACTGACGCTCTTTTTCGGTCTTGGCGTCGGCCGACAGGACGGAGCCCTGTTTTTCCAGTTCATCCTTGAGTTTTTTCAATTCCTTCTGCTTGGCTGCGAACTGCCCCTCGAGCTGCTTGTACTTGGTGGTGATTTTATCCTTGGCCGTCTTGCCGGCCTTGCATTCGTTGAGGGCCCGCTGCAGATCGATGTAGGCGATCTTCGCATCGGCCGCCAGGGCGGGGAGGGCAAACAGAGATATGGCCAGAATTAAAGAGATGAACAAGCGCAGCTTCATTTTCGACTCCTTCAGTTGGTTAGACATCAAAACATTCTCCCGAGGGAGAAATCGATCTGGGATTTGTCTTCCCACTCCTCGGGATCCAGGTTATAGCCCCATTCGATCCGCAAGGGACCCATGGGACTGAACCAGCGGATTCCGAATCCGGCGCTGTAGCGCATATTCTCGAAATAATCTTCGTTCTTGTCCCAGGCATTCCCTGTGTCGAAGAAAACGACCCCTTTCATCTCGATTTCCTTGACCAGGGGGAAGATGAGCTCGAAATTGAAAAAGGCTTCCTTGACCCCACCATAATAGTCCTCGGTCTCCGAATCGCGCGGCCCCACTTCCCGGGTTTCGAAACCCCGAATGGAATAGAGGCCGCCGAGGAAGAACTTCTCGTCGATGGGTATTTCATCGTCGGTGGTTTCCTGGATATAGCCGATCTCGCCGTTGACGGAAAACACCATCCCCCAGAAGAGGGGCCAGAAATGCCTGTGGGAGGCGGCGTACTTGGCGAAGTGCTCGGTGCCGCCGAGACCGGCGTATTCGGCCGATAACGTGGTGATATACCCTTTTTGGGGATCGAGCTTATAGTCGCGGGTATCCCGGATCAGCATCGCCTGAATGGAGGAGAGGGTCGATTTCCCCTCCTGTTCCCGGATGTAGCGGGAAGCGTCATCGTCGACATCATAGATGTCCTTCTTTTCAAACCGGTAGATGAAAAAGGCCCGATTGTTTTCAAAGGGCAGGGGAAAACCAAGTTTGACGTTGCCGCCGAGGGCATCCCGCGAAAAGCTGGTCCATTCCCGCTCGGTCTTGTAGAGATCGAAACCCAGGGTCAGATTCCGGTCGAGGAAATAGGGGTCCAGAAGTCCGACACGGTAGGTGGTGGTCGATCCTCCCAGACTGGCGCCTATCTGTCCCCTCAGGCCGAGACCCAGAAAGTTGTCCTGGCTGGCCGAGCCCTGGAAGATGAAGTTATCCACCGAGGAATAACCGACCCCGGCGGAAAGGGTTCCGGTGGGCCGCTCCTTGACATCCACATCGACATTCATCCGGGTCGGATCATCCGCCTTGGAGGTGGCCACGGTGGCCTCTTCAAAGTACCCGAGGTTCTTGATCCGCCGCTGGCTTTCTTTCAGACCCGCGGAGGTGTAAAGGTCCCCTTCGCTGATCTTCATTTCGCGCCGGATCACCTTGTCCCGGGTCTTGGTGTTGCCGCGGATGCGGATCCGGTCGAAATTAACCAGTTCCCCCTTTTCAATGCGCAGTTGCAGATCGATGCGGCGCACCCCCTTGTCGGTGGGGGTTCGCGGAACCACATTGACGTAAGCGTAACCGCGATCCGCATAGAAGTCATTGATGGCCAGCACCGACTCGCGCAGCTTCTTGCGGCTGAAAACATCCCCTTCCTTGAGCTTGACCAGGCCGATCAGGGTTTCCCTGCTGTCGATCAGATCCCCGTCCACATCGATGAGGCCGGCCCGATACTGCTGCCCCTCTTCGATGTCGTAGGTCACGATCAGGTGCTTGCGATTGGGCGACAGGGAGAGCCGGGGTTCGCTGACCACGACATCCACGTAACCTTCATTGAAATATTGGTCGGCAATCCTCTCCCGGTCGATACGGGCGATTTCGTCGTTATAGGTGCCGCTGTCGAAGACCCAGGAAAGAAACCACTTTTCTTTGGTTTCCATGGCTTTTCGCAGCTTCCGGTCGGAAAAGACGGTATTGCCGTTGAACACGATCTCGGCGATGCGGTTTTTCTCCCCTTCGGTGATGTCGAAGGTGACAGTCGCTTCCAACTGGTCGTTGACATCCACCGAGGAGGAAACTTCCGCAGCGTGAAAACCGGCACTCCGGTATCTTTTCCGCAGATTTTCCAGACCTTCTTCGACTTTCCGCGGATCGTAGAGTTCGGGGGTGCGGATGCCCAGGACCGGTTCCAACTCCTCGGTTTTGAGTTCCTTGTTCCCGACAAGACGAACCTGCCGAACCAGGGGGCGTTCCTTGACCACATAGGTCAGGATCGAGGTTCCGCCCACCTCGCTGATCTCGGCAGCCACATCCTGAAAACGGCCCAGGCGGAAGATGGCCCGAAGGTCCTGATCGATGGCCTCCGACGTCACTCCGGCTCCCGGCTTGACCGACAACACCGAAAGTATGGCCCCCCTCTCAACGCGCTGATTGCCGCGCACCTGCACTTCGCCGATGTCGTAACTGCGGGCGTCGGCCGAACCCTGAAACGCCAGGGCCAACACCAGAACCAATGATAAAAACAAACCGTAGAAGGTTCCGTTTTTCATAAAAATTCACGCTTCCCGACGATTAAAAACGACCCCACTATAGAGTAAAAAGGAAATCCCTGTAAATCGAAAACTACCACGCGACCTTCCCGTCCTTCATGACGATGAGGCGATCCTGCCGCCGCGCCAGCGATTCGTCATGGGTCACGATGAGCATGGTGAAATCACCGCTTTCGTGCAGGCTGTTGAGAAGCGCCAGAATCTCCTCCGATGTCCGGCTGTCCAGGTTGCCCGTCGGTTCGTCGGCGAGAAGTATCCGCGGCTTCATGGCCAGGGCCCGGGCCACCGCCACCCGCTGCTGCTCTCCGCCGGAGAGTTCCCCCGGCTTATGGGCGAGGCGGTGGGAGAGCCCCACCCGATCCAGCAGGGAAAGGGCCGTCTCACGCGCCTTTCGAGAGCTGTTTCCGGCGATGAGAGACGGTATCATGACATTTTCCACGGCGGAAAATTCCGGCAGAAGCTGGTGAAACTGAAAGACAAACCCGATGGTGGAGTTGCGGAACCGGTCAAGTTCGCCGCCGCTGATTCGAAAGATATCGCGCCCCTCGATCAATACCGAGCCGTCGCTGGGGTGATCCAGGCCGCCGAGGATATGCATGAGGGTCGTCTTCCCGGCACCCGAGGCACCCATGACGGCGATCCGCTCCCGGCGCTGAATGACGATATCGATCCCTCTCAGGACCTCCACCCGGCCATGCCCGGTGTCGAAGAATTTGCTGAGGTTGCGCACCTCGATGAGGGGAATCGACGCATCCATAGGGAATCAATCGTACCGCAGCGCTTCGGCCGGGTCCATCCTGGCCGCGCGCCACGCCGGATAGAGGGTGGCCAGCAGGGAAATGGTCATGGCGACGGCGATGACCGCCGTGACGTCGCCGGCATTGACCACGGATGGAAACCTTTCCATACCGTAAACGGCCTGATCGAAGATGCGCAGACCGAACATCCTTTCCAGCCATTTGATGATCGGGTCGGCGTTTCTGGCCAGTAAGACGCCGAGCAGGGTGCCGAAAGAGGTCCCCAGCGTGCCGACGATCAGCCCCTCCAGCATGAAGATTTTCATGATGCTTCGGGATGTCGCTCCCAGGGAACGGAGAACAGCGATATCCTTGTGTTTTTCCATGACCACCATGATCAGGGTGGTGGCGATGTTGAAGGCGGCGACGAGAACGATGATGGTCAAAACAATGAACAGGCCCAGTTTTTCCAGCTTGAGAGCGGCCAGGAAGGAACCGAATATCTCTTCCCAGGAGCGGACCACAAAGGGGAAGTGGAACTCCTTCCGCAAGGCCGCCGAAACCGTCTGGGTATGGTCGAAGGAGTCGAGTTCGATCTCCAGCCCGGTCACCACGCCTTGGGAATCGAGAAGCTCCTGGGCCGACTGGAGGGAAACATAGCCGAAATAGGCGTCCAGCACCCCTCCCCGATGGCGGAAGATGCCGACCACGCGAAAGGGTTTCATTTTGGGGATGACGCCGAAAGGGGTTACGGTGAAAAGCGGCGGGATGACATTGATCGTGTCACCGACGCTGACTCCCAGGGAAGAGGCCGTAGTGAGGCCGATGATGATTCCCGGGAACTGTGACTCCCCAGCGAAAAGCAGATCCCGCACCTCTTTCTTTCCCAGAGTGAGAATGGGCTGAAGGAAGATCTTGCTGTGAGAGTCTACCCCCTTGACACTGACAGCGGAGACGTTGCCTTTCGACAGCAGCATCGCCTCCTTGGAGACGAAAGGAGAGGCCTGCACGATATGCCTGGAAACCGCCAGGGCCTGTTCCTGAACCGCTCCGTAATCCTCCATGTTGGCGCCGTGCTTCTGGATCAGGATGTGGGGAATATTGCCGAGGATCTGCTGGCGGACCCCGTCATGGAAACCGGTCATGACCGCCAGCACGACGATCAGAGCCGCCACGCCCAGCGTCACCCCGGCGATGGAGATGAAGGAGATGACCGATATGAAGGTCTGTTTGCGCCTGGCGCGCAGATAACGCAGGCTGATGAACCACTCATATCCAAATAATCGGTTGATCACAATGGCAATCTCCTGACCGGCGCACCTGTCCTACCCCTTGACTTCCTTACGGAGCTGGGGAAAAAGAATGACATCGCGGATGGATGGGGAATCCGTCAGCAGCATGACCAGACGGTCGATGCCGATTCCCTCCCCCGCCGTCGGCGGCAGCCCGTATTCGAGAGCGCGGATGTAATCCTCGTCCATGCCGTGGGCCTCTTCGTCGCCGGCCTCCTTTTCGGCCAACTGGCGCAGAAACCGCTCCTTCTGGTCATCGGGGTCGTTCAATTCGGAAAAACCGTTGGCCAGTTCCCGCCCCACCACGAAAAGTTCGAAGCGGTCGACGATATCCGGATTCCGGTCGTTTTTCCGTGACAGGGGGGAAACCTCGGTAGGGTAGCCGGTGATGAAAGTCGGGTTCCACAACTGAGGTTCGGCCACCGCATCGAAGATTTCCGTCAGCAGTTTGCCGTGCGAGGTTCTGGAATCCACTTCCAGCCCCAGCTCGCGGGCCGCCGTCAGAGCCCGGCCGGGATCGTCAAGGTCCTCTTGGGAAAGGTCGCTGTGGGCGCAGATCGCCTCCCGGATGGAGAGACGCTTCCAGGGGGGGGTGATATCCACCGTACGGCCGTTGTAAGTCAGCTCCCGGCCGCCATTGACATCCTCCACCAGGCCGCAGATCAGCCTTTCGGTAAAATCCATCAGGTCCTCGTAGGTGGCGTAGGCCTGATAGAATTCCATCATGGTGAATTCCGGGTTGTGTTGAATCGATATCCCCTCATTGCGGAAATTGCGGTTGATCTCAAAGACCCGCTCCAGCCCCCCGACCACCAGGCGCTTGAGATAGAGCTCCGGGGCGATGCGCAGAAACAGCTCCATCTTGAGGGTGTTGTGGTAGGTGACGAAAGGCCGGGCGGTGGCCCCTCCCGCCATGGGCTGCATCATCGGGGTTTCGACTTCCAGGAAGTCGTTGCGAATCATGAAGTCACGAATATAGTTGATGATTCTGGCGCGCTTTCGGAACACTCCGGCGACCTCGGGGTTGACCATAAGATCGAGATAGCGCTGCCGGTAGCGGGTCTCGACATCGGTCAGCCCATGCCATTTCTCCGGCAGGGGGAGAAAGGATTTGGTCAGCAGCCGCAGGGAGGTGGCGCGGATCGACAGCTCGCCGGTCTTGGTGCGGAAAGGGGTTCCGCGAAGGCCGACGATATCCCCTATGTCCAGTTTGCGATAGAGGGCGAAGTCCTCGTCCCCGATCAGGTTTTTGGCCACATAGACCTGCAGGCGCCCTTTGCGGTCCTTGATCTGGATGAAGGCGGCCTTGCCGAAATCACGGCGGGCCATGATCCGCCCCGCCAGGGCATATTCCTCCCGGCAATTTTCCAGACTTTCGGCCTCCTCTTCGCCATGCCGCAGGAAGACCTCCTCGCTGCTGTGAAGCGCTTGAAAGTCGTTGGCAAAAGGGTTGGTCCCCCCGTTCCGCAATTCAGCGGCCTTGGCGCGCCGCTGGGCAATCAGTTCATTGCTTTCTTCCATTGAGATTTCAGGGTCCTTTCATTTTTTTCGAGGGTGCTACCTTATCTTCAGCAACGGGGCAAGTCAAGAATTCAACTGGGGGTTTTTGCCGGAACGCGGCACGATCAGGTTTTTTCCCGGCCAAGCAGATAAGCCTCGACAAACCCCTCCAGATCCCCATCCAGAACGGCGTCGGCGTTGCCCATCTCGTAGCCGGTGCGATGGTCCTTGACCATGCGGTAGGGATGGAGAACGTAGGAGCGGATCTGACTTCCCCAGCCGATCTCTTTTTTGTCGCCGGTGATCTGGGCCGCCTCCTCCTCCTTGCGGCGCAGTTCGCGCTGGAAAAGAATGGCCCGCAGCTGGCGCATGGCGGTCGACTTGTTCTTGTGCTGGGAGCGTTCGTTCTGGCAGGACACCACCACGCCCGTGGGAAGGTGGGTAATGCGCACCGCCGAATCGGTCTTGTTGACATGCTGGCCGCCGGCGCCGCTGGACCGGTAGGTATCGATACGCAGATCCTTTTCGTTGATATCCACCGTCACATCGTCGGGGAGGTCGGGAAAGACAAAAACCGAACAGAAGGAAGTATGGCGGCGGGCGGCGGAATCGAAAGGTGAAATGCGCACCAGGCGATGGATGCCGATCTCGGAACGCAGCCAGCCATAGGCGTAATAGCCCGATACGGTCAACGTGACGCTCTTGATCCCCGCCTCCTCGCTGGTAAGGCAGTCGGTGATCTCGGTGGCAAACCCCTTCCTCTCACAGAAACGGAGGTACATCCTCAGCAGCATTTCCGCCCAGTCCTGGGCCTCGGTGCCGCCGGCGCCGGCGTTGATGCTCAATATGGCGTCATTGGCGTCGTACTCGCCGGAAAGCATGCGGGTAAATTCCATCTTGCCGACAGCGGTCTCGGCCTGGGTCAGAAGGTCGTAAAACTCCTTGAGTGCGGCCTCGTCCTCGTCCTCTTCGAGCAGTTCCCCCAGCGTCTGAAGATCCTCAAGCTGGCGGAATATCTGCCGCCACCCCTCCACCGTCTTGTGCAGATGGGTTCTCTCCCGGGAAAGTTCCTGTGCTTTCTCGGCATCCTCCCAGAAAGTCGCCTTGCCGCTTTCCGCGTCGATCTCGGCGACACGCTCCGATTTCCCCTCTATGTCAAAGACACCTCCGCAGTTCTTCCAGCCTCCTGGCCAAATCCTCGATCTTTTCCCGGTCTTCCCTGAGCATGATGATCATTCTCCCCTGGTATTTTCTACGCAATGGAAGGTGGAACTTCTTTCACTGGCTTCAAACAGAAAAGACTATACCATTTAGCGAAAATGTTAAAGAGGCGCAAATCCCCGCCATCTTTCCCCAAAGGCTTTTATAAAAAACAAAAACCATCTTTTTTTATATTTTTTACATTTATTTATCAAATATTTGGGATATTTTTCCTATTTTTTGGATTAACTTTTTAAATGGTTCGAAGGATCGGGAGTTTCCCGGCATTTAACAAAAATTTACGTTAAAGCGAGCGGGCCAAAACCGGTAGTTGATGACTTGTGATCGGCAACCGGTTAAAATCAAAATCAAAAATCAGAAATTGCCGGTCCGCCGGCCAGTCATCGCCGTCAACCAGCCACCGCAATGAAACAGTGACACCATGACCAGCAAGCCTGCCCTTTACCTCAAATCCGCCCGAACGAAATCCCTGGAACGGCGGCACCCCTGGATCTTTTCGGGGGCGGTGGCCCGCATCGACGGCAACCCGATGTCGGGAGAAACGGTTGAAATCCTCTCCGAAAAAGGCAAGTTTCTGGGACGGGGGGCCTACTCCCCCACCTCACAGATCCTTGTCAGGGTCTGGACCTTCGATGAAGGAGAAGATATCGACGCCGCTTTTTTCCGGAACAGGCTGCAGGAGGCTTTCCAACTGCGCCGGGATCTGCTGCGGGACAAGGATGGGACAACCGCCCTGCGGCTGGTCAACGCCGAATCGGATGGTCTGCCGGGGGTGGTTATCGACCGCTATGGCGAAATTCCGGTCTGCCAGTTCACCTCCGCCGGGGCCGAAAAATGGCGGGGGGAAATCGTCCGCCAACTCCGGGATCTCACCGGGGCGGCAACGATATTCGAAAGGTCCGATCTCGAGGTGCGCTCAAAGGAGGGACTCCCTCCGCGCAGCGGCCTGCTTTACGGCGCCGATCCACCGGAACTGGTGGAGATCGGTGAGCACGGCTGCCGCTATCTGGTGGATATCCGCCGGGGCCACAAAACCGGTTTTTACCTCGACCAGAGGGAGAACCGCCGGGCGGCCGGCGAATTCTCCAGCGGAGCAGAAGTTCTGAACTGTTTCTCCTATTCCGGCGGATTTGCCGTCCATGCCCTGCAGGGAGGGGCGGAAAAAGTCGTCAATATCGATGCCTCGGCGGACGCCCTGGAATTGGCCCGGGCCAATATTCTCCTCAACGGCCTGGATGCCGGCCGGGTGACCAACCTCTGCGGCGACGTCTTCGCCCTGCTGCGCCGTTTCCGCGACGAAGGACGGCGCTTCAACCTCATCATCCTCGACCCCCCCAAGTTCGCCGACTCCCGCCATCAGCTGCCGGGAGCCTGCCGGGGCTACAAGGACATCAACCTCCTGGCCTTCAAGCTGCTGAAACCGGGGGGAACGCTCTTCACCTTTTCCTGCTCGGGGATGATGGAACCGGACCTGTTCCAAAAGATCGTCGCCGACGCGGCGCTCGACGCCGGCCGCCGGGCGGCGGTCATAAAACGCCTTTTCCAGGGAGAGGACCATCCCGTCGCCCTGAACTTTCCCGAGGGGGCCTACCTGAAGGGCCTCATCTGCCGCGTGTTGTAACGGATTTTTTAAACGGTGGGCAAAACCAGCCGACCAATGACCACCTGCTCAGAAATCCTCGGCGTGGGCGAAAATCACGCCGACGGCAGTCATCTCCCTGAGGGCCGCGGTGGAGCTTTCATGACCGATCCCCCGGCACAGATCGGCCATGACGATGACCTCGAACCCTTTTTTGCGGCCATCCATGGCCGACCAGAAGACACAGTAATCGAGAGCCAGGCCGCAAAGAAAAACGCGGGAAACGCTGATTTCCCGGAGATATCCCGCCAGACCGGTAGGGGTTTTGGCATCGTTTTCGAAAAAAGTGGAATAGCTGTCGATTTGCGGATGTATTCCCTTGCGGATCACCAGATGAGCCCGGTGAGTATCGAGGAGCGGAGAAAAAGAGGCGCCTTCGCTCCCCTGAACGCAATGATCGGGCCACAAAACCGGCCCGATACCGACGCACCCCTCGATGGCGTCGAAGGGCTTCCTGCCCTCATGGCGCGATGCAAAAGAGAGATGATCCGACGGATGCCAATCCTGGGTCAGAACGATCCGCCCGCCGTTCCGGTGAAAAAATTCCATGAGCCGGTTGGCTCCGGGGAGAATTTCATCCCCTCCGGCAACGGCCAGAGCGCCCCCGGGAAGAAAATCGTTTTGCAGATCGACAACCAGTAGGGCGTCTCCGCCGCCGATGGAAAAACTCATCACAACTCCTCTTTGAAATGGCCAAAAAAACGGCCCGGTCAACTGATGGGAATCTTCTTGACCTCGGCTTTGGCTTTTTCAGTTTTGGGCAGACGGATTTCCAGTATGCCGTCCTGGAAGGTGGCGCGGGCCTCATCGATGCGGGTTTCCACCGGCAGCGGGAAACGGCGGTGGAAAGAGCCGAAGGAGCGCTCATAGCGGTAATAATTTTTCTTTTCCACCTTGTCCTCGGTCTTCTTCTCCCCCGAGATGGTGATGCAGTCACCGCTGATACTGATGTCAATCTCCTCCTTTTTCATCCCCGGCACCTCGGCCTTGACCACCAACTCGTCCCCGTCTTCGAAAATATCGACCGACGGGGAGACGCCCGCCTCCTCGAAAAAACGGGAGCGGGGAAACCACGTCGGCGGGAAGAACCGGCGATCGAGGACGCTGTCGAACCACTTCTCCATTTCATCGAAAGGGGTCGGCCGGCGCCGTTCTTCCTCGACCGGAACCGGCATCCGCTTGTCCCCTCTCCCCTCATGACCTCTGCGACGTTCTTTGTCAGCCATAATAGCCTCCTTTGCCAAAGATCCCTGAGTCCATTCTAGCAAAGGGGGCGACGACCACAACCATGACGGATTGCCTGACTGGGGATGGAAAGGTTTGAGGCGGCCAACTTTTCCGGCGGAAAAGAAGGCCGACAGGGAAGGTGAAAGGGATGGGGGTCGGCTCTTGCGATCAATCCCGGCCGTTGTTTTCGATGCGGATCAAAACACTGGGGTCACAGATCTCCACCTCCGCATCGATCCGCCTCAAGGCGGCGCAGATGTCGGCCTCGCGGGTCTGATGGGTCATCATCACCACCGGCACCTTGCCTTCGGCCTTTCTCTTCACCTGGATCATGGAGGCAATGCTGATCCCCTTTTCGCCCAGAATGGTCGAAATCTTGCCCAGGACGCCGGGGCGGTCGATGACGCTGAAACGCAGATAGAACTGACCCACCAGTTCATCCATTCTCTTGATCGGCAGGGACTCCAGGGCCTCGGCACGGTAGCCGAGAGGCGCCGTTCTCTGGCGGGCGCCGGCCAGCAGGTTGCGGGCCGCCTGCAGGATGTCGCCGACGACGGCACTGGCGGTCGCCTCCCTTCCCGCCCCTTGGCCGATCCAGGTCACCGGACCCACGAAATCACCGACCACCTCCACCGCGTTGAAAACCCCGTCCACGGCGGCCAGGGGATGATCCGTGGGAAGCATGGTGGGATGCACCCGCGCCTCGATGCCGTCTTCCCCCCACTTGCTGATGGCCAGCAGTTTGATGACGTAGCCGAACTGGCGGGCGAACTCGATATCGACGGAGGAGATGCGCGAGATTCCCTCCACATAGATCTTTTCGAAATCGGGCAGGCTGCCGAAACAGAGACCGATCAGCACCGCCAGTTTGTGGGCCGTGTCGATCCCCTCCACGTCAAAAGTGGGATCGGCTTCGGCGAAACCCTTTTTCTGGGCGTCCATGAGTACGGTGTCGAAGCTTTCACCGTTGTGGGTCATCCGGGTCAGAATGTAATTGCAGGTGCCGTTGAGGATGCCGAGAATGGTGTGAAAACGGTTGGCGCCGAGATTCTCCTTGATCGAAGTGACCAGCGGAATCCCTCCGCCCACGGCGGCCTCGAAGAAAATATCGGCGCCGTGGCGCGAGGACTCCCCGCAGATCTCCCGCCCATGCAGGGCCAGCAGCGCCTTGTTGGCGGTGACCACCGCCTTGCCGCCGGCCAAAGCCTTGAGAACCAGGGACCGGGCCGGCATGTAGCCGCCGATCAACTCGACCACGATATCGATTTCGGGGTTGTCGACCACCAGATTGGCGTCGGTGGTCAACAGAGCGGGATCGAGGGTTACGCCACGGTCGCGGCTGACATCGAGATCGGCCACTTGCGCCAACCTCAGGGAAGCCCCCAGACGTCTTTCCAGAAGGGATCGGTTTTTTTGCAGAATTTCAACCACTCCGGCGCCGACGGTGCCGAAGCCGAGCAGTCCAACCTTAATTTCTTTCATGAGCCATTTCCAGTAAAAATGGGTGGCCCCTCAGCATGGGAGATGAGTTTATCCAGAGCCCTGAGCCGGGGAACGAACGGAATGGGAAATCTTGTCCAGAATGCCGTTGACAAAGGAAGGGGTCTCCTTGGTTCCGAAACGCTTGCCGATTTCAATGGCCTCGTTGATGATGACGTTGGAGGGGATTTCCGGACAGAACAGCAATTCAAAGGCCGCCAGGCGCAGCAGGGAAAGATCGACCCTGGCCATGCGATCGAGGGACCAGTTGGTGGAAAAGGCCTTCAGCAGGGGATCGATTTCCTGCTGATGTCCGACCACTCCGAAAACCAGACTTTCGGCAAAACGCCGCACCACGGGAGACGGCGGAACGACGGCGGCGTCGGCTTCACCGGAAACATCGTCCTCAAAGGAAAAGTTGTCCCAGAAGGATTTCATGATCTGGCCGATATCCCCATTCTGGTCGGGAAGACTATAAAGAACCTTGAGGGCCAACTCCCGCCCCAGGCGACGGTTTCCACCAGGCATGATTCAAATCGACTTGAATAGGTTGGCCATTTCAATGGCGCTCAGGGCGGCGTCGAAACCTTTGTTGCCGGATTTGGTCCCGGCCCTTTCGATCGCCTGCTCAATGGTATCGGTGGTCAGAACCCCGAAGATGACCGGCATCCCGCCATTCAGCCCGACGGCCGCGACCCCTTTGGAAACCTCGGCGCAGACATAGTCGAAATGGGGGGTCGAGCCCCGAATGACCGCTCCCAGACAGATGACGGCGTCGAAGCGTCCCGTTTCCACCAGTTTGCGGGCGGTCAGGGGGATTTCAAAGGCGCCCGGAACCCTGGCCACATGGACGTCTTCATCCCTGACCCCATGGCGCAGCAGACCGTCAAGCGCTCCCTCCACCAGGCGTTCGGCGATGAAGCTGTTGAAACGGCCCACCACCAATCCGATACGCAGACCGCTTCCGTTGAGATGTCCTTCATAATTTTTGGGCATGAATTCTTACCTTCCTGATTTTCTTTGCGCTCCTGGAGTCCGGCGCGATTTCCCTTTTTACCTGAACGCTTCTTGTGCCCTCAGGGCGCCGAAAAGGCCCGATTCCCAACCAGTCACCAATGACTAAATATCTTCCAAAAGATGGCCCAGTTTGTCCCGTTTGGTGCGCAGATAACGGCGGTTGCTGCCGTTGGCCGGAATCTGGATCGGCACCCGCTCCAGCACCTCCAGGCCGTATCCTTCGAGACCGACGATCTTCTTGGGGTTGTTGGTCATCAAGCGCAGGCGGCGGACACCAAGATCGAGAAGGATCTGCGCCCCCAGGCCGTAATCGCGCAGGTCGGGCTTGAAGCCGAGGGAGACGTTGGCCTCCACCGTGTCCTGCCCCTGGTCCTGCAAAGCATAGGCGCGCAGTTTGTTGATCAGCCCGATGCCGCGTCCTTCCTGACGCATGTAGAGAACGACCCCCTTCCCTTCCGCTTCGATCTGGGCCATGGCGGCCTGCAGCTGTTTGCCGCAATCGCAGCGCTGGGAGCCGAAAACGTCACCGGTCAGGCACTCGGAATGGACCCGCACCAGCACCGGTTCGGCCTCGTGGATTTCCCCCTTGATCAGGGCCAGATGCTGAGTCTGGTCCACATCGTTGTTGTAGGCGATGGCCCGGAATTCCCCGCCGAAGCTGGTGGGAATCACCGTTTCGGCGGCCCGGTGGACGAGAAGTTCGGTGCGCATCCGGTAAGCCACCAGATCGGCGATGGAGACGATGCGCAGACCGTGCCGGCGAGAAAATTCGCGCAACTGCGGCATCCGCGCCATCGTGCCGTCATCGTTCATGACTTCGCAGATCACTCCGGCCGGTTTCATGCCGGCCAGGCGGACGAGATCGACCGAGCCTTCGGTCTGGCCGGTACGAACCAGCACTCCCCCTTTTTTGGCCCGCAGCGGAAAGACGTGGCCGGGACGGGCGAGATCGAACGGGGTGGTGTCATCGGCGATCGCCACCTGGATGGTGCGGGCCCGGTCGGCGGCGGAGATACCGGTGGTGACCCCTTGCCGGGCCTCGATGGAAACGGTGAAGGCAGTGCCGAAGCTGGAGTTGTTGTTCTGCACCATCAGCGGCAGGGCGAGCTGATCGGCCCGCTCCTCGGTCATGGAGAGGCAGATCAGTCCCCGCCCTTCGCGGGCCATGAAGTTGATATCCTGGGGGGTGACCTTTTCAGCGGCCATGGTCAGGTCCCCTTCGTTTTCCCGGTCCTCGTCATCCACCAGAATGATCATCTTGCCACTGCGGATATCCTGGAGGGCGGCTTCAATATTGGCTGTCGGCATATCTTTTTCCTCTTGCGAAAACAAAATATTATTTCACAGAAAGCCATGCTTCGCAAGAAATTGGGAGGTCAGCTTCCCCTCTGCGTCCCCTTGCGGCGGAACGGTCAGAAGACGCTCAACAAATTTGGCGAAGATGTCGACCTCGATGTTGACGATCTCTCCGGGCCGGCGGCGCCGGAGGGTGGTTTTCTCCAGAGTGTGGGGAATGACGGCGATGGAAAAACCTTCTTCGGAAACCTCGTTGACCGTCAGGCTGATGCCGTCTATGGCCACCGATCCTTTGGCCACCAGATAACGGTTGAGGTCCCGCCGCAGGCGGAAACTCATCCGCACCGCGTTTCCTTCCACCCGCCGTGCGGTCAGCACGGCGGTGCCGTCCACGTGCCCGTAGACCAGATGCCCGCCGAGCCGGTCGGAAAGGCGCAGGGCCCTCTCCAGATTGACGGAGTCCCGGGGTTTCAGGAAGGCCAGAGAGGTGTGGGCCACCGTCTCCGGGGACACGTCGGCGCCGAACCTCCCCGGGTGCACGGTCACCACCGTCAGGCAGACCCCATTGACGGCGACACTGTCGCCGATCCTGATGTCGGCGGTCGGCAATTCAGCCGTGGCCACCGTCAGACGGAAATTCTCCCCCAGGCGGCCGATTTCGGCAATCGTCCCCACATCCTCGATCAATCCGGTGAACATGGCACCTCCCCTTCGATCAGGACATCGTCCCCGAACCGGTCAATGCGGACCTCAGCGAGACGGACCGCCTCCGCCATCCAGGAGACCCCCCTGCCGGAAAAGAGCGGCAGCCCCTCTCCCCCGACGAGTTTCGGGGCGACGCAGACCATCACCCGGTCGATGAGCCGCTCCCGCCACATCGCTCCGTTGAGCCGGCTTCCTCCTTCCAGCAGGATACTCTGAAAGTTGCGCTTCCCCAGGCTCCGCAAAAGCTCCCGCAGATCGATCCCGTCCCCCTTTTCGGGAATACGCAGAATTTCGATGCCCCGGCCGAGCAAACGCCCCACCTTCTCTTCTGGGGCTTTATCGGAGGTGGCGATGATGGTCGGCGCTGCCGATTCGAGACGGAGGAGACGGGCCCCGTCGGGCACATCGAGAAAATGATCGATGACAATCCGCGCCGCGTCCCGGCCCCCTTGCGGAAGGCGGGTGGTCAGTTGCGGATCGTCCCTGAGGACGGTGCCGACCCCGACCATGACCGCATCCACCTTGTCCCGCAGACGGTGCACCCACAGACGGCTCTTTTCGTTGGAGATCCACCGGGAATCACCGTTGACGGTAGCGATCCTGCCGTCGAGGGTCATGGCGGTTTTCAGCATCACAAAGGGAAGACCGGTTACAACATGCTTGGCAAAGGGGGCGATGAGGCGGCGGCATTCCTTCTCCAGAATTCCGCACAAGGTGGCCACTCCGCCTCTTTCCAGCGTGGCCAGGCCGCGGCCGTCGACCCGCGGATTGGGATCGCGGCAGCCGACCACGACCCTGGAGATGCCGGCGCGCAGGATGGCATCGGTGCAGGCCATGGTTTTTCCAGGATGGGAGCAGGGTTCCAGGGTGACGTAAAGATCGCCGCCCCGCGCCTGGGGACCCGCCTCCTTCAGGGCGTAGATTTCGGCATGAGGCATGCCGGCCCGGGGATGGTAACCCTCGCCGACCACCTCGGCGCCGTTTACCACCAGGGCGCCGACGGGGGGGTTGGGTCCGGTTCTTCCCTCCCCCTTGCGGGCCAGTTCCAGCGCCCGTTCCATGAACTTTTCATCACCGCGCATCAGGGCAGCGGCCTCCATCTTCCCGCGCCAAAATCCCGTTTACTGTTTCTGCAGCAGATCCTTGAGCTCGGTCATGAATTCCCCGAGATCCTTGAATTCGCGATAGACCGAAGCGAAACGCACATAAGCCACCTGATCGATATCGTGAAGGGCATGCATCACCGCCTCACCGATGCGACTCGAATCGATTTCCTTCTCTCCCCCCTCCATGAAGGAAACCTCGAGCTGATCGACAATTTTTTCGATGGTGGCGATGGGAACCGGCCGCTTCTCGCAGGCCCGGAGAATCCCGGCGATGATTTTCTGCCGATCGAACAGTTCGCGCCGGCCATCCTTCTTGATCACCAGGGGCAAGGTCTCCTCGACCCGTTCATAGGTGGTAAAACGCCGCTGACAGGAGATGCATTCCCGTCGCCGACGAATGGTGTCCCCCTCCTTGCCGAGCCGCGAGTCGATGACCTTGGTGTCCTGGAATGTGCAGAAAGGGCACTTCACCGTTTTGGTTCCTCCTGACGAAGCGAGCCCAGGGACGAGGATGGGACAAAATCGAGGCCCGCTTCCCGAAGCAGCTGCAGGGAGAGGTCGTCGGGGTAGCCGTCGCGATAGACGATGCGCTCGATGCCGGCGTTGATGAGCATCTTGGCGCAGATGACGCAGGGTGCGGTGGTGCAGTAGAGAGTGGCGCCGTCGATGTTGACCCCATGCTTGGCGGCCTGGATGATGGCGTTCTGTTCGGCGTGAAGCCCCCGGCACAACTCATGGCGTTCGCCGGAGGGAATCCGCAATTCCTCCCGCAGGCAGCCGATCTCGAGACAATGGCTGATTCCCGAGGGAGCGCCGTTGTAGCCGGTGGCCAGCAGGTGTTTGTCCTTGACCAGAACGGCCCCCACCTGGCGACGCAGGCACGTGGACCGTTTCGCCACCAGTTGGGCGATCTCCATGAAATACTCTGCCCAGGAGGGGCGTTTCATGGCTGCAAGTGGTGGGCGTAAAGGGGATAGCGCCGGCACAGTTCCCTGACCTCCTGACGAATGACCTGCAGTTTCGCGTCATCGTCGATACTTTTCAGCGCCCGGTCGATCCACGAGGCCACCTGGGCCATATCCTTTTCCTGAAGCCCCCGGGTGGTGGTGGCCGGCGTGCCGATGCGAAAACCGCTGGTGACAAAGGGGGAACGGGTGTCGAAGGGAACGGCGTTCTTGTTGACCGTGATTCCGGCTTTTTCCAGGGTGGCTTCGGCCGCTTTGCCGGTGATCTCGGTACCGGAGAGATCGACCAGCATCAGATGGTTGTCGGTTCCTCCCGAGACCAGATTGAAACCGTGGGCCAAAAGACCATCGGCCAGGGCCTTGGCGTTTTTGACCACCTGCCGGGCATAATCCCTGAACGAAGGCTCGAGGGCTTCCCTGAAGGCCACCGCCTTGGCGGCGATGACATGCATCAGCGGTCCCCCCTGGATGCCGGGGAAGATGTTGCTGTTGATCGCCTTGGCGAATTCCTCGCGCATCAGGATCATGCCGCCGCGGGGGCCGCGCAGGGTCTTGTGGGTGGTGGTGGTGACAAACTCGGAATGGGGAACCGGGTTGGGATGCTCCCCGGCGGCGACCAGGCCGGCGATATGGGCCATATCGACCATCACCTTCGCCCCCACGTCATCGGCGATCTCCCGGAAAGCCTTGAAATCGATGGTCCGCGGATAGGCGCTGGCCCCCACCACGATCAGTTTGGGACGATGTTCCTCAGCCAGCCGGCGCACCTCGTCGTAATCGATATAACCGGTCTCCCTTTTGACGCCGTAAGGAACGATTTTGAACAGCTTGCCGGAGAAGTTGACCGGGGAGCCATGGGTGAGATGGCCGCCGTGGGCGAGATTCATGCCGAGGATGGTGTCGCCGGGGGCGCAGGCCGCGAAATAGACCGCCATGTTGGCCTGGGAACCGGAATGGGGCTGGACGTTGGCGGCGTCGGCGCCGAACAGCCGTCTGGCCCGCTCGATGGCCAACCGCTCCGCCACGTCGACGAATTCGCAGCCGCCGTAATAGCGCTTGCCGGGGTATCCTTCGGCGTACTTGTTGGTCATGATCGAACCCTGGGCCTCAAGAACGCAGTCACTGACGAAGTTTTCCGAGGCGATGAATTCCAGGCTGTATTCCTGCCGTTCGGTTTCCCGCCGCAGAGCAGCGGCAATCTCCGGATCAAAACGGTTCAGCATCTCAAACATATCTGCAACAACCTCCCCTTCCGATAAACATTCGAAAAAGTAAAAAGCAGGCCGAGCCTGCTTTATCCTGTCCCCTTGCCGACCCTCACCCTTGGCCGAGTTCCTTTTCGATCAGGGCGATCTTGTCAAGTCGCTTCTGATGGCGCCCCTCTTCAAAAACGGCATCGAACCAGATGCCAACCAACCGGCAGCCCATCTCAGGAGAAAGTACCCGGCCGCCAAGGACGATGATATTGGCGTCGTTGTGCTCCTTGGCCATGCGCGCCGTGAATTCGTCATGAACCAGGGCGGCGCGGACACCGGGAAATTTGTTGGCCACGATCGACATGCCGATGCCGGTGCCGCAGATCAGGATCCCCTGGGTCATCTCCCCTCGGGACACCGTCCCGGCCACCAGGGCGCCGAAATCGGGGTAGTCGACCGAATCGTCGTTGAAGACACCGAAATCGTGAAAGGCGATTCCCCGCCCATCAAGGCATCGTTTGACCGCTTCTTTCAATTCGATGCCGCCGTGGTCCGAAGCAATGGCGATCATGCCGTCACACCTTGCGGAAAAGAAGGGTGGCATTGGTCCCGCCGAAGCCGAAGGAATTGGACATGGCGATCTTTATTTCCGCCTGACGGGGTTCATTGGGAACGAAGTCCAGATCGCATTCGGGGTCGGGTTCCTCATAATTGATGGTCGGAGGAGCGACCCCCCGGTCCATGGCCAGCACCGTGTAAACCGCTTCGATGGCGCCCGCCGCGCCGAGGGCGTGACCGGTGTTCCCTTTGGTGGAACTGACCATCACCTGGCGGGCATGATCTCCGAAAACCGTTTTGATGGCCATGGTTTCGTTGAGATCGTTGAGCGGGGTGGAGGTGCCATGGGCATTGATGTAATCCACCTCTTCGGGGTTGACTCCGGCTCCCTTGAGGGCCATGCGGATGCACCTCGAGGCCCCTTCGCCGCCGGGGGACGGATGGGTCAGGTGGTAGGCGTCGCCGGTGAGGCCGTAGCCACAGATTTCGGCGTAGATCTTCGCTCCCCTCTTGCGGGCCGCTTCATACTCTTCGAGGATGACGATGCCGGCGCCTTCCGCGAGAATGAAACCGTCGCGATTCTTTTCAAAGGGACGGCTCGCTCTTTTCGGATCGTCATTGCGGGTGGAAAGGGCCTTCATCACGCTGAAACCGCCGATGCCCAGAATCGTCACCGTCGACTCGGTACCCCCGGCGATCATGGCGTCGGCATCTCCCCGCTGAATGATCCGGTAGGCATCCCCTATGCTGTGGGTGCCGGTGGCGCAGGCGCTGCAGACCGAAAGGTTGGGACCCTTGGCGCCGCATCTCATGGAAATCTGCCCCGGCGCCAGATTGATGATCAGCATGGGAATGAAAAAGGGAGAAATCTTCTTATACCCTCCTTCCAGGCAGGCCGAATGGCATCTCTCCAGGGTGGGGAGTCCTCCCAGCCCGGCCCCGACCAGAACCCCGACCCGGTCGGCGTTGGATTCGTTGATTTCAAAGCCGGAATCCTTGAGAGCCATGTCGGCGGCGGCAACGGCATACTGGATGAACAGGTCGTTCTTGCGAAGATCCTTCTTTTCCATGTACTGTTCGCCGTCGAAATCCTTGACCTCCCCGGCAATCTGGGAGGGGAGACTCGAGGCGTCGAAGCGGGTGACGAGGTCGATACCTGACTCCCCGGACATCAAGGCATTCCAGTTCTTTTCCACCCCGGTTCCCGTGGCGGAGATCACCCCCACTCCAGTGACGACCACTCGGCGCATGCTGTCTCGTCTCTCTTTCTGGTTGTTTCAACGGCAAAAAAGGAACGTCGAGCCCCAGATCTCCCACAAAAGGAGTCTGGGGCCCAGGCTTCATATAAAGGGAGGCTTGTCCTCCCCTCTGTTCTTCTCAGGTATGCTCGTTGATGTAGTCGATAGCGTCCTGAACGGTCCTGACCTTTTCGGCGTCCTCGTCGGAAATTTCGATGTCGAACTCTTCCTCAAGGGCCATGACCAGTTCCACCGTATCGAGGGAATCGGCGCCGAGATCATCCATGAAGGATGCTTCCTCGGTCACCTGATCTTCATCCACGCCGAGCTGTTCCGCAACAAGCTGTTTCACTCTTTCGGCAATCGAAGCCATTTCAAAAACCTCCTTTTTTTGTAAAAATCGTGATTTGTTGGCAATCACATATACATTCCGCCGTTCACCGCCAGAACCTGGCCGGTAATGTAACCTGATTTTTCCCCTGCCAGGAAGATCACGGCATGGGTCACATCCTCCACCTGCCCCAGGGTTCCCAGGGGAATCTGGGCGGCGAGCTCCTCACGGGTCTTTTCCGGGAGAGCCCGGGTCATGTCGGTCTCAATGAAACCGGGGGCCACGGCATTGACCGTCACCTGGCGTCGCGCCAGTTCCCGGGCATTGGAATAGGTCAACCCGATCAAACCCGCCTTGCTGGCGCAATAGTTGGCCTGGCCGACATTCCCCATCTGCCCCACCACGGAAGAGATGTTGATAATCCTCCCGTAACGTTTTTTCGACATGATGCGGGCCGCTTCCTGCGTACAGAGGAAAGCGCTCTTGAGATTGACGGCCAGAACGGCGTCCCAGTCCTGCTCCTTCATCCGGATCAGCAATGCGTCGCGGGTGATGCCGGCATTATTGACAAGAATATCGAGCGAACCGAATTTCTCAATCACCGCATGAAAAACAGTCTTGACCTGAGCGGAATCGGCCACGTCGGCCTGGAGGGCCAAAGCCTCTCCCCCCTGTTCCACAATGGCTGCAGCGCAGTTCTCGGCGCAGTTGCGATCGATATCGACGATCACCACCTTGGCACCCTGACGGGCCAATTCTCCGGCGATTTCGGCCCCGATCCCCTTGCCGGCCCCGGTAACCAATGCAACTTTGCCCTTTGGCATGATTCCCTCCCTGCTCCGCGCCTCCGTTGCCCAAAAAGAGGAGGCGCCGTTAGGCCGTCAGCGCTTTCAGCCCTTGTATGGTGTCCACCGCCTGGGCCGCCACGCCTCTATCGATTCTTTTGACCAGCCCGGCCAGAACCTTGCCCGGGCCAATCTCCACGAACCGCTCTGCCCCGACGGAGATCATCTTGCGCACCGAGGCATCCCACAACACCGGCCGGCTGACCTGTTCGATCAACAAATCCCGAACCCGTTCCGGATCCTGATTGACCTCCGCTTCCACGTTGCTGACCAGCGGCACATGAAAAGGCCGGCAGGGGATTTCCTCGAGCACCGGCCGCAGCCGTTCCCCCGCGGACCTCATGAGCGCCGAATGGAAGGGCGCGCTGACCGGCAACATCACCGCTTTTTTGCAACCGCGGGCCCGGCACAATTCCAGCGCCCGCTGAAGGGCTCCGCTCTGGCCGGCGATGACGATCTGACCAGGGGAATTGTAGTTGGCCGGCGCCACGACCTCGCCCTGGGAAGCCTCCCGACAGATTTCCTCGAGGACAACACCGTCCATCCCCAGCACCGCGGCCATCCCCCCCGCGCCCACGGGAACAGCCTCCTGCATGAAGATCCCCCGGCTGCGAACGGCGCGCAAAGCATCGTCAAAGCGGAACACTCCGGCCGACACCAGGGCCGAATACTCGCCGAGAGAATGACCGGCCACCAGGAACGGCCGCAGATCGGTCTCTTCCTCCACAACCCTCAATATGGCAATGGTTGCAGCCAGAATAGCCGGTTGGGTAAACTCGGTCAATAGAAGCCGTTCCTCGGGCCCCTCGAAACAGAGGCGGGAAAGGGAAAAACCCAAGGCATCGTCCGCTTCCTCGAAGATTCTGCGGGCGGCCGGGAAGCTTTCCGCGAACTCCCGCCCCATCCCGATCTCTTGAGAACCCTGGCCTGGAAAAATAAAAGCAATCATCGGACGCTCTTCAAACCTTTCGATGAATCCGGCTACCAGCGGATCAGCGCGGCTCCCCAGGTGAATCCGCCGCCGAAGGCGTTGAGCAGAATCAGATCCTGCGGCGCCAGCAACCCCCGCCGGTTGGCTTCGTCCAGGGCGATGGGGATGGAGGCCGAAGAGGTGTTGGCAACCCGGTCCACATTGACGAAAATCTTATCCGAAGGGAGGTCGAGGCGCTTGCCGATAGCATCGAGAATACGCTTGTTGGCCTGATGGGGGAATATCAGCTTCAGGTCGTCCTTGGTCAGGCCGTTGGCCGCCAAAGCTTCGAGGGCGACATCCGACAGGGCTTTGACCGCCACCTTGAAGACCTCGTTGCCCTGCATCTTGACAAAACGCCGCCCCTGGTCCTCCACCTCCGGCAAAAAGGAAGGACTGGCGCTGCCGCTCAACTGGTAAAGAAGCTCCCAATAATTCCCGTCGGTATGCAGATGGGTGGACAGGATTCCCCCCTCCCCCTCCTCGCTGGACAGCACCACCGCCCCGGCTCCGTCTCCGAACAGCACGCAGGTATTGCGGTCTTTCCAGTTGACGGTTCGGGTCATGATCTCGGAGCCAATCACCAGGGAACGCTTGACAGTCCCGATTCTGTGGTAGTTGACGGCGTTGGCAAGGGCGAAAATGAAACCGCTGCAGGCGGCACTGACATCAAAGGCGACAGCCCGGCGGGCGCCCAGATTCTTCTGCACCATACATGCGGCGGAGGGAAAAGTGAATTCGCCGGTGATGGTTCCGACGATGATCAGATCGATTTCCTCCGCTGCCACACCGGCCATTTCGAGAGCCTTGCGAGCGGCTTCCGTGGCCAGGTCCGAGGCATTTTGACATTCCGCGGCGATATGGCGCTCACGGATTCCGGTTCGGGAAACGATCCATTCATCGGAGGTGTCGAGAAACTTCTCCAGATCGAAATTGGTAGCCACTTTCTCGGGTATATAGGATCCGGTTCCGGCAATTTTCGCCCTGATCACGCCACCTCCTGGTTTATATACTGTCCTTGGATTTGGTGAATCTGCTGAAATCGAACTTCCATTCCCTCTTCGGCGGCAATTTCTCAATCTGTACCAGCAGCTTTTCATTGACCTCTTTGGCCACATACTCCCGCGCCGTGAATATGGCGTTCATGATCGCTTTGGGAGACGAGCCGCCATGGCAGATCATGCCGATGCCGTCGATCCCCAGCAAGGGAGCGCCGCCAACCTCGGAATAGTCAACCTTTTTCTTGAAGGCGGCGAAGGCCGGCCGGGCCAGCAGATAACCGATCTTGCCCATCAGCCGGCTGCCGATCTCCTGCTGCAGCATGGAACTGACAAACTCAGCCAACCCTTCGGAAACCTTCAGCACCACATTGCCGACGAAACCATCGCAAACGACGACATCGACAACGCCGGCGAAGATGTCCCGCCCCTCGACATAGCCCCGGTAGTCGAGCATCGATCCCTTGAGCAGGTGATGGGCCTCGCGGGTCAGATCGGTTCCTTTGGACTCTTCCGCGCCATTGGAGAGAAGCCCTACGGTAGGATGAGGTTTGCCCATCAGATAACGGGCGAAAACCTCCCCCATAAGGGCGAACTGGGCCAGATGGTGTGGTTTGCATTCGACATTGCCGCCCACATCGAGAATCAGGATCTTGCCCTTCTGACTGGGGAAGACGGTGGCGATGGCCGGACGATCGATTCCCTGTACCCGCTTGAGTATGAACATTCCGGCGGCCATGGTGGCGCCGGAATTACCGGCGCTGACGACGGCATGGGCCTGACCGCCCCTGACCAGTTCATAGGCCACCCGGATCGACGAGTCTTTCTTGCGCCGCACGGCATCGGAAGGATGGTCATGCATCCCCACCACTTCGGAGGTGTGGTGAATGGATATATCGAGCCCGTTGACGTCGTGTTTGCCCAACTCCTCGTTGAGCTTGGTCGAGTCGCCGACCAGGATGATGGGAACCCCCCATTTCCTGGCCGCCGCCACCGCTCCTTCCACTTCCACGGCCGGAGCGTTGTCCGAACCCATGCCGTCAACGGCAACGACGATTCGATCTTCCAAGGAAATGTCCTTTTATTCCGATTTGTTTTCCAGGACTTCTTTCCCCTTGTAGCTGCCGCAGGCGGGACAGACCCGGTGGGGCAATTTGGGCTCTTTGCACTGGGGGCATACGGAAATGCCGGCGGTCGGCAACCCGTCATGGGAACGTCTCATATCGCGTCTCGACTTGGATGTTTTCTTCTTGGGAACTGCCATTGGTATGTCATCTCCTTGCGATTCGGCCGCTGCGGTCAAGCCGCCTTGTGGCCGTGGGGTTTTTCCGAACAGACTCCAGCGGCGGAGCATCCGCTGCTGGTTCATCAACTTTCCTTGTTTTCCTGGTCCTCGATCCTCAAACCGGCCAGAGCAGCCCACTTGGGGTTGACGGCCGTCTCCGGGCAGCCGCAGGATTCCCGGTTGCGATCGGCGCCGCAGACGGGGCAAAGTCCCAGGCACTCTTCCCGGCACAGGGGACGAACCGGCAACGCCATGAGCAACTGATCCTGAACGGCCTCACGGAGATCCAGCTCGTCACCGGCAAAGGGGATCAGGCTGACATCTTCCTCCGCAAGCTCCCGTTCTTCGGCCCCGGACTGATCCTCCTTGTCGACGGAAAAGCGGCTGAAGGCCAGTGTAAACTCGACCTTCAGGGGAAAAAGGAATTTTTCCAGACAACGACCGCATATCAATTCCGCCTGCGTCGCCGCCGTTCCTTCTCCGCAATAGATATCATCCGCCCGCCAGAGATCGATATGAATCTCCACGGGGGAAACAAAAACCCCTTCCCCTCTCTCTTCCATCTCCGCCAGAACCGGAAAGGCGACGACAGATTCCTGAAAGGAAAACGACTTTTTCCCTTCACCCAGAATCTGAATGGGGATGAGCAGATCAGAAGGGGATTTTCGCATAAAAGTGATTAGTATAGAAAGGCGTCTTCCCTTGTCAAGAAGAAAAGGCCCCCCCTGTGGGGTTACCCTTTGAATGGATTTTCGTTTATATTATTCCCGTTGAATTTGCAAGGAATAAATGACCCCCGAGCCGCGGGCAAAGTCTGCGGACGGACTTCCCCCATACGAGGAAAAGATGACCCCTGACAACACGCCTCAGGCAATCAACCGCCTCATCCGCATCGTCGCTGCCCTTCGATCTCCCCGGGGCTGTCCCTGGGATCGGGACCAGACCCCCGCCTCCCTGAGACGCTTTCTTCTGGAAGAGGCCTACGAAGTCCTGGAAGCTTTGGACCAGGAAGATATCACCAACATCCGCCTGGAATTGGGGGACCTTCTCCTCCAGATCGTCCTCCTCTCGCGGATGTTCGAGGAGAGCGGCCTGTTCGGCCTGAGCGACGTGGCGAACGGCATCGCCGACAAACTGGTGCTCCGTCACCCCCACGTCTTCCAGGGAACCGATATCGGCGACAGGGACGATCTGGACCGTCAGTGGGACAGGATCAAGGCCGCTGAAAAAGAGGGCGGTAAGAGGAAAGGCGTCCTCGCCGGCATTCCCCGCCGGCTGCCGGCCCTGCTGCGGGCCCAGAAAGTGACCGAAAGAGCCGCCAGAGTCGGCTTCGACTGGCCGGACCGGCACGGAGTGGAGGAGAAAATCGCCGAAGAGGTGGCGGAATTTCTCGAGGCCTGCGGCAACCGCTCACCGGTCGGCATCGAAAACGAATTCGGCGATCTTCTCTTTTCCCTGGTCAATCTGGCGCGTTTCCTGGATATCTCGGCGGAAGACGCGCTGCGCAAAACGATCGGCCGTTTTCAGCGGCGCTTCGAATTCATCGAGGAAAATCTTCGGGAAAAGGGCAAAACCATCGAGGAATCATCCCTCGATGAGATGAATCTGTTTTGGGAACGGGCCAAGCAATCCATCCCCTGACTCGCGGGCAAAAAACCTTTGCATCCCGGGACCTTCCCGAGTTTTCCACAATTTCTGTTGAAAACCTGTTTAAAAGGTTGTGAAAAGAGAAGCGAAAGGCAACTGTTACAAGCCGCTTCCACAATCTGCCCAAAAATTAGGCTTTTGAATATTCCATAGATTTTTCAGAAAGTTAGCTTTTACATCCAGCCCCTTCAAAAGATTTTCAGCGGCCGGCCGAAAGGAATCGGAATCGCCCCCCCGGCCAGCCTTGCGAATCCTGACAAAATCCTCGTTCTTGGGGATAAAGGACAAAACAGGACAGGATTTCCCCCTAGCCGAACAGGGCCCCTTCCAACTCCAAAAGTTTCCTCTTGGTAGAGATCCCTTCGCCCCCGGAAAAACCGTGCAGGGACCCATCGGCGGCCACCACCCGATGACAGGGGACGGCAAGAAGGAAGGGGTTGGCAGCCACGGCGCGCCCCACGGCGCGAGCGGCCCGGGGCCGTCCCGTTCGCGCCGCCAGTCCGCCATAAGAGATGGTGGCGCCATAAGGGACCAGCATCAGTTGGCCATAGACCTCTTGCTGAAAGGGGGACAGGAAACTGAAATCCAGTTCCAGTTGAAAGGCTTGCCGCCTCCCTTCCAGATACTCCAGGATCTGCCCTCTGGCCGCCACAAGCCGGGGGGATTCCCGCAGTCGTGCCGCCGGGCGGACACTGAGCAGTTCCTTTTCCAGAGACGCCCGGCTTTTCCCCAGCAGGATTCCCTGAAGCGCTGACTGGCCGTCGATGACCGTTACCCATCCCAAAGAGGTGGGGAAAAAAAGATAATCCACCGGTTGAGCGACAAGGGATTGTTTCATGGCCGTACCTTCCTGGCTATTTTGTTTTTTATCAGGTCAAGGATCTCGCCGGCCTGTGGAACCCGGCACAGAAAGCAGCCGACGGCAAAGAGCGCGATGCCGGAAAAAACGGCGGCGCCGAGAACCAGAAGTTTAAAACCACCACGACCGGTCTGTTCCCACGGCCCCAGACCAAGGATCCAAAAGACGGCGGCGGCCATGACCAGAACGAGGGGAAGCAGCCACCTGAGATCCCTGACTATGCTCCCGAAACCGAGGGGACCGATCCTCCCCTTCAGCGCCCGCCATAACAGCAGGCTGTTGACAGCGGCCGAAAGGGTGCCGGCGGCGGCCAGGCCGACATGCCCCCAGAGGAGCATGAAGGGGAGACCGCAGCCAACGTTCACGATCAGGGTCCAGAAAGAGATCCGCACCGGCGTCCGGGTGTCCTTGAGAGCGTAGAAAACCGGCGCCAGAATCCGGCTGAGGCCGACGAAAAGAAGACCCGGCGCATAGGCGACCAGGGCCTGGGCGGTACGGCGCACCTCCTCATAGCCGAAGGTTTCGTTCATGAAAAAGAGACTGAAGACGGGGACGGAACAGACCATCAGGCCGGCGGCGGCGGGCAGAGTCACGAAACCGATCAGCACCATGGAAAAACGCAACGATTCCTTCAGGTCGCCGGCATGGTCGAGGGCGGCGTGACGGCTCATGGCCGGCAGCACCGCCTGGGCCAGGGAGACGATGAAGATCCCTTGGGGAAACTCGAAAAGGCGCTGGGCATAATAGAGATAGGAAACACTTCCTTCGGGGAGGAAGGAAGCCATCAGGCGGCTGATGGTCAGGTTGATCTGGTAGATGGCGATGCCGGCGATGCCGGGCAGCATCAGCAGGGCCGCCCTGCGGACATCGGCATCCAGAAAACGCCGCGCCGGCCGTGGCAGGAAACCGGCCCGGAAAAGGAGTGGAAACTGGATCAGCAACTGAATCGCCCCGCCCATCAAAACTCCCGCCGCCAGGGCCAGAATGGGAGTTTCGAGATGGGGAGAGAGAAACCAGGCCGACCCGATCATGCACAGATTGAGAAACAGGGGGGCCAGAGAAGGGAGGAAAAACCGGCCGAGGACATTCAGAATACCGGTGACCAGGGCGAGCAGACTGACAAAGAAAAGATAAGGGAACATGATCCGGTTGAGCAGATCAGTCAGTTCCAGTTTGCCGGCGACCGTGGCGAAGCCGCCCCCGAAAAGCCTCACCAGCAGTGGTGAGGCCAGAACACCCGCCAGCGTGACGGCGGTCATTACCAGGACCAGAAAGGTCCAGCAGCGGTCGGCGAAACGTTTGGCCTCCTCCTGTCCGCGCAGATGATAGATTTCGGAGAAGGTCGGAACGAAGGCCGCGGTCAAAGAGCCTTCGGCAAAAAAACGCCGGAAAAGGTTGGGGATGGTAAAGGCGACAAAGAAAGCGTCGGAAGCGAAACCGGCCCCGAACAGGCGGGCGATGACCATGTCCCGGGCCAACCCGGTGACCCGGCTCAGGGAGGTGGCCATCCCCATGATTCCGGTAGCCCGGAAGATCTTTCCCTTTTCCGACATGTCTTGAGACCTCAACGCCTGATAGTTAGGAAATTTAATCCCCTTAAAGAAAAAGATAACATTCCGGAAAATAAACGATTTTTATTTTTACAAAGCATTTTTTTCTGTTGACGGAAAACCACCCCGAATGTTATAAGAGGCCGTTCGAAAGACCGTCGCTTTATAAAGCGTCCAGAGCTGCAACGACCCACTGGAGCTGAATCGATCTTTCGCCAAACCAAATACCCTCAGGAGGAGAAACTTGGCCAACCATAAGTCCGCAATCAAAAGGAATAAACAGAACAGCGTGCGCAACGAGCGCAACGCCCATATCCGCACCACTCTCCGCACCTTCGTCAAGAAGGTCCGCCTGGCCGTTTCCGGAAACGACGCTGCGGAAGCCGCGGCGGCCCTTGAGAAAACCATCCCCCTCATCGACAAGGCGGCCTCCAAAGGTATTCTTCACAAAGCCACCGCCAGCCGGAAAATCTCTCGGCTGTCCAAGCTGGTCAACACGATCCGCTGATCCGTTTCAGACCTTTCGAGACCTTCCAGGCCCCTTCTCGGGGCCTTTGCTTTTTCCCACGGCGACGATCCTTGCCGCCAGAGATTCGAGCAGGGCAGCGCCGTCGACGGAACTGCTTTTGAGGGCCCGGTCGGTCTCCAGAAACCATTCAAAGATCCTCTGGTATTCCCGCGAGCCGAAGCAGGCCGCCTGCCCCCTCATCCGGTCCAGAAAATAGGGCGGAAATTCGGCCTGACGGGCGATGGCCGACCCTTCCGCCTTCTGCCGCCCCATCGTTTCACAGATCCACAGCTGGCGGAAATGCCTGATCAGCATGGAAAGCACGAAAAGGGGCGCCGCCCCTTCTTCGAGCAGCTGACGCAGCAGGGTCAGGGCCGCAGCCCCATCACAACCCCCCACCGCGTTGATAACATCAAAAACGGAAGCGGCGCTGCCGTCCAGGGTCGCCTCGACGATATCCTCCACCGTGGCGGACTTCTTCTCGCCCAGAAAAGAAAAAAGCTTATCGAGTTCCACCTGCCAGTTGACGCTTTCCGTTCCGCAGCGCTGGCAGAAAAGGGAAAGGGCATCGCCACTGAAGCGCACCCCGCGCTCCGCCCCCTTTTCCTTGACCAGCGCCGCCAGCTGGAATTCCCTGGGCCGGGGAAATTCCACCACCAGGGCACTCTTGCGAAGGGCCTGGAACAGCCGCTGCCGTTTGTCGGGGGTGCCCGCGGTCAGCACCACCACGGTTTCCGCAACCGGCTGCTGGAGGTAATCGATCAGCAGCGGATGATGGGAGGTGGACATCTCCAGGACATTCTTCACCACCACCACCCTCCTTGGAGCGAATGCCGGCAAGGTCTGGGCGGCGTCGAGGATTCCCTCAATATCGTTGTCGCGGCCCGAAAATTGGTGGAGATTGAAATCCCGTTGCTGCGGTTCGAGAAGGGAGTCGATGGTCAGACGCAGGGATTCCTCCAGAGAGGAGGCATCCTCTCCGTAGAAAAAAAGAAGGGCGGGAATTTCCCGCCGCTGCAGTTTTTTCTTGAGTTCTGCGGAAGTCATCCGGCTGTGAATATCCGATGGTCAGAAATTGGCGGTGATACGGTTGTACAGCTCCTCCGCCAACCGCTCGCTGATATCCTTCTGGGCCAGCGCCTCGCCGCTCTCCTCCAGCCCACGGTCGAAGGAAGCCTGGTACTCATCACTCCAGGAAGCGCTCCCCTTCCACAACACCCGGTTGTCTCCCACGGAACGGAGGACAGCCTGGCAGGTGATGGAGGATCGGTATTCGGTGATGTCGTCCTCCCGGCCGGAGTAGGCCGAGGCGCTGCTCATGTAGGAGGAGACGGTGCCGCTGAGAATCGCTTCGGCGGCCTTGGGGTCTTCCACCACCTCGACATTCAATGCCTTGGAAAAGCGCCGGATGACCGCATTGGAAACGAGGTTTTCGAGAAACGGCTCGGAGGTGCGGTTTTCGAAAAAAGCGACATAGATGACCCGCACCCCCTCGGGCAGACGATCCCCCTGCCCGCCGGGGAGGTGGTAGCCGCAGCCGAAAAGCCCGGCAAGAAGGAACAGAACGAGAATTTTTGGGGATAGCTTCATCATTCAGCCGACCACGATGTTGACCAACCGGTTGGGAATCACCACCACTTTCCGAACCTCCTTGCCCTCCACGAACCGGACCACGTTGGCATCGGCCAGGGCGATCTCGCGGACCAGGCTGTCGGCGGCGTCGGTGGGCACCTGAATCTTGCCGCGCACCTTGCCGTTGACCTGAATCACCACCAGCTTTTGCTCCTCGACCAGCGCCGCCTCGTCCCAGACGGGCCATCCCGCTTTCTCCACTCCTTCCTCATGACCCAAAACCGACCACAGTTCCTCGGCGAAATGGGGCACGAAGGGATTGAGCAACCGGATCACCGTCTCCAGGGCCAGGCCCAGGGTGCGGGGATAGTTCTCCTTGCCCGGAGCGGCGCTGACCGCGTTGACCAGTTCCATCACGGCGGCGATGGCCGTATTGAACTGGAACCGGTTCTCGATATCCTCGGTCACCTTCTTGATGGCCTGATGGATGGAGCGCTTCAGGGAGCGGACCACCGCCTGGGTCTGAGCATCCTGCCGGTCGGCGGCGCCGTCTTTCAGAAGGGCGAAATTCTCGTAAACGATCCGCCACACCCGGTTGAGAAAGCGGTAGGCTCCTTCGACGCCCCGTTCGCTCCACTCCAGATCCTTTTCCGGAGGGGCGGCGAAAAGGCAGAAGAGGCGGGCCGTGTCGGCGCCGTACTGGCCGATCAGCACATCAGGGTCGACCACGTTCTTCTTCGACTTGCTCATCTTTTCCTTGCGGCCGATGAGGGCCTCGGCCCCGCACTTGCGGCATTTCCCCTCTACCACCTCCTCGGGGAACAGCCAGCCGTGCCGGGGGCACTTCTGGGTCTCCTTGCAGACCATGCCCTGGGTGAGCAGGTTCTGGAAGGGCTCGCCGACCCGGACCAGATCGAGGTCTCTCAAGGCCTTGGTGTAGAAGCGGGAATACAGAAGGTGCATAACGGCGTGTTCGACACCGCCGATGTACTGATCGACCGGCATCCAGTAATCGACCGCCGCTTTGTCGATGGGGCCTTCCTCGTAGCGGGGACAGGCGTAGCGGAGGAAATACCAGGAACTTTCGACAAAGGTATCGAAAGTGTCGGTTTCACGCCGTGCCGGGGCGCCGCAGCGGGGGCAACTGGTGTGGACGAAAGAAGGACAGGCGGCCAGGGGGCTCCCCCCTTCGGGACGGAATTCGACATCCTTGGGCAGGATCACCGGCAGATCCTCTTCGGGCACCGGCACCATGCCGCAGGCGTCGCAATAGATGATGGGAATCGGCGTCCCCCAGTAACGCTGCCGGGAAACCCCCCAGTCGCGCAGCCGGAAATTGACCTTGCGCTGTCCGATCCGCCGTTGCTCCAGATGATCGGCGATCCTTTCCTTGGCCGTTTCGTTGTCGAGGCCGTTGAATTCCCCCGAGTTGACCATGGTTCCCGGGTCGGTGTAGGCCCCGGTCATGGTCTCCGCAGAAAGTTCCTGACCGGGAGGCTGAATGACCACGGTCATCGGCAGGTTGTATTTGCGGGCGAATTCGAAATCCCTCTGGTCGTGGGTGGGAACCGCCATCACCGCGCCGGTGCCGTAATCCATAAGGACAAAATTGGCCAGCATCACCGGCATCTCCTGGCCGGTCAGCGGATTGAGGCAATAGGCGCCGGTGAAGACCCCTTCCTTTTCGTAATCCTCACTGGTCCTTCTGATCTTGTCCTCTTTGCGGATGCGGCCGATGAAGTCTTCAACCTCGGAACGCCGTTCGGCGGTGGTCAGTTTCAGGGCCAGGGGATGTTCAGGGGCCAGGCTCATGAAGGTGGCCCCGAAAAGGGTGTCCTGGCGGGTGGTGAAGACGCGGATGCGAATCTCGGAGTCGGCCACCGGAAAATCGATCTCACAGCCGATGGAACGCCCGATCCAGTTGCGCTGCATGATCAGCACCGGCTCGGGCCAACCGCTCATGCGATAGGTTTCGTCGAGCAGTTCCTGGGCATAGTCGGTTATTTTGAAAAACCACTGCTCCAGTTCCTTCGGCTCCACCTCGCTGTGACAGCGCCAGCAACACCCCTCTTCCACCTGTTCGTTGGCCAGCACGGTAAGACATTGGGGACACCAGTTGACCGCCGAGCGCTTCTTGTAGGCCAGCCCCTTTTCCAGCATTTTAAGAAAAATGAGCTGCTCCCACCGGTAATATCCGGGATCGCAGGTGGCGATTTCCCGCTCCCAATCGTAGGAAAAGCCCATCTTCATCAGCTGGGCTTTCATGTTGGCGATATTTTCGTAAGTCCAGATGGCTGGATGGATGCCCCGTTCGATGGCGGCGTTCTCGGCCGGCATGCCGAAGGCGTCCCAGCCCATGGGGTGGATGACGTTGAATCCCTGCATTCTTTTGAATCGCGCCACCACGTCGCCGATGGAGTAGTTGCGCACATGCCCCATATGAATCCGCCCCGACGGATATGGGAACATCTCCAGCAGATAGTATTTTTTTCGGGATTCGTTCTCCGTCGCCCGGAACGAGTGGTCCGCGTTCCAGAAATCCTGCCATTTCCCCTCTACGACGGCGGGGAGATAACGCTCTTCCATGCCTGACCTCCAAGACGG
>JAAZDE010000061.1 GCA_012512925.1 Desulfuromonadaceae bacterium
CCATGAAGCGGAGGCCCGACTTTCTCCTGGTGGACGGCACCTTTCAGATCCCTTTCCCCGTTCACCAGATGGCCCTGAAAAAGGGGGATTGCCGCTGTCACGCCATCGCCGCCGCCTCGATCATCGCCAAGGTGATCCGCGACCGGATCATGATCGCCTACGACGCCCGCTACCCCGGGTACGGCTTCGCCGCCCACAAGGGCTACCCCAGCGCCGAACACCGGGCCGCCATCGCCGCCCTGGGGATCACCCCCATCCACCGCCTGACCTTCCGGGGGGTCAGGGAATTCCGGGAGGAACTATGACCTTCGAACGCCTGTCCCTGGGGAAATGGGGAGAAGAGACCGCCGCCAGCTACCTCCAGGCTCAGGGGATGAAGATCATCGAGCGCAACTACCGGACCCCCCTGGGGGAGATCGATCTCATCGCCCACCATAAAAAAAACCTGGTCTTCGTCGAGGTCAAAACCCGCCGCAGCAATCTCTTCGGTGTTCCTCAGGAAGCGGTCGGCAAACGCAAGCAGCACCAGATCATCCGCGCCGCCCAGTGGTACCTGCAGAGCAACCCCACCAACCTGCAGCCCCGCTTCGACGTCGTCGCCGTCCACGCCGCCGGAGATCAGCCGGTCATCGATCATATCCCTGATGCCTTCGGGGTGTAAATCGACGCTGGTAAAATGTTTTTCACCGCAAAAATGTTTTTTGGCTCCTTTCTGACCAGACATCAGGAGAATCTTTGCGCCCTTTGCAAAGTCAGCGAAAAAATGTAGGGTGAAAATTCGCTCTTTTTCTTCTATTGTTATAAAAATCCCCTTGCGGAGCCAGATTATGCCCTTCAATCCATCCGCCTACGGTTTCCTGAGAACCGGAGTAGCCTCCCCGGAACTGCGGGTCGGCGATATCGACTTCAACTGCGCCGCCATCTGCCGGGCCATCGACGAGGCCGCTGGTCAGGGCTGCTTCTTTCTGGTCTTTCCGGAACTGTGCGTCACCTCCTACAGCTGCGCCGATCTCTTCCTGCAGAAAATCCTCCTTGACCGCGCCCGCGAGGGAGTGGAACGGATCGCCCGCCATACGGCCGGCAAAGGCCTTACCGCCATCGTCGGCGCCCCCTTTCGACACCAAGGCAGGCTTTACAACAGCGCCTTTTTTCTTTGCGCTGGAAAAATCCTCGGCATCGTCCCCAAGATCAACCTGCCCAGCACCATGGAATTTTACGAAGAACGCTGGTTCACTTCGGGGAAAGACATCCTCGAACAAACCGTGACTTGGGGTGACGACCGGATACCCTTCGGCGCCGATCTCCTGTTCGAGGCGGCAGAGTGGCCCCAGTGCCGGATCGGCATCGAGATCTGCGAGGATCTGTGGAGTCCCCATCCCCCCAGCAGCCGGATGGCTGTCGCCGGCGCCACCCTGCTGTGCAACCTCTCCGCCAGCCCTGAAATCCTGGGCAAGGAGGAGTACCGGCGGGCGCTGGTCCAGTCCCAGTCGGCGCGCTGCCTGGCCGCCTATCTCTACGCCTCGGCCGGGCCGGGGGAATCGACCACCGACCTGGTTTTCTCCGGGCACTCGCTGATCGGCGAAAACGGCGCCGTTCTCGCCGAAACGGAACGCTTCCGCTTCGATACCCGCATCGCCATAGCGGATGTCGACCTGGACCGGATGACCACCGAGCGGCAACGCAGCAACACTTTCGCCGGCAGCGATTCTCCCGGCCCGTTCCGCGTCATTTTCTTTGACGCCAATGAGGAAAAAATCACCCTCCTGCGCCGTTGCCTTCCCACTGACCCCTTCGTCCCCTCGCGACAGGAAGAAAGGGAGCACCGCTGCCGGGAGATCTTCTCCATCCAGACCACGGGATTAGCCAGACGCCTCCTCCATACCGGCCTTGACAAGGTGGTGATCGGCGTTTCCGGCGGTATCGATTCGACCCTGGCCCTGCTGGTGGCGGTCAAGGCCTTTGACCGGCTGGGGATCGACCGCAAAAGTATACTGGCCGTGACCATGCCCGGTTTCGGCACCACCGCCCGCACCCGCGGCAATGCCGAAATGCTGTGCCGGGAACTCGGCGTCGATTTCCGGGAGATCCCCATCGAGGAAGCGGTCCGCCGCCATTTCCTGGACATCGGCCACCCCGAAGATCGGCACGACATCGTCTTCGAGAACGCCCAGGCCCGGGAGCGCACCCAGATCCTCATGGATCTGGCCAACCAGGTCGACGGCCTGGTCATCGGCACCGGCGATCTGTCGGAACTGGCCCTCGGCTGGTGCACCTACAACGCCGATCAGATGTCGATGTACAACGTCAACGGCGGCGTGCCCAAAACCC
>JAAZDE010000062.1 GCA_012512925.1 Desulfuromonadaceae bacterium
CCTCTCGCTGCTTCCCACAGGCAGAACGATTTCCACATCGTGTGGTCGGACGAAAAGAATCCCGGGGCCGTTTTTCATCCTGCCCTTTCCGCCAATCGGAATCACCAGGCCGTCGATTTCCGCCCTGCCGTTGACAATTTTGCACAGCAACCGCTTGCCGCCTGTCACTCCCCAATTGTCACTCGCCCCCCGCCCCTGTTTTCTCCACGAGCTACCAGCCACAAGCCACGAGCTGGTTTTCTTCGAATTCCTCCAAGCACAGCGAAAATTGAAAGTTGAAAATTTTTCCTTTTTGTTGCAAAATGTTCTTGTCCAAACATTCCTTAGGTCAAATAGTTTTTTTCCTAATGTTTTCGGTCTAACCTATCATCATGCGGCCCGATCATTGGCCCTTAACAAAGGACACCGATAAAAAATTATGAGCGGACTGGCAAAACTATTCTGGAAACTACTCGCCTTCAAGAACACATTGACTTTTTTGATCTTCGGCGTTTTCGTCTATTTCACCTTCTTCTATCATGAGCGCTACAACAAGGACCCGGCGAAGATCAACCCGGCTATCTATATGTCCTTCCAGGATATCTACCGCAACTGCAACGCCCAGCAACTGGCGGATGCGTCCAAGAACTGCATCGTGGTCGTGGATGTCTTCAACCGCTGCCTTAGCGGGGAGTTGGACTGCCCTGTTTCCGACTACTATCACATGGTCAAAAATCTGGGCTATGACCTGCCCCCCTTCTACGTCGAAGATTGACCCGCCCGCCCTGTGAAGATTCATCCGGCGCTTGAGATATCGATTCTCAAGCGCCTTTTTTTGTGCCTTTTCACCTTTCTCCAGAAACATCAAAAAAGGATAAACAGGATGGAGAACCAAGCCCTATTTAACGTAAGGGCAACTCCCTGTGGCTGCCCTGAATCCCCCATCCCATATCAGGGCAGGCACGGGGGCCGGCCCCTACAAAACCAAAACCATTCACCACACCGCCGCAGAGGAAACCCTGTGATTGGCCGGCATCCCGTAGGGGCAATCCCCTGTGGTTGCCCTTTATCGCCCATCCCACATCAGGGCAGGCACGGGGGCCGGCCCCTACGAAAACAATAAAACAAACGGCCGCGAGCGATGGAAGAAATCCCAATTGATTATTGCGCTTCGGTCGCGAATAGGCTAATTTTTCGAACTTAACCTCAACCCGTCACCGATTAAAACATGACCGATCAGGCGACCGATCTTCGTCAAAAAATCAACTCCCTGCCCGAATGGAAAATCCTCCTGGGCCTGTGCTCCTTTTTCTTCACCTGGCGCCTGATCGCCCTCGAGTTTTTCGAAAAAAGCGGCGACGCCGTATGGAAATGGAGCTTTCTCCGCTATTTTCATGAAACAGGCGTCTGGTATCCCCTCCTGCCCGATCATCACCAGGGCCGATGGGCCCAGAACCTTCCCGTTCTCGGCTTCATGGAGATATTCGGGGCGCAGCCCTGGGTCTATTACATCCTGCCCGTGCTGACCGGATTCGGCGTTTCCCTGCTCTGCTACTGGCTCGCCGGCCGCTTGTCCGATCGCTTCTCCGCCGTCCTGGCCTTTTTGACGCCGATGTTCTTCGTCTACGTCGTCAACGAAAGCAATCAACTCCTGCCCATGCTGCCGGCAGCCTTCTGGGTGCTCGTCGCCACCGCCCTCTGCTTTAAATATTTCGACACCGAAAAACACCTCGGCCTTTTTTTTCTGGCCGGTCTGGCCCTCGGTTTCTCCTGGGGATGCAAGGTGACCTCCGCCTACTGGTGCGTCGGCTTCGGCCTCTTTTTCCTGTTCACCGATGTCCCCGGCAGAATCCTGTTCCGCCTGGGGAAAATCCGCGTCGGCTGGGACGTTATCCTGCTTACCCTGGGATTTTTCACCGTTTTCATTCCCGAAACCCTCCTGTTGAATCACTTTTTCGGGGTCGAGGGGGGACGGCTCTCCATGCTTTTCACCGTTCACCTGGACGGCCAGCCGATGCAGGAGGCCCTGCCGTCGCTCCTGGAATATTTGCTGTCCTTCCGTCTGCCCCTGAGCTTCCAGGGCAAGGGGATCAACTTTCTGCCCAAAACGATTTTTTTCCTCACCGGCATCCCCGTGATGCTTCTTTGGCTGAAACGCAGGAAAGATTCCCTTCCCCATCAATTCTTTGTCTACACCTTTTTCACGGCCTTCCTGCTGCACAGCTATGTGATCGTCGGCATCGACCCGCTCCGCTATCCGGAACGCCCTCTGGGCCGCTACTTCATCACCTTGATCCTGTTCGCCATTATCGCCATGGTCACCGGATGGCCCGAGCTGACCGCCTTCCTGAAAAGTAAAATCGGCGGCGGGAAACTTTACACCGTGCTGACCCGGTCGTGGGTCACCCTGTGCTTCCTGTTTCTGATCGGCCACCCGATCAACGAGACATTTTTCCATAACAACAACCTTTCCCGGATTGTCCGGGCCGAAAAGTCGATGCGCGTGGTCAAGGACGGGGATCTTCCCGTGCTGGCGGTACTGCACAACGATCATCAAACCTTTGAAGAACGCGACACCGATCAGAAGATGGCCCGCCTGTGGCTCGCGTTCTGGGGGCCGTCGGGAAAAATTCCACAGTTCTTCACCCAAACCCCGCTTTTCCTTGTTCACGACAGCGGAGGGAACGCCTACAATAACCTTTGGGGCGGCACCATCCCAGCCCCTGGCGAGAAACGCAAATGCGCGGTGGTTTCGGAGTTGGAAATTCGCATCGCCGAAATGCAGTTCTGAACGGCCCGGCCAGGCGCTGCTGCCCCCTTGACAGCGGTTTTCAATGTGAAACGGTTCGCTAAATACATAAATTCAGAACCCGATGCAACGGGGATGAAGGGGATTAAGGGGATGGGAAACGAATCTATTTAAAAGACCTTCACCCCAGAGATCGCAGAGGTGAGGCAAAAACGCTGCTCGCAGGTCCTGGCTCGTGGTTGGTGGAATATTAAATTAAAGTCCCCAAGAGCTGCCGTGAATTGTGCTCTTTGGTAAAGGCTCTTGATTTTGCTTTTGAATTTTATTTTTGCAGTTATCCCCTTCATCCCCTTCATCCCTGTTTGAATGATTTTTGGGTTTTTGCTTTTTAAAAAGGATCAGTTACCGCAATTTTATCCCGAAGGTCGCCATGAAACTCATCATCCAGATCCCCTGCTACAACGAGGCGGACACCCTGGCCATCGCCCTGGCCTCTCTCCCCCATGAAGTGCCTGGTTTTGACAACGTCGAATGGCTGATCATCGATGACGGCAGCACCGATGACACGGTGCGGGTGGCCCGCGAAAACGGCGTCGACCATATCGTGCGGCACACGTGCAATCAGGGGCTGGCGCGAGCCTTCATGACCGGTCTCGACGCCGGCCTGCGGCTCGGCGCGGATGTGATCGTCAACACCGACGCCGACAACCAGTACAACGCCGACGATATCCCGGCCCTGGTCCTGCCCATCCTGGAACGCCGGGCCGACATCGTGGTCGGCGCCCGCCCCATCGAATCCATCGACCATTTCTCGCCGGAAAAGAAACTGCTGCAGAAACTGGGCAGCTGGGTGGTGCGCATGGCCAGCAACACCGATATCCCCGACGCCCCCAGCGGCTTTCGCGCCATGAGCCGCGCCGCCGCCCAGCGCCTGATGGTCTTCAACGACTACACCTACACCCTGGAAACCATCATTCAGGCCGGACAGAAGAACATGGCCATCACCTCGGTGCCGATCCGGGTGAACGAGGATCTTCGCCCTTCCCGCCTGGTGAAAAGCATCCCCTCCTACATCAAGCGCAGCATCTTCACCATCATCCGTATTTTCGCCATCTATCGGCCATTCCGCTTTTTCGGGACCATCGGCGCGGTTCTGTTTGGAGCGGGATTCCTCATCGGCCTGCGCTTCCTCTATTTTTATGTCACCGGGCGCGGCGGCGGTCATGTCCAATCCCTGATTCTTTGCGGCCTTCTTTTGGGAATGGGTTTCCAGACTTTGCTGGTGGCCTTTCTGGCCGATCTTCTGGCCGCCAACCGGAAGTTGCTGGAGGATGTGAGATTCAAAATGGAATCACGAAGGGACGCCGACATTAACATGGGATCATCGGCACCAGCGGCGTCAAAGGAGAGGGCGAAGTGAAAATCTCCGAGGGTTTACGGGAGGACGGCATTGTCGTCGGCAATGTTTACGACAAATATGGCGCCAAAAACCCCCTGGTCCGCCGAATCATGAAGGGCTTCGCCGATTCCCTCGCCACATTGGTGTCCAAGGCTGCGCCGAAAACCATCCACGAAGTGGGCTGTGGCGAGGGATTTTGGGTATTTGAATGGACCCGCCAGGGTATCGAAGCCCGCGGCAGCGACTTTTCCGAAAAGGTCATCGCTCTGGCGCGGGAAAATGCCCAAAGCCGCCGCCTATCCCCCGGTCTTTTTTCCACCCGCAGCATTTATGACCTGGACGCGGAGCGCGACGGCGCCGACCTGATCGTCTGCTGCGAGGTCCTGGAGCACCTGGAAAATCCCCAGGCCGGCCTGGCCGCCCTGGAAAGGGCCGCCTCCGGTCAGGTCATCCTGAGCGTGCCCCGCGAGCCGCTGTGGCGAATCCTCAACCTCCTGCGCGGCAAATACATCGGCCGGTTGGGAAATACCCCGGGGCACATCCAACACTGGTCCGACGGTCAGTTCATCGATCTCGTCAGCCGTTTTTTCGAGGTCGTTGACGTCAAAATGCCCATCCCCTGGACCATGCTGCTCTGCCGGAAAGGCGCTGAGGCGATGGCGGTTTCTCCCCTTTTTAAACGCTGGCTCCATATTGCCGGGGGATTTCTCGGCCTGGCCGGTCTCTTTTTCGTGGTCCGGCGGCTTTTGGCCTATTCGGACCAGATCGATCTTTGCCGCTTCGATGCCGCGGCCTGGGTCATGCTTCTTCTTTTGGCCCTGATTTACGGATTGGCCAACATTCTGCTGGCCCGGGCCTGGTGGCAGCTCCTGCCCGTTTTAGGATTGACGGTCCGTTGGCGGTGGGCGCTCAAGGCCTACGGCCTGTCCCAGTTGGCCAAATACATCCCCGGCAACATCTTCCATCTGGCCGGACGCCAGGCTTTGGGCATGGCGGCAGGATTGCCGACGGTCCCCCTCGCCAAGTCGGCCTTCTGGGAACTGGTTCTGATCGCCGTTTCCGGCACTCTTTTTGGAATCCTGGCTTTGCCCCTGGTTTGGGGATCTTTTTCGATGGCGGCCGCGGCCATCCTTTTTCTGGCGGTCGTCGGAGGCCTGCTCGCTATCGTCCGCCACACCATTTCCCCGGCTGTTTCCGCCGTTCTGTTTTTGCAGATCGTCTTTCTGACCATTTCAGGAATTATTTTTGTCGCGGTCCTTGCCCTGGTTCAGGTAGCCAACCTTCCCTTTTCCTCGGCAGGAATCATTTGTGGGGCCTACGTGGTCGCCTGGTTGGCCGGGCTGGTCACGCCGGGCGCTCCGGCGGGAGTGGGCATCAGGGAAATGGTTTTGTTGTTTCTGCTGGGCGCTCAGATCGCGCAGGCCGATTTGCTGCTGGCCATTGTCTTGGGGCGGGGGGTGACGATTATCGGGGATGTTTTTTATTTTACACTTTCAGGCTTGATCAAGCCCCTTAAAAACTGACCTGGGCTTTTCCGCTGCACAATTTATTTTTTAACGGCAATCAGCATGATCTGCCGGGCAAAGTCGATTCCCAGGATGCGAAAAACGGCATAAAACAAGTACCGTTTCACCAATCGCTCCATAAGAGATTCTTTGTAAAGCCTGAAGATCTTTTTTACCTCAAAACCGGCAAGACTGACGATTCCTCCGAGTTCGTCGTAACACCAGGGCGTCACATGGGTAGCATCGCGAAGAAAACCAGGAGGATAATAAATATTGGGTGTGGACACCAAAAGCATCCCACCGGGATCAAGGACGTCATAACACTTTTTCAAGGTAGCCAAAGCCAGGGCCGGAGAAACATGTTCGATGACTTCAAACATGCAGAC
>JAAZDE010000063.1 GCA_012512925.1 Desulfuromonadaceae bacterium
ACTTCTTCGAGTCCGGCGGCGACAGCATCCTCGCCCTGCAGCTGATCGCCAAGGCCCGCCGGCTAGGCTTCGATCTCAGCGTCCGCGACCTCTTCAAGGCGCCCCGCATTATCGAGCTGGCCTCCCGCATCGACAGCCGGAAAGCCCTCCCTCAGGGAATACCAAAAATCGAAACTTCGCCTGCCGGACCCTCTCGGGAGGTCGCCGAGCGTCTTGGTCGCCTCTTTCCCGCCCTGGAGGCCATCCTGCCCCTGACGCCGCTGCAGCAGGGGATTCTCTTCCATTCCCTGGAAAGCAAGGGGGCCTATCAGGTCCAGCTTCAGTTCCGGGTCGAGGGGAATTTTGATCCGGATCGCTTCGGCGCCGCCTGGCGGCAGGTTATCGGCCGCCATCAACTGCTGCGCATGGCCGTCCCCGAGGGGGAAAGCGCCTGGATGGTCATTGTCGGCAGAACGGAACTCCCGTGGCAATTTGCCGACTGGCGAAAGGAGCCCGATCCCGGAAAGAAACTGCGGGAATACGTGAGGGCCGACCGGGAACAGGGCTTCGACCTGGGCCAGGCGCCGCTACTGCGCCTGGGCGTTTTCCAGGTCGCCGACCAGGCCTGGGAAGTCGTCATCAACAACCACCACATCACCCTTGACGGCTGGTCTCTGTCCATCGTCCTGGCCGACGTGCTGCGCATCTACCACGGCGAGACCCTTCCGCCTCCCCTCCCCTTCGGCCGTTTCGCCGATTGGCTCCACGCCCGTCCCATGGAGAAATCCCTCGCCTGGTGGAAAGAGAACCTGTCCGGCTTCGACAAGCCCAACCGCATCGACCTCCCCTCCAGCGGCGTGGAAAAGGGCTTTGGCGAGCACACCGTCACTCTGAGCCATGAAATCTCCGGCAAGCTTCAGCAGACGGCGCGGATGCTGAGAACAACTCCCGGCATCCTCCTGCAGTCCGTCTGGGGAATGCTGATCGCCCGTCTGAGCCGGGACGAAGATGTCGTTTTCGGCAACGTCGTCGCCGGGCGGCCGGCGGAAATCCCCGGCATCGAGAAAATGGTGGGCATGTTCATCAACACCATACCGGTGAGGTTGAAAACAGAGGGGCGCACTCTCCGGCAGCTCGTCGACGAACTAACCACCTGCCAGGGGGAGAGGGAAGAGCACGAAACCACCCCCCTCCACCAGATCCAGGCCCAGGCTCCGATTCCCAGGGGGATGGCCCTTTTCGAATCCCTTTTCGTCTACGAAAACTATCCGGTGGATGAAAGGCTCCGTGAGGAGCGCGGACTGGACTTCACCATCGGCGATGTGCGGGGGAATGAAGCCCCTCACTACCCCTATTCCCTGGCCGTCTTGCCGGGGAAGGAATTCACCCTCCAGTTGACCTTTGACCGCCGGCGCTGCGATCTCCTCAACGCCTCAGCGCTGGTCCGCTGGTTCGGAAACCTGCTGGCCTCCGCCCTGGCAAATCCCGATGCCGAAATAGCCGAGCTGTCCCTGGTCGACGGTGCTGAGCGGCGTTTTGTGATGGAGGAATGCAACGCCACGGCGGCGGATTATCCCCGGGATAAAACCCTCCACCGGCTTTTCGAGGAGCAGGCGGAACGGGTTCCCGGCCAAATCGCCGTGCGCTGCGGCGCGGATCAGCTCACCTA
>JAAZDE010000064.1 GCA_012512925.1 Desulfuromonadaceae bacterium
CCTATAACGTCGATCTTCTCGCCGTGCGCTGGTGGCAGCCTTCCCCATCCGATCCCCTCCATCTGGCGGTCACCGGCTGGATCAAAAAGGAGTTGGGTGAACAAAAGGTCGCCAGTTCCGTGTTCGCGCTTGAGGGAAACAGTTTGCGGCTGGTGGAGGACAACATCCGCTATATTCTGGGGAGTCTTGACGGCGACGGTGACGGCCTGCCGGAGATCCTTCTGGGCCAGGATTTCGACCGGCTGAAGTTCTTCGGCGTGAAGTTTTACCGTTATGTTCTCGCCGGGGGCAAACTTGACAGAACGGATCCCGGCATTCCTTTGCCCTCCGATCTGGCCGTGGTCAGCGCCCGGTACATCGATATCACCGGCAACGGCCAGAAGGAACTGGCCTATGTGCGCAACAACATCCTGTACATCGTTTCCGCCGACGGTGAGAGACGGATCTACGAATCCAACAAACAGATGGGCGGCAGTCTGGCCCAGGCGACCCACAACATCCATGCTGGGAACAAAAACATCACCATGGAACTTCTCGACTACACCTCTCTGGAGATCCCTCCCGTGGCCGCCGACCTCGACGGCGACAATCTCCCGGAACTGGTGGTCCCCGCCATGGAGAAGATCGCCTTCGGCATTGCCGAGGGAGCGCTCCCCGGAGTCAAAAAGAGCTGGCTGGGGGTGATCAAGTTCCGCGAGGGGATGTTCGTCAAGGGAAGTATCGGCGAGGAGATGGAAGTTCCCATCGCCGGGCTGACCGTCACCGGCCAGGAGGTGCTCTTCATCGCCACCGAAGCCCCCAAGTTCACCGGCAAGAAGGGGAACAGCCACCTGCTTTCCTTCCCGCTGAGATAAGGCGGTTTCACCTGGTGCAAAGCAAAAGCCCCTCGGCCGCCGGCGCGGTTGAGGGGCTTTTTAAATTCCATGTTTCACGCCCGTTCGCTGGCGCTCACTCAAGGCGCCAAGGACGCAAAGGGAAACCGGTGGAACCAAGGTAAAGCGGTTCTGTCCAAAAAAATGCGACAACCCGAAAACCTGATTAACTGGGATGAAGGGGATGAAAGGGATAACTGCAAAAGCAAAATTTAAAGGCTTTTACCACAGAGCACACAGAGAGACTCCTTAAAAAGGACTGGTTTTGTCCTTCCCCTAAAATATTTTTTCTCTGTGACCTCTGTGGTTAGAGGGTTGTATTAGGTTTTGATTTCAGGTTTTTTGGTAAACGATTTTCCTGACGTTCTTTACGCCTTCGCGTGAGACAACAGGGATTTACCGTTGTTTGGCGTATTTCCACATTCCCTGTCTGTCCTCGCGGGCCTTTCTTTCCGCTTCCAGGAAACACTCCTTGTTGTCAAAGGCATAGCGGCGGAAGACGGTGGCCAGACCATTTTCGATCAGCATCAGGTTGACCATGCGTCCGTCGGGGAGGTAAACATAGGCCAGCAGGCGGCCGTAGTCGTCCCGCTGCGGGTTTCCCGGCACCAGGGTGACCTGTTTCCCCTTGAGGTGGCGGATGTTGAAGTGGAGGGCATCGCGGGCGGTGCGGCGGATGGTCTTTCTGCTTACGCCGAGGCGCAGATAGAAATTATCCCGCTCCGAGGCTGCCATTTCCGGAGTGTCGATGCCGAGGAGGCGAATCTTCCCGAGGCCGTCGACGCGAAGGGTGTCGCCGTCATAGATCCAGTCGACTCTGCCGGACCATTGGTCCGCCTGGGCCACGAAGGCGCCGCAGAGGATCAGAAGCAGCAGCAGCGGGAGCCGCGTCAGCCACCGGCGCGGCGCTGTCAATCGCGCCCCCACAGCAGACGGGTGAAGAAGCCGGTGAAAAATCCCCAGATCAGGTTGAAGGCCAGTACGAAGGCCGGCATCAGGGTGCCCAGTTGCAGGCCGAGCATGCCGTGGGGAGTGCGATAGGGGAAGATATAGAAGAGCTGGACCGCGGCCGGCACCAAAGCGACCCACAGGCCCTTGCGGACCCAGTGGCTGCGGGCGTTGCGTCCGCCGACGGCGAGGAAATAGGCCAGGCCCCAGATTCCCCCCCAGACCAGGCGGGGGTAGAGCCAGGCCAGGGTGAAATCGGGTTGCAGGGTGACCTGGGCGAGGCGGGGGAGCTGAAGTTCCACCGCCAGCCAGACCGCCAGGGCGTTGAAGAGACCTCCCAGCAGACCTCCAGTGAAACAGACCGCCAGTAGTGCTGTCCCTTTGCGCATGTCACCTCCTTGGTTGACGGCTTCGGCAAAAGTCGGTGTGTTCTCCCGGTCTTTGGTCCTGTCGGCCGTGCCGTTGATTTTGATGACGTTATATCAGCTCATCATCCTTCATTCTACCTGGTTCAGCACTTCGTTCAGGCTGCCGCGCCGATATCCCTGCAGATCGAGAGCGACAAAAAGGAATCCGGCGTC
>JAAZDE010000065.1 GCA_012512925.1 Desulfuromonadaceae bacterium
GCGAAGATCCGCAGCAAAGCCTCTTCCTCCCCTTCATGGGTGCTTCCGCAGACCCAGAGGGGAACACCGTCGGGGATCCGGAACTCCTCCTGGAAACGCCGCCGCTCAACCGTTCCCACCGGATCGATCTGCATATCGAACTTGAGATTGCCGGTGACCACGACCTTTTCTCGGGGAGCCCCGATCAGGCCGACCCGCTGGGCATCCTGGGCGGTCTGCATGCAGAAGGCGGAAAATTGATCCATGACCACCCGGACCACCCAGCGCACCATCAGGTAACGGGGAAAGGAACGGTCGGAGAGGCGTCCGTTCACCAGCGCCACGGGGATGCGCCGCTGATGGGCCAGGCGCGCCAGATTGGGCCAGATCTCGGTCTCGACGATGAGAATCATGGCGGGCCGAAGCTGGCTCAGGGAGCGTTGCATGATCCAGGAAAAGTCGAAGGGGAAGTAAAGGCACAGATCGACCTCGGAAATCTTCTGCGCCGTCGCCTGGCCGGTTTCCGTCACCGTGGTCAAAACCAGGGCGGCGTCGGCATACTCCCGGCGCAGCGACTTGAGCAGCGGCATGGCGGCTCTGGTCTCGCCGACGGAAACGGCATGGACCCAGATCACCCGTCGCCCTTCCAGAACAGCCAGACGGGCCGGATTGTAGAAACCGAGGCGCTCCCGCAGGCCACGGCGCACTATTCCCTTCCTCAGGCCGCGGACAAAAAAGACCAGCAGAAGGACCGGCATGGCCAGAAACAGGCCGATGTCATACAGCAGAAACACCAAGTTCCTCCAGGCGGCGGGCGACTCTCCGTTGATTGTCCTCCATTCCCGCTTGGATTCTCAAGCGGAAGGATTCCATATCTTCCCCCTCACGGAGAAAAAAAGGAGGCGAATAACAGAATATCCCCGTTGAAAAGGGACAGGGAACAAGAAAGCGGTCCCAGGACGCAAATCGGTAACCGCGGCTGCAGGCAAAGGACATGATAATGATCGGCGCATCGCCGAGTTTGGCCAGTTGGACCAGCCCCGCCTTGAGCTGCTGCCGGGGGCCCCTGGGGCCGTCGGGAGTAATGACCAGGTCGGCGCCCGACCGGGAAAGGCGGACCATCTCCTTCAGGGCCGACATTCCATGCCGGGAGGAAGAGCCACGGACCGCGCCGATCCCGAAAACCCTTAAAAAACCGGTGACGATCTCCCCATCCCTGGACCGGCTGGTCAGAGCGGTCAGTCCCGGACCATGGTAGACGGCGGGCAGCAACAGCAACTGTTCGTGCCATATGGAAAAGACGATTCCCCTCCCCTGCCGCCAGAACTCCCTGGGATGCTCCTCCCCCAGAAGCTCGGTGCGCATCGATTTGAGAATCAGGAGAACCACCCCCTTGGCCACAAAGGGGATCACCTTAAAGAGTATCTTGTCCCAGAGATTCCGAATCATCCTGCCTCGTAAACTGGATTTCATAAAGCTTGCGATAAAGCCCCATGCTCTCCAGCAGTTCCTGATGGGTCCCCTGCTCTTTGATCAGCCCATTCTCGAGAACAACGATTTTGTGGGCGCTCTGCACGGTGGAAAGGCGATGGGCGATGACAAAGGTGGTGCGGTTGAGCATCAGATTTTGAAGGGCCTTCTGGACCACCTTTTCGCTCTCCGTATCGAGAGCGCTGGTGGCTTCGTCAAGAATCAGGATCGGCGCATCCATCAGCAGCGCCCTGGCGATGCACAGCCTCTGCCGCTGTCCGCCGGAGAGCCGCACCCCGCGATCCCCGATCATCTCCTCATAACCGCCGGGAAGTTCCAGAATGAACTGATCGGCATAAGCCGCCTCGGCCGCTCTTTTGACCTCCTCGAAAGTGGCCTCGGGCCGCCCGTAGCGAATGTTGTTGGTAACCGAATCGTTGAAAAGAAAGGTCTCCTGATCCACCATGGCGACGTTTTTTCTCAGACTTTTAAGGGCGATATCGCGAATATCATGGCCGTCGATACAAATTTTACCCTCACTTACATCAAAAAAGCGGGAAAGGAGAGCCACGGCTGTCGTCTTGCCGGCGCCGCTCGGCCCCACCAGGGCGACAATCTCCCCGGGGGAGGCGGCGATATTGAAATTGGTCAGCACCGGATGGTCGCCGTAGGAAAAACCGACGTTGCGGAAAGCGACCTCCCCCCGGCATCTGCCAAGATCCAAGGCGTGGGGAGAATCGATAATTTCCGGTTCCTGGTCGAGGATTTCAAAAACTCTTTCCGCCGCGCTGACCACCGTCTGCAGGGTATTGTTGATCTTGATCAGGCGCCGCAACGGCGCATACATCATCAGTACGGCCGCCCCGAAAGAAAACAGTTCGCCGAGGGTGATGCGGCCGTCGATAACCCGGTAGATGCCGAACCAGAACACGGCGGCGATGCCGAAGGAGGCCAGGATCTCGATGACCGGCGCGGACAGGGAGTCATACTTCACCACCTTGCGGATGAAATGATAAAAATTCCGGTTGCGATTGAGGAACTTTTCCCGTTCCAGATCTTCCGTGCCGAAGGATTTGATCACCTTCATGCCGGAAAAGGTTTCCTGGAGAATAGCGGTCAGTTCGCCCATGACCTGCTGCCCCCCGCGGGAGTTCTTCTTGATTCGCCGGCCGACATAGGATGCGGGGAGAAAGGAAATGGGCAGGACCAGAAAAGCGGCGATGGCCAGCTGCCAGTCGTTATAGAAAGCCAGTGCGGTCAAACCGATGAGGGCGATGCTCTCCCTGGTCCCGTCGACCAGCATGTCCGCCGCTGAACGCTGCATGATGCCGACATCGTTGAGAATACGGGACATGAAATTACCGGCGGTGTTTTTGTTGATGTAGTTCAGGGACAGACCGAGGCAGTGGGAATAGAGAGAATTCCTGATATCCTGAACCACCAGCGCGCCGGAGGTTTTGATGTAATATTCCTGGAGGAATTTCGCCCCCCCTTTAAGCATGAAGAGCCCGACGATAAAAAAAGGGACGAACGGGATCAGGGACCGATCCTGGGGTTGCAGAACCTTGTCCACCAGCGGCTGTACCAATTTGGCGGAGGCCACATCCGTGGCGCCCACCACCAGGGAAGCGCAGACAGCCCCCCCGATCCGCCACAGGTAGGGGCGGGAGTACTGAAAGATCCGGTTGAATATGGTTGCCGTTTGACTTTTCAATGGAATGGAAAACCTTACGCCGGTGCTGGTGATTGGTGATTGGTGATTGGTGATTGGTGATTGGTGATTGGTGATTGGTGACTAGTCACTGCCTTTTATCTTTTGATTCTAACTAGTTACCAGTCACCAGTCACTAGTCACTAGTCACTAGTCACTGCCTTTTTTTTGATTTCAACTAGTCACCAGTCACAAGTCACTAGTCACTGTTTTTGTCACTCGCAGTTACCCGGCTCATCTCCGAGGCAAGCTGGGCGACCTTCACCGAGCAGCCCCCTTCGCCGAGTTTGTCCCGGACCCTGAGCAGGCCCTGCCTCAGCTGTTTGGAATAATCCGGCTCGTTCAACATGCGCAGGATCTCCGCGGAAATGTTTTCCGGCGAAGCCTGCCCCTGGATCAGTTCCCTGGCGACCCTTTCTCCGGCGACGATATTGGCCAGGCCGATAAAGGGGACCCTGACCAGAAGCCTTCCCAGCAGATAGGTAAGCGGCGACAGTTTATAGATGATGACCATCGGCGTCGCCGTCAGCGCCACCTGCAGGGTGACGGTGCCGGAAACGCAGACCACGGCGTCGCAGGCTCCGGCCACGTCGTAGATGTTGTCGCGGACCAGGCGAACGGGGATTCCCCAGCGGCGGATGGCCGGAAGCAGGCTCTCCTCGGCCAGGGAGGGAGCCACCGGCAGAATGAATTGAGCGTCGGGCCGCTTGGCCAGGACGAGGCCGGCCGTTTCGAGGATCGTCTCCAGCATGTAACGCAATTCATTGCGCCGGCTGCCGGGGAAGAGGCCGACCAGGGGCTTTCCCGGATCCAGGCCCTGCGCCTGGAAATAATCCTCCCGCGACCTCTCCCGGCGGAAATCGTCCACCAGGGGATTGCCGACATATTCCACCCGGACCCCGTGGGAACGATAAAAATCCTTCTCGAAGGGGAGAATCACCGCCAGGCAGTCGACCACCCGGGCGATCTTTTTCACCCGGTAGCGCCGCCAGGCCCAGACCTGGGGACTGACATAGTAAAGGACGGGAATCCCTTGCTTCTTGGCCAGGGCGGCCAGGAGCAGGTTGAATTCGGGGAAATCGATCAGGATCAGCAGGTCGGGAGGCGTCCCGCCGCGCAACTCGGATTTGATAAGCTGGTAGGCGCGAAAGACGGAAGGCAGATGGACGATGACCTCAACCGCGCCGACCACGGCCAGTTCGGCGCTGGACAGGATAATACGACACCCGGCATCGGCCATGCGGGATCCGCCGATGCCAAAAAAACTCAATTCCGGATCGACCTGGCGGCACGCCTTGATCAGATTGGCGCCATGCAGATCCCCCGAATCCTCGCCGGTTACAATCAGGGCTCTCCTCATGCGGGATATCCCCTTTTAGAGTGCCTTCAGAATGACACCGCATATCCGTTCGATCTGCTCCCGGGTCAATTCAGGGAAGATGGGAAGGGAAAGTACCTTTTTCGCCGCCTCCTCCGTCACCGGGAGGGTGACACCGCTGTGGCTGCCGCCGTAGACCTCCTGCCGGTGCAGCGGAATGGGATAATAAACGGCCGAGGCGATTTCTGCTGCCTGAAGGGCCTTCTGGACGGCATCGCGATCGGGCACCATGATCGTGTACTGATGGTAGACATGCTTGCCCCCCCCTTTTTCCACCGGGGTGCGGATTTCCGGATGGTCAAGGAGTTGGCTGTAATAATGGGCGTTCTCCCGGCGCAATTGGTTGTAGCGTTCGATATGCTTGAGCTTGACCCGAAGGATCACCGCCTGCAATTCGTCGAGGCGGGAATTGTAACCGATCACCGAATGACAATATCGTTCCCGGCTGCCATGATTGCGCAGCACCTTCACCGCGGCGGCCAGGTCGTCGTCATCGGTGGTGATCAAGCCGCCGTCGCCGAAGCCCCCCAGGTTCTTGCTGGGGAAAAAGGAGAAACAGCCGAAATCCCCGAAGCTGCCGGTTTGCCGGCCGTCATGGTCGGCGCCGAAGGATTGGGCGCAATCTTCGATCAGTTTCAACTGGTGACGCTGGCGGATATCGGCAATCACCTTCATGTCCGCCGGTTGACCGAAGAGATGGACCGGCAGCAGAGCTTTGGTTTTTGCCGTGATGGCCGATTCGATCCGGTTGACGTCGATATTGAAGGTGTCGGGATCGATGTCGACGAACACCGGCCTGGCCCCGAGATAGCTGATGGCCTCCGCCGTGGCGATAAAGGTGAAGGGGGAGGTGATCACCTCGTCCCCTTCCCGGATCCCGGCGGCCCGCAGCGCCAGGTGAAGAGCATCGGTCCCGGAAGCGACGCCGATGGCGTGCTTCACGCCGAGATAGGCGGCGGTCTCGCTCTCCAGCGCCTGGACATTGGGTCCGAGAATAAACTGGGTGTTGTCCAGGACGGAGCGGATGCCTTCCTCGATTTCAACGCGGATTTCGACGAGCTGCTTTTTCAGATCGACCATTGGGATCGTCATGATTATCAACCTCTTTCACAAGATGACATTGGAATTACCTGCCGGACATCCGCTGCAGGCTTTCATTGATGCGGATGGCGACCTCCAAGGCCTTTTTGCCGTCTTCCGCCGAAACGAGCGGCGCGTTTCCATGGTGAATGGAATGGACAAAAGCCTTGATCTCTTCGAGAAGTGCGTCGCTCTGGGCAAAGGAATGGGATTCGGCGCCGATGTTGGGGAGGCCGGGGATGCTGTGGTCCCCTTCCTTTTTCCGCATTACGGTGATCTCCCTGCCCTGAAAGTCGACACTGATGTAGGCGTCTGACTGGAACATCCGCATTTTGCGCATCGCTTGCCGGGTCACCCGGCTGGCGGTGATGTTGGCCACGCAGCCGGTGGCGAACTGGAGGCGGGCGTTGGCGATATCGACCTCGTCGGAGAGAACCGGCACTCCGACGGCATGGATATCGATGAGATCGGAACGCACGATGCTGAGGATAATATCGATATCATGGATCATCAGATCGAGAACGACGTTGACATCGGTGCCGCGGGGCTTGAAAGGGGCCAGCCGGTGGGATTCGATGAACATCGGCTGTTTCAGAATTCCTTCCATGGCCAGGATGGCGGGATTGAAGCGTTCCAGATGACCCACCTGGAAAACCAGGCGGTGCCGTTTGGCGATTTCGATCAATTCTTCCGCCTCGGCCACATTCTCGGTGATCGGCTTTTCGATCAGCAGATGGCGGCCGGCTTCGAGACAATCCCTGGCCACGGAATAATGGTCATGGGTGGGCACCGCGAGGGAAACCAGATCGACATCCCGAAGCAAATCCCGATAGTCGGCATAGGCTTTCGTTTCGCATTCCTGGGCGATTTCCTCGGCCCTCTGCGGGTCGGCGTCCATAACGCCGACCAGTTCGGTCTCCGGAAGCAGCGCGTATTTCTGGGCGTGAAACCTCCCCAGATAACCGACACCGATTACACCGGCCTTCAATGTCATGATGTTTTCTTCTTTCCTTGTCCGGCTGCTGAAAAACTGGGCCTTGCCGCGAGACGCGAATCAAAGGCGCCAGGAACGGCGCCCCTGCAGGTCAAAATCCCCGCACCTTGCATTCAGGCCAAATACCGGTTTTTTGACGGCCTGGCAATTCATGGGTCAGCGGGCTATGCCGCGCCTGCTGTTTTCAAAAAACTCCAGAAACCTCTTCAACTCAGGAGTCTGTTCAATCTCTTTGGCAATGCGCGCGAAGGCCTCGGACCTTTTCAGCCCGGACCGGAAAATTATGCGGAAAGCCTCCTTGACGCTGACAATAGCCTGATCGGAAAACCCCCGTCTCCGCAAACCGACGATATTGATGCCGATAGGCTTGGCCCGATCGCCCTGGGCAATGATGTAGGGGGGAATATCCTGTCCCACCATGGAACCGCCGCTGATCATGCAGTGGCAGCCGATGCGGGTGAACTGGTGAACACCGGAAAGACCACCGAGGATGGCGTAGTCCTGAACCTCCACATGGCCGCCCAGGGTGGCGCAGTTGGCGAAAATCGCATGATTTCCCACCTTGCTGTCGTGCCCCACGTGGGAATAGGCCATGAACAGGTTGTCGTTGCCGATCTTGGTAACCCCTCCCCCGCCTTCGGTGCCGACATGAATGGTGGTGAATTCGCGGATCTGGTTGCGGTCGCCGATGACCAACCGGGTCTCTTCCCCGCGATACTTGAGATCCTGGGGAATGGCCCCCACCGAGGCAAACTGGAAGATCCGGTTGTGCTCACCGATGACGGTGCGCCCTTCAATGACGGCATGGGGACCGACGGAGCTTCCCGAACCGATTTCCACATGTTCGCCGATAACGGCAAAGGGGCCGATGGTGACATTGTCGGCAATTCGGGCGCCAGGTTGGATGATCGCTGTTTCATGAATCATGTTGGTTATCCTTGAGGGCAAAGGTCGCTTTCAGGTCGGCTTCAGCCGCGAGATTGTCCTCAACGTAGGCCTTGCCATGAAGGAAATAGATGCCGCGTCGTTTGTTGAGAACCTCGAGTTCCAGCCTCAGCTGGTCTCCAGGAACCA
>JAAZDE010000066.1 GCA_012512925.1 Desulfuromonadaceae bacterium
CCGTCAATGTGGGCGCTCTGGTACTCCACCACTCCGTCGTTCCCGGTCTCGATCTCCATTCCGGGCCGCACGGAAATGATCGAGTGCCCCGTTACCCCTGACCTAAGCGGGAGCGTTACGAGGGATTGGAGCACCGGGTTTTCCGAAGACATTCCATCGATACTGGTAGGAACCCTGCCGCGTACCGAAGCGGGCAATTGGAACTGGCTCAAGATTCTGTTGAATAGATATTCGCGGTTAAGGAGCAGATCGGTGGGCAGAGTCACCACCCTCCTGACCAGGTTCCGTACCCATTGTTTGGTCCGATAACTTCCCCGGTGGGGGGTCGAGATGAAAACGGCCCGTGAGACAAAGGGGAGCGGCTCGAAAAAGAACATTTGCCTTAGCAGAGCCTCTATTTCAGGGGAGGCATCCAGCTGGTCGATGCTTTGCGTGCTGACGCTATTCCAGAGATTGTCCCCCGGCGCAACTGCCGTCATTTTGGTCAGGAGCCCTCCCTGACTGTGCCCAATGACGACCATCTGCCGCAGGGCCGGGTCTTCCCCGGCCGGGTCGAATTTTGCCATCAGCCCGGACAGGACTTCACGCAGTTGCGCCGCGGAAAGGAGTATGGGTTGGCTGCTGTTATACTGATAGAACCAGAACTGGTAACGATTGCGGATAACCGGATCGGCACGGAGAGTGTTGAGCATTTCCGCCCACCAGACCGGGCTGCTGGCTGTTCCATGGACGAAGACCACCGGAATCCTGCCGTGCTGGAAAGGCTGGATGAGAATCAGGGGATTGCTTATCGCTCTTCCCTTTAAAAAATAGCCCCGGCCGAGTCCCCATATCTCTCGATTGTCGAGACGGTAGGCCAATGGTGCGGTGGTATCGGTTTCCAGGGGGACCAAATGGTCGTTGACCCTGACATTGATGTCGTCATAGGCGGAATAAAGTTCCAGTGCCGCACTTTCCGGGCTTTTCCCCAGGTCCTTCACGGGAGTGGAAATTCGCAGGAAGGCGGTCACCGGCAGGACGCCACCCCTGGGGGTTTCCGGGCTTTTTGGTGTCAGTGCGATGAGCGGAAGACCCAGCCCCGGAGTCCGGTTGCGAACCGAGAAGCCGCGGATTTCAAAGGCGTCAGACGGCAGGAAACCTTCTATTTTCTCCAGTTCCCAAGCAAGCGTCTCCGGTTTCAGGGTGATGTTCAGGACACCCGCCGTCAGTTTCCGCGGCCCGCTTTTAAACTCCAGGGTGCCGTCCTCGTTTGCAGGGAAAGCGCGCCCAAGCGCCCGGTTGTAAAGGTCACACGCTTCCCGAAAACGCTGGTCGTACGCGGTCGGCGGAGAATGAGTGCCGTCCCCCAGAAGATAGAGGTAAGCATAGACCGCCGACTGGAGGAAAGCATCGGGAGCGTCTGGACGATTATTTCCATGAAGACGTTCACCCTCCAGATAGCTCAGCTCAGAAAGGGCGAAGAGGATATCAAGCCGGTCGTCTTGGATGGCCGTGTCATGGAGGTACCGAATGACGCCTTGGGGGTCTTTTTTGAACTTTTCCCTTAAATTATAACGGTGAAGCACTGCTTTTGCGCTGTTGCTCAGGACCCCCTCATTGAGGGGATTGATGGTACTCAGCCGATATGATTTTTCAGGCGGTACCCGGGTAACACCGACGGGGGTGGCGCAGCCGGCCAGAAAACCGAACAGCAGAAACGCCGTCAAATATCCGTACAGGAGCCGGTTGCCCCGGTATGAAAACGTCATCGCCTGTTTCATGATTTTTATAACCTTTCACCTCGGGCAACCTTTCCCTGATGCGCCAGGTAAGCTGATCCGTGGTCGGTGTTCAGGGCAGCGGCGTGGATGGAGTTTCAAATATTCAGGGCGAGGCCGACAAGGCATTCCCCGGCAAGGCCGGGGAATGCCTGCCTCAATTTGCCCGTATCATCCGATGCCGTGTATCGAGCCCCCCGACGTGGCGATAGACCCGACGATCTATGTCATTCCAGGCTTCGGCCTACCCTGCTCCATGTACATGATCCAAAAAGACCTTGACCCTTTCCGCCCAGAATTTGAAAGCCTCCTCCGCAGACCCCCATTTCGAAAACCTCTCGGTGAACCCTGCCGTTCTTTCATCCTTGGCGGCCGCAATCACCTCGTTGGTCAGGGAGTCGAAGACCAACATTTCCGCCTCGGTTGCCCCGGAACCAGACCATGAACCCGTTGCGCCTTTTTTCAGCAGACTGAGACCCAAACCCACAGGAACGACCGAGGTGACACCGCTTACGACAGGACGGCTCTGCTTCAGATCGGTGATAGCGATACGAAACCGAATGACATCCGGGCCCGGTTCAGCCACGATGGGGTATTTCCCCTGGAGGGCTGTGACGATCTGCTTGTTGAACGCGTCGGCCAGTTCTTTCATCTCCTGGGGGTCCATTCCCTTGTATTCGGCATCATCGGCAAAGAAAAACACCACGCTGTCCACCATGACCTTGTCATATCGGGAGAAATCGACCCCTTGCTTGAGCCAGCGCATTTTGGCCCCGCCTGGGAGGCCCGGCACCAGTTCTTTTTCATAATCCCCGAGAAACTTGGGTGCGGCGGGAGGCGCCGCGCCTGATTTGGCGCTGTCCGTGGTGGCGCAGCCCAGCGACAACGCCATTCCCATAACCATGAGGCAGTAAATCATCTGTTTCATCGGCTTGCTCCTTTAATTTTAGAGGGTTTTATTCTTCGGCTGATGGTCAGCTGTGTTTTTAATCCCTTCAGGTGTTCATCCGGAAGGCCTGAGCGTTACGCAAATTCAGAAACGCCACTCCATATTGACCGATACAAAATGAATAGCGGCATTTTCATAGGTTCCTGAAACCCGCCCCGCCAAAGGCCCCCGTTCCACGTCCATGTCCAAGTTGCCGCTCCACGCCAGTTGGTAGGCCCCGCCAAGGGTGATATTTTCGGATAAGTCATAACGGGTTCCCACCGCGAAGCGCCAAGTTTCGCCCACGGGCAGCGAGGGGGTAATGTCTTTCTCGTCCATCATGGCGCTGTCGTAGGCCACGCCAGCGGTCAGCAACCAGGGTTGCGAAAGCCGATATTGGAAACCTAAGGCGACGTGCCAAGTGTCCTTGTAATCCAAGTCGGTCGTGAGGCTGGTTATGTTGTCGGCGGCGACGGTCACATCGACCTTGCCGAACTCACTCCAATCCTGCCAGCCGAGGTTGGCCATCACAGCCAGCCTGTCGCTGAATTCATGATAGATGCTGAACATGACGGCCTGGGGCATGGTCATGCCAAGATCCAGCTTGGCGTCGAGAAGCCCGCGATTGGAGAGAATCGTCTGCAGACCCGGCCCGAGACCGCTGAATTCCACCCGATCCGAGAATTCGAGATCCGCTTCCGAAAGATAGGTGAGGCCGAAACGCGTCCCCTGCCACGGTTCGATGAGCAGTCCGAGGTTGAACTGCACCGACCAGTCCTCGTCCTCAAGCTTCAGTTTGCCATCGGGCAGGGCCGGATTGATGTTGTTGACCCCTATCTCATCATTAAGAACACCATAAAGGAGAGCCACCCCGGCCCCCACAGACAGCCAGTCGTTGACTTTCCAGGCGACGGCGGGCTGGATGGCGGCCGCCTGCAGGGTCGTTTCCTGAACGTAGTAGCGGCCCACCCAGTTGTCCCCATAGTCAAGGGCAAGACCGAAATAACCGGTTGCCGCCAGACCGAGCGTCAGTTTGTCGGAAATCGGGTGGACATAGAACAACCCCCCTGACGGCAGCCAGGAGTTGCTGTCGCCATCGTGGGCCGAAGCTCCTCCGGGAAGGTTGCGGGCCACTGCAGAGGTGTCATCATCCGGAGAAAACTTGAGCTGCAGATACATGGGTTGCCCACCCACCATAAGTGACGGCCGTTCCAGGCGGGTCATACCGGCCGGATTGGTGAAAGCTGTCGATGCGTCCTGCGCTCTGGCAGCATAGCCAGCGGCGGCCGCTCCCACGTCCGGGCTGCCGATCTCGTAAAGATAAAGACCGCCGGCGTATACATCACTGGCCGCGACCAGGATAATGAAAAGTATCAGCAGTCGAAAATTCCTATATGGGGTCATAACCAACCTTCCTTTTCCAATACGGTTGAGAGAAAAGAGACGGCACCGCCAGGCTTTATCCTCTCGGTGTCCCACCTGTATTAAATTATTTCCGCGACGGTCAGCCTCCCGCCGAAATCGTCACGATCGGCGCCCCATCCTTCCCTCCGGTTTCGGTCAGGGTCATCACAAACATCAGGAAGGAGAAAAGTTTTTTGGACTGATAATCCCGGTCGTCGATCCAGAACCAGCCATTCCGGTAGGGGACGGCGGCAAAAGCATCTTGGGACACCTCCCGGGAACAGTGGATGCGGATCAACGCTCCCCTGATTCCTTCACCTTCCGGTTTCATGGTCGGAGGCACGCGTTTTTCCGCAACATGATCGGCGGGCACTTCAATGGTCGACGATATGTCGGAAAGGATCTCGCTGATCGAACGGGTCAGCAGGGCGATCTCTTCATCACTGGCCGGCGCCGACCCGTAGACGACCCTGAATTCGTTACCGTTCTCCTTCAGTCCGAGCAACCGCCTTATCTCTTTCCCTGTGGCTTCGACCTCTTTTTTGCCCTGCTTGCGGAATACCAGGACCAGGTCACCCTTATTTTCTTCCTTTTTCACCCGCAGGGCGACTGCCCCGGACATCTGGTTATGGCGGAGTTTTTCCAAAAGTTGATAAAACTCCGGATCGGCATAGTGCTTCCGGGCGGAGCCGCCGAACTGGTTCTGAAGACCATTGACCGAATGGACGAGAATCCGGAAGACCAAGTCGATGGGATACCCCCCCTCGACCAGGCTCATGACCGTCGCCGGTGCGATGGGAGTCATCAGGTTGCGGGCAAAATTCTGCCCGGTTAGAGGAGCGTAAGTGATCGTCGGCCGATCGTAATAACGGCCGGCGCCGCCGACTTCCTGGCGGTTGGCGTTGGGCGGGAAGGACCAGCCGAAGGTGCCTCTCAACTCGGTCTCCAGCGAGTACTGGTTGATGATCGAGACGACATCCAGAAAAATGGGGGCATCCCCGTAGCGGATCTTGACGATGTTGAGGAGCATCTGCCGCTTCCATGAGTCGGCGATTGCCGTGGTGTAATCGAAACGGTCGCGTGCGATGGTCGGCGGGCCGAGCGGCGCGCAACCGGTGCCGGCAAAAAACAGAGCCAGGATCATGACCAGGACCCAACGGTACCCGAAGGAAAAAATGGATTTGTGTCTCATTTTGCGCCGCCCTCCCCGTGCCCAGAAATGGCCGTCGGCCCCTGCTGTCGAATCACCAGCGGCCCCTTGACTGCCTCCATCACCTGGGAGGCGGGATAGCCGTGTTCCAGCAGGGAGGTCATCGCCTGCAGGTATTTGCGAATGTGAAGGAAAAACCTCTTGTAGCTGGCGCACAGATAATGCAGGCCCGGTTCGTTGTAATGACTTTGCGCGAAGCGGTGCTTGGGGCATCCGCCCTGGCAGGCCGCCAGCACCTCGCACTCCCGGCACCAGCGCGGCAGGGCGCTTTCCTTGCTAACCCCGAAGCCGGTTCTCAGCGACACCGCGACCATTCCGGTAAGGTCGTTGAAAAGAATGTTGCCGAGTTTGTATTTTGGGTAAACCAAGTGGTCGCAGGCAAAGACATCGCCATTATGCTCGATCACCAGCGAACAACCGCACTGCCGGGCATGGATGCAGACGGGCGACGGGTTGCCGATCCAGGCGTTGAGCGCCCACTCGAAGTTCATGACAAAGGTCATACCGACGTCGTTGCGAACCCACTCCTCGTAGATGGCGATAAGAAAATCGCCATACTCCTCCGGCAGCACCGTCCATGAGGTGACGGCCGTGTTTTGCTCTTCTCGGTCGAGGTCTGCTGGAACGGCCAGTGAGAGTCCAAGGTTCAGTTCGACAGTTGCAGGAAGTCGTTCGATTATCGGCGTGAACTGGATGAACTCGATCCCTTCCTTTTTAAAGAAACGGTAGACCTCCAAGGGATGCCGGGCCGTTTCCCGGGCGACGCAAGCCATGACGTTGAATTCCACGCCATGTTTCTGTAAGAATTTCAGCCCGCGCAGCACGGCATCGAAGCTGCCGTTCCCCTGGCGGTCGCACCGGTAACGGTCGTGAATCTCACGCGGGCCGTCGAGACTGATCCCGACCATAAAGTTGTGCTGTTTCAGGAAGCGGCACCAGGCGTCATCGAGCAGGATGCCGTTGGTCTGCAGGGAATTGGTGATGGTTTTTGCCTTTGTGAATGGACCCTGCAACTCGACTATCCGCCGGAAGAAGTCCAGTCCCAGCAGAGTCGGCTCCCCCCCCTGCCAGACGAATTCCACCACCGGTGTCGGCTGGGCCTCGACGTAACTCCTGATGAAAGCCGCCAGCACCTCCTCCGGCATCCGGAAATTCCGGCAGTTGCCGAAGAGAGCCTGTTTCTCAAGGTAGAAGCAGTAGGCGCAGTCGAGGTTGCAAGCCGGGCCGATGGGTTTCGCCACCACATGGATGCCCTGAGTCATATGGTTGTCATTTCTTGTCGAATCCATGGTTTCTGTCGTTTTGAAAACATCTTGGTTCATTCATCATGACGTCTTCTTCTTGCCGCCGGCTAACAGATAAGCAATGACGGTCAAGACCAGAACCACGAACAAACTCAGCAACAAGGTGAACAACCCCGCGTAAAACCCCGGATGTTGAAGCGGGAGGTAATGCCAGACAAGCAGAGCTGACACCGCCAGGGAAATGGCCAGAATGGCGATCTGTCTTCCGTTCATGTTTTATCTCCTTGCAGATCAACAGACGTAAATTTTATTCAAGACGTCAGCGCTATGATTCCGGTGCGCTTCGACCCCTATCGCGATTCCTGCCCGATTTCCTTTGGAGGCCTCGATTAAGGCGGTTCATCTCACTTCTTCGATCTCTCCCGGGCGCCAAGTCTTGTCGAACCAGGACTGAAGAGGGCCATAGAGGCGAAACAGCGTGTTCCAGCCTTTGCCGGGAATGGTCTGCACCCAGTTGTTCTCTTTGCCTTTCGGTGCTTTTGGCCCGAAATAGATATCCACCGAACTGTCCGGATTGACCAGGAGTCCTTGGGTCTGGCTGCTGACAGCCGGCCACTGCTGGTCGGTCTGGAGCATTGAGCGGGTCTGGTTGTCGTAGAGGATAACCGACCAGAAGTTGGCGACAGGAATATTGGCAGGCAGGTGAAGTTTGTAGTTCTTGCCTCCGTCAAGGGGATTGCCCTTGGAATCGACGAATGCCCCCATATATTGCGATCCTTGTCCGACCACCTTTGAATCCATGGCCGGTGTTACGCCCGTGGCATAGAAGAAAAAGGCCGAGTATGAATCGAGGATGAGCGCGCCGTTGTCCTCAAACTTATAACCGCCGAGGAACCCGGAACGCCACGCGCTGTTCGGGTAGAAGTAGGCTTCCTTGAGTCGCATACGGTAATTGATGGCCCGCGCGGTGGCGTCTCCCACGGCTGCGGCTTCGGTCAGGATCTTTTTCATCCTGGCATCGGGTGCAAACGGCTTGCCCTTCCGGATTCCAATGGAGGCGTAAAAGCCCAGTGTGACAGGGTCAACCGATTCTGTCGGCTCTTCCTGAACCACTTGGTTGAGATATTCCCAGAAAGCGTAATCCGCCGGGGCAACAGTGCAGAAATCCCGGCCGGAAACGTGGACGAAATTCAATGCTGGCGGATTGGCAGCCTGTGACAAGGGGTAAATCTTGGTGAACTTCTTCACCATGTCCACGCCCGGTTTCGGGTCGCCGTTCACCAGGAAGGTGCGCCATGGCACCCAGACACTGAACGTCGCCGGCCGCACGACAAAATAACCCTCCGGGACCTCATCTTTATACCCTGGCGGCAGCAGCAGATACTTGCCGCCTTCACCCTTGTCAGGCCCCATGAAGCCCAGATCGATGACAAAGCGATACCACATGTCGTCGATCGCCCCGAGGACCTTGGGCGGAACCTCGAGAACCAGGGGCCCTTTGCGCAGGTCGAGCCAGAACCATGTGTACGGCGTGTTATTGTTCGGGGTGAGGAAGATCGATCGCGGGTTCATCATCGTCTCGAATATCGGCACCGTCGTGTTGGCCGGACCCAGCTCGAGGATTCCTTTGCGGTTCGCCGCCTGGCTCACCGGCGCCAGACCCAGCAGGTAGGCCTGCACGGCGCGCTGAAAATCCAGGTTGTCATAAAGTTTCTTGACACTGGCATCGTCAGGAAAACCATCGAAAAACCTGAGCGTGCCCAGGCGGGTTTCCACGCTGTCCGCCACGGCGATACCCGGCGGGATGTCGGTAGTCATCTCCATTTTCGGTGGAGTTTGCGCCAGGACCGTGCCTGCAGATAGTAAGCTAACGAGCAGTGTCGCCATCTGTCGGATCTTCATTTTTACCTCATATGGTTTTTCGTTCAGGAAGTCTTACTACTCAGCCAACGCTCCGGTTCAGCGGCGGGCCGCGCAGCGTGCCGTCTGCTGCAACTGGTTGGTTGGGCGGCATCCAGCCTACTCCGGAGGATTCGCTGGCGGCAGTGTTATGAGCTGGTTCTGGAGGTCGATGAGCGGCTGCTGGCTCACCTCGAGGAATCCCTCCCGCGGTCGGTCGAGATCGACCAAGAGGGTGATAACCGCACCAAGGACAACAATCAGAACGACCGCAGTTATGGGGCTGCGTCGACGTGTTAGACCAGCGTTGTACCCCACCATCCCCAGCGTCAGCAGCGAGCCGAGGAGAAGCATGATGAGGATCGTCTCGGGAACGCGCCCGTACTGGCCCGCAACGACCCGCGTCTCGTGCAGGTCGATTGTCTCATTCAGTGATGCGATGAAGAGGGCCAGAACGTTCGAGTCGGGCGCGGCGCGGGCCAATCCTTCTGTGATCGACCATAGCTTCGCTTGGATTTCGACCGATCGGGCAATCCTCACCTTGAGGTCTGCGAGATCGTTGGTCGCGATGCGCAGGGGCACGTAGTCGCGGATCAGATCCCTGACTGTACTCGAAGCCGGCTCCGCCAGGTAGCCGGCCCGGAGATACGTGGTGCCCACCGCGTTCGCCTCGGCGAGCACAAGCCTGCGGCGGGTGTCGAAGCGATCGGATGCCATCCCCATGGTGATGGCGAGCAGGAACGCCATGAGGGCCATGAGAGAGCCCACGATCATGCTTGTGGGACCCTCCTTTTCTTCGGGCGATCGCTTCTGCCACCAGCGCCCGAGGCGGTAACAGAACTCGGCCGTGATCAGCGCGACGAATGTGAACGCCCCGAAAAAGCCGACTATCGGCAGTGAGTCGATTAACTGCTGGAAACGCACATTCCCTCCCTCAAAATACGACCTGCTTTATTCAACATGCTGCCTCCTTGCCGATACCGTTGTTCAGTCCTGCGGGCCACCCCCAATGGGGAGCGACCCGCATTGTCTACTTGGCGGTTTGCTTGGGTTCCGGCTTCACCTCGACGGTGACCTTGTGGATCTTGCCGGTGAACCTGGACCTGCTGCCGGAGCCGATGGACGCCACCACCGGCGTGGCCAGATCGATGCCAACATCCGCGGTCTCGTCGGCGGAGAAAATCATCGGCTGAGTACGCTCAATGCGACCCTCTTCCACCTTTTGGTCATTTACGTAAAGGGTAGCCATGCCACCCTTGCCAAGGCCGCCGCCATCATAGGCAAACTCGAAACGAATCGTCGCCTTGCCGGGTTGGAGTTTAGCCTTCCCGGCAACGGTGGTGCTTTCCAGCCCGAGGAAATTGTAGTCGTAGGCCGGAACGCCGTCTTTGACATAGAGGGACCAGCCGCCGAAGCGCCCGCCTTGAACAATCAGGGTGCCATTCGCCACTTTTCCTTCCGGAATTTCCACCTCGGCGGTGATGGTCTTGGATTTGTTCTTGATGTTCAGCATGACGTTTTCGGTCATGCCGGTCATGCCCTCGCCCAAGGTGATCGAGGTGCGGCCGGCCATCAGGTCGGGGCGGCCGACCAACTCGGCGTTGACGCGCTCGAAGACGCGGTCGTCGATGGGCAAGGCGTTGTTACGTTCCGCCTCGACGAGGAACAAGGCTTTCAGCTCCGCCAGTTTTTTCGGGTGCCGGGCGGACAGGTCGTTGATCAGACTGAAATCGGTGCGCGTATCATAAAGTTCCCATGCGCTGTCGGCGACGGAACTGCGGGGCTTCTGCTCCCACGGCGCCCGGTGAATCGTGCGCGCAAACCAACCGTCATGATAGATGGCCCGATTGCCGAACATCTCGAAGTACTGGGTGGTGCGCCGATCTTTCGCTTTGGCGTCATCGAAGCTGTACATCATGCTCACCCCGTCCATCGGGCGCTGTTCGACGCCGTTGACCACCTTCGGCTCTGGCAGGCCGGCGGCCTCGAGGATAGTCGGCGCCACATCGATCACATGATGAAATTGGGTGCGCAGTTCACCCTTGCTCTTGATCCCCTTGGGCCAGTAAATGGCTGTGCCGACCTTGGTGCCGCCGTGGTCGGATGCCACCTGCTTGGTCCACTGGTATGGGGTGTCCAACGCCACGGCCCAGCCGGCCGCCATGTGCGGGTAGGTCTCATGGCTCCCCCACTTGTCGACATGTTTAAGCATGTCTTCGACCTTTTCCTGCACGCTGTTGAAATAGGTCATCTCGCTGAACATGCCGTTGCGTCCGCCTTCGGCGCTGGTGCCGTTGTCGCCGTAGACCAGGACCACCAGGGTGTTGTCGAGCTGGCCCGTCTCTTCCACGGCCTTGAGAAGCCGCCCGACTTCATGGTCGGTCATTTCAAGAAAGGCCGCGAACACCTCGAACTGGCGGGTGAAGAGCCGTTTCTCATCGGCGCTGAGCGAATTCCAATCGGGGATCGCTGCCGGTTTCGGGGCCAACTGGGTGCCCTGCGGCACGATGCCGGCCTTGATCTGGCGCGCCAGGATCTCCTCCCGCAGCCTGTCCCAACCCTGATCAAACTTGCCCTTCCAGCGGTCAATCCATACTTGAGGGACATGATGCGGCGCATGCACCGCGCCGGGGGCGTAGTAAATGAAGAACGGCTTATCCGGGGTCAGCGCCTTCTGATACCTGACCCAGGCCACCGACTGATCGGTCATGTCGGTGAGAAAGTGGTAGCTCGGGTCCTCGGGTATTTTCACCGGGCTGACGCCGTCGTAGATGGAGGGCGCCCAGTGGTCGGTTTCGCCGCCGAGAAAACCATAGAACTTATCGAAGCCCTGGCGGGTCGGCCAGCGGTCGAAGGGCCCCGAGACGCTGGCCTCCCAGGCCGCTGTTTCGTGCCATTTGCCAAAAGCGGCGGTGCTGTAGCCGTTGAGGCGCAGCATCTCCGTCAACGGAGTGACGTTCTGGGGAATCTGGCCGGTATTTCCGGGGAACGCCGTGCCCGTCTCGATGATGGCCCCCATGTTGTTGACATGGTGGTTGCGCCCGCTCTTGAGCGCGGCGCGGGTCGGCGAGGACACGGCGGTGGTGTGGAAGTTGTTGTAGATCAATCCCTGGGCGGCCAGACGGTCGAAAGTGGGGGTCGAGATCGGGCCGCCGTAGGTGCCGGTTCCGGCAAATCCGAGATCGTCTATCAGCACGATGATGACGTTGGGGGCGCCGTCGGGTGCCTTGACCTCGAAACGTGGCGGCGGCGTGGCATTGCGGACATCGAGCACAGTGCAGGGAGGAATCTTCGGCTCCGGGATCGGCAGGATCGTGCGGTCCGGCGCGGTCTGCGCCGTGGCCGCGCAGGCAGTGCCCAGAGCCAGCGTAAATACGTTGAAAACGGTGCCCTTTTTCATCCTCGGTCTCCATCCTCTGGCTGTTCAAAAAAATACCCGGAAATTACTATTTCTCGATCTTGGTGATCTTCGTTCCCTGCAGGCCGATCCCGGCCATCAACCCTTTCTGATCGAAAAAGAAGGCATACACATCGGATTTCGCCGTTGTGGTCGATATGCCGCCGGCCGCCCCCACATCGACCACCACGATGTTCGGAGTCATGCCCAGTTCCCAGCCACCGCTCTTGTCCAGATAGGCCAGGGCGGAGTCGGTCATCAGAAACAAGGCATAGCCATACTTCTGGAGGCCGGCTTGCAGACCGTAGGAGGCTGAAACGGTGTTGTAGTAACCGGCTATCTTTCCTCCTTTGATCAGGGCCCCCTGACCATACTGCCCGCCAACGATGAATCCTCCTTTGACGATATCCGGGAAAACGAGGATCCCTTTGGCCTCTTTCTTCATCGCCTTTGCCGAGGCTGACTTGGCGTAGAGGTTGTCGAGTGCCTGGCGGACTTTTTGATCCAATTCCGCTTTGGATGCCGCCCCGGCCTGATTCACGCCGAAGAAAGCCATGGTAAACACTGCGATCGCGCAAATAACTGCTATATGTAGACGTTTCATTCGTTCCTCCTCTTTTTTCATGAAGGTTCTACTTCTTGCCTGTTTTAATAAGCGGTATATGGGCGCCTAAGGCATGATCGGTAACAGCACCGACCTTGTTCTCGATCTGGTAATAGCGAAGAACCTTTATGTCGGGTAAAACTTTACGGAATTTAGGAAGATAGGCCTCCCGCAGCTGCGGCCTCAACTTCTCAATGATCATATACTCGTCCAGCAGCTTCTTCGCGGTCTCGTCGGTCATCGTTTGGTAGGCATCCTTATAGGCCCTGATTAATGCCAGGGTGCGGGTGCGCAACAAAAACAATTCGTCCTGATAGCTTTCGTAAACGGGCCAGAAAGCCTTCGCCTCCGTTTCTGAAAGCTGCATGTTTTCCGCGACAAACAGCTTTTTATCGGCCTTGATTTTTTCAAAAACGATTTGCATGTTGTCGGCTGGTGTTTCCTGAGCCAGAACGGTACCCCCAAGAATTAGAAGCAATGCGCTCATTGCCACGGTCACAAACATTAAGCCTGCTTTTTTCCTCACCATTGCTTTTCTCCTTTTGGTTTTTTATGATTGCCTTCTCCAGTTAATGGTGCCCAGCGCCGCCTTAAATGCCCCCTTTCCCTTAAAACATACCCCTTTCATACTTTGATATTGCCATCAGGGGCCGTCGGTGGTTAAAGGGTCTGACGGTCCACCGTCCTCTCAATGCCCCGGTGGCGGTGTGGCAACGATGTAGACGATGTTGTTTCCTTGATACCCGCGGCTGTACCAGGTGGTTCCGCACTGGTAGAAGGTGGTGCCGTTGACGATAACCGTCGCGGCGGTGCAGGGAAGGGTCGTTACGGTCACCACCTGTGCCGGTCGTGACGATGCCGCAACCGCTCCGGCCGTCACGCCCACGGCGGTGCCGACAACAAACGCGGCGGCGACATCGTTACTGCCATAATGATAGTCCCAGTGCCCGCCATGGTACTGATCCTCGGCAAAGTCCTGCCGGTCCTCGCGAGCCTGGTCCGCGTGCTGCTGCCAGTCCTCGCGGGATTCTTCGTGATAGTCCTGCCTGCTTCCCTGCATATCCCCGGCGGTTTGCTGCCGCTGTCCTTGGCGTTGGGACGTTGCTTCCTGCCCGCTGGCCTGCCGCGCAGACTGTTGTTGGGCCGTCCCCGTCTGCTGAGTAGAAGGTTGCGCCGGACGCTGGGCGGCTCCCGTCTGCCTGCTGGTTTGCTGCGTGGACCGTTGGGCGGCTCCCGCTTGCCGGGTCGACGGCTGGGCCGTGCGCTGTGACGCGGAAGGAGACGAGAAGCTGCCGCCACGAGCGGCGCTGCTGCGCGAAAAACCGCTTCCTCCGCCGCGACCACCGCCACCCCCGCTACGGCCACCCCCGCCGCGGGCTTCAGCCATGCCGGCAAGAGTAGTCATGAGCAGAAACATCGCTCCGATTAAAAACGCCGATGCTGGAGATTTGAGAGTCATTTTGGGCCTCCTTTCGGCATGGGAAGGGAACCCTTCTGGCGAAGGGGGGCAAGAAAGGGGACCTGCTCGGCACCCGGCGGGGAAATGAAGGAGAAACTGTCGGCGGCAACCTTGGGCGACAGATCCCAATCGGACAGATCGGCCCAAAACTGAGGGTGCCCCTCCGCATTCCTATAAGTGAGAACGATCCGGCGTGGCAGAGGCTGCTCAGCTTTCGTGATCCACAATTGCATATCCACATCCGCAGAACGGGCAGCCAGGTGGTCGGTGGGAACGTCAAAGAGAACATTCTCCTCCACATAATTGATCGACGTGACCTGCCTTTCCAGCTGTTGCGGGAATCCGGTGAGGAACATGCGCGCCAGGGGCAGGGTCATCTGCAGGTCCCTGACCAGGTAGACCACGGCGTCATCCACCGTGCCGGGTTTATCCACACGGGCGTAGAC
>JAAZDE010000067.1 GCA_012512925.1 Desulfuromonadaceae bacterium
ACAGAGAGGGATAGGGGCCATTCAGCCATTTAGTATATAAATTTTCTTAAAAAAGAACTGTTATTGATCGTTTCTGTCCCGATGCCGCATGTTCTTTATTAAAATTGTACTTTTGGCAGTCAATTCCGACTGCAAAATCCACACCTGAAATAAAGGAGTCATGGCAATGGCAACGGGCATGGTAAAATGGTTCAACAATGCTAAAGGCTTTGGTTTCATTCAGCAGGATGACGGTCCGGACGTTTTTGTTCACTTCTCCGCGATCAAGGGGGATGGATTTAAATCCCTGGAGGAAGGGCAACGGGTCAGTTTCGATGTGGAAAAAGGGGAAAAAGGACCTGCCGCCACCAACGTCCAGAAAATCTGACGATTCGCATCCGGTAATTATGGCGAGAAAAACTCCGCATTTTGTGTGGAGTTTTTCTCTTTTTGGAACTCGAACCCGAGTTATTGGCCTGAGACCGCATCAGCCAACCTGTCTTCCACGTTGTTTTTGATCCAGTTCGGATCCCACCATTCGATGGGGTCCACAGGAACACCCGAAACCAGGATGCCGAAGTGCAGATGATCCCCTCCAGCCATTCCTGTGGCTCCAGAAAGGCCGATAACTGCATCCCTGGCCACTTCCTGTCCTTCCCCCACATCAATCCGACTGAGATGTCCGTAAAGACTTTGCAGCCCCAACCCATGGTCAACGATGACACATTCACCGTAAATGCCGTAAAATCCGGCAAAAATCACCCGGCCCGCGTTTGCCGCCTTGATAGGGGATTGAACGAAGGACGCGATATCGACGCCCAGGTGGATCTGATTGTCGATCTGCTTCCCCTGATAAAAATAGGATCTCCTGTCGCCGAAGGTGGCCATGGTTTTTCCCGGCTGCCTGACAAAGGCACCGTCAAAAAGAAAGGATGTGGCTGTATTGGCTCCGTGGCGGTGAAGGTCCCCCTCGTTTTTCTCCCGTAATTTTCTGTTTACCATAAGAAAAATATCCAGCGGAGTCTGTGCCTCAGGGACTTCGTTTCTGAACTGGGGCATTTTGGCATTCAGGAATTGGTCGCTAATATTGAGACGATCATGACGGTATCTGCCACTGCGGGCGTGAAAGTAAAATCCTCCCTCACCCAGGTTGCCCGCCAGATCCTCGGCAAAAATCATGGGCTGAAAATCTGCTCTTTCAACATCATGTGGGTAGGCGAAAAGGCATAAATAGTTCCCCGAAGGCTGACGGTAGGCCGGGAATTCCCGGTTCCCAACCTTCACGCCGGTTCTGGATGGCTTTTCCGAAAGGGAGTAGGCGATCAGGGCGCTTCCGCCCTGTCGCATGTTATGGGTTCTGCTCAGGACGGTAGGGACCGGAGGAGTTTTGTCAAAAGTCAGAGGAAGTTCGACTTCGCTGGCATTTCCCCCCAAAAAGGCGCCATCCTTTGCCTTAAGGCGCAGGGTAAAGGCCCCTTCGGTTAACATTGACGGGTCCAGGGCAAAGTTTTCACTGACTTGGCGAGGGCGGTCCGGGTATTGCCTGGTGATGACCGAACTTTCCTTTTCTTTTTGAATTAAAACGATTTGCAGCGACCTGAGGCCGGATTTTTCATCCTTCAATTCAACGGTCAAAGGACGAAGAGAAACGGATGGGGATTCGGGTGAAACCTTCAAGGCTGGACCCTCTTTGTCCCGGAAAAAGAAAAAAAAGACGCCACTCCCTATTATGGCAATGGAGAGAACCAGATATAATTTCCTGACGATGCGATTGCCGTGGGCCATATTTTCATACTCCTTTGATTCTTATCCAAAAAGGGGGAGAAGTGGTCCGATCTGCGGATTGAACCAGTTTCCTTCACCGGGTTGGCATCAGGGGATTTTGTCTTTAAGGGCGAGAGATCCGACTCACCGATTGATGGAAATGGCCATCCACTCCTCCGCCAACACCGTACACCATAAAAAAAATGGAGCGTGATGACAACCCTCTTGATCATTGGGCCTTGTCAAATACAATTGCGCGAAGGGGAATCTCCAGTCATCCCCTCCCGCGGATTCTCATATATCCCGTTGAAAAGTTCACTAATTATTTGTTTTCTTTTGCTCTTTTTTGGCCTTGACAGGTCCGGCCGCGGTCTGTTATCAATGATCCTGCTTTTCGTCTTTCAGCGAAGGCCCCGTCGCCAAGTGGTAAGGCAGAGGTCTGCAAAACCTCCATCACCCGTTCAAATCGGGTCGGGGCCTCCAATTTCAAATTTCCTCCCCCACATTTAAAACCCATTTTCAGTCAGCTCCGGCTGGCTTTTCGTTTTTGGCCTCCCATGGCGGAATTTACCTTCCCCGTTCTCTGTCTTCTTGGTTTTATCGGATGCTTCGCCGGGTTCCTTGCCGGTCTTCTCGGTCTTGGTGGCGGCATCATTTATATTCCGATGTTCTTATGGGCTTTTAATGTCTTTGGGGTGTCCCCTGAAGTGATTGTCCATGTTGCTTTTGGAACCAGCCTCGGCATTATTTTTCCCACCGCCATCAGCAGTTCCCTGGTTCACCTTCGAAACGGTCACATCCGCCTGGATCAGATCGGCCGTCTGGCCATCGGCAGCGCCCTGGGGGCCCTTGTCGGAGCCAAACTGGCGGCGGCAACCCCCGGCATCTGGCTCAAAGCCCTGTTTGGTCTGATGCTGTTGGGCATCGCTTTGAGGATTTTTTTCTCCCACCCTCAAATGCCCGATAAAAATGACGAAAGAATTACCTTTTGGCGTTTGGTTATGGTCGGTTTCGCCGGCGGCTCTTTTGCCGCCTTCTTCGGCGTCAGCGGTGCGGTGGTGGTCCTGCCTCTTCTTCTTCTGACGTTGAGACAGCCGATGCACACCGCCATCGCCAGTTCCAGCGCTCTGATGGTCATCTCCTGTTTCGTGGGGATGCTTTCCTACATGATGCATGGCTGGGGGAATGCCGCCCTCCCCTCTTTTTCCTTTGGTTTCGTCAATATCCTGGTGGTTGCCGTGTGTGCTCCATCCACTACCTTTTTCGCCCGTCTCGGCGCCCATGTTGCGCACCGTTTCAGCCATGATAGGCTGGTAAAGATATTCGCGGTGGTTCTGGTCCTTGTCGGGTTGCGAATGGTCGGGTCCGTTTTTTTCTTTTCCTGAATTTCTTCAAGGTTACAGGAAGCTGCCATGACGAGACATCCCGTCGTTGCCGGACGATTTTATCCCGATGATCCCCAGGAACTGAAATCCCTCCTGGAGTTCTTTCTTTCCCGGGCCGCTGAACCCATGGAAGCTCTCGGTTTGATAGCCCCTCATGCCGGCTATGTCTATTCGGGAGCCATCGCAGGGGAAACCTTCGGACGGGTGAACATCCCCGAACGGGTCGTTCTTCTGGGCCCCAACCACACCGGGCAGGGACGCCCCTGGGCCGTCTATCCCTCGGGAAGCTGGCTGACGCCGCTGGGGGAATGCCACATCGACGCCGCTCTGGCCCAGCTGATTCTCGCCAGCTGCCCCGGCGTCCATGCGGATGAGCTGGCTCACCGTTTCGAGCATTCCCTGGAGGTGCAACTTCCCTTTATCCAGAGTCTTTCTCCGCAGACACAGATCGTTCCCGTCTGCATCGACGGCGGCGCCTTGGCAGAACTTCTTCTTTTCGGAAAAAATCTCGGCAGGGCACTGGCCTCCTACCCCCACAAGACTCTGATCGTCGCCAGCTCCGACATGACCCATTACGAGCCGGGGGCGGTCGCCGAGAAAAAGGATCGCCAAGCCATCGAGCGGATTTTGGCTCTCGATGCCGCCGGTCTTTTTGAGACCGTGCGTGGGGGGGGGATCTCCATGTGCGGCGTCTTGCCGGTGACGGTTATGATAGCCGCTGTTCGCCAGATGGGCGCCACCCGAGGCACCCTCGTCCATTACGGCAATTCGGGGGATGTCACTCATGACTGGTCCGAGGTGGTGGGCTATGCCGGGGTCATCATCCAATAAGTACTTGCCCGCTGCCTGTCATTGCAGTATAAAAACGCGGTCGCCTCAAAAGGGCGGCCTCCTTTTTTTCCCCCAACGGAGCAGGAAATGTCTAAAGTCCGAGTACGTTTCGCCCCCAGCCCCACCGGTTATCTGCATATCGGCGGGGCGCGCACCGCCCTTTTCAACTTCCTCTTTGCGCGGCGCCATCAGGGCGCCTTCATTCTGCGTATCGAGGATACCGATACCGTCCGCTCCACCCAGAAGTCGGTGGAGGAAATCCTCAATGCGATGCGCTGGCTGGGTCTTTCCTGGGATGAAGGGCCGTACTACCAAAGCGAGCGTTTTTCTCTCTACCAGGAGAAGGTTCAGCAACTCCTTCGGGAGGGCAAGGCCTATCGCTGTTACTGTACTTCCGCGGAGCTGGACCAAAAGCGGGAACAAGCCATGGCCGAGGGGAGAAAGCCCAAATATGACGGCACCTGCCGGCAATGCGGTGAGCACATCGAGGGAAAACCGTTCGTCGTTCGCTTCCGCTCGCCGGACAGCGGCGCCACCACCTTCAACGACCTGATCAAGGGGCCTATCTCGGTGCAGAATGACGAACTGGACGATATTATCATCCAGCGTACCGACGGCACGCCGACCTACAACTTCGTCGTCGTGGTCGATGATGTCGAGATGGGCATCACCCATGTCATCCGTGGTGATGATCATGTCAATAACACCCCGCGCCAGATCCTCATGTACCAAGCTCTCGGCGCTCCCCTGCCCTCGTTTGCCCATGTCCCGATGATTCTCGGCGCCGACAAGACCCGGCTTTCCAAACGCCACGGCGCCACCTCGGTGATGTCTTACGAGGAGATGGGCTACCTTCCCGAGGCCCTGGTCAACTACCTGGTCCGTCTCGGCTGGTCTTGCGGCGATCAGGAGATCTTTTCCATGGAGGAACTGATCGCGAAGTTCTCACTGGAAAACGTCGGCCGCTCCGCCGGTGTCTTCAATCCGGAAAAACTCCTCTGGCTCAATTCCCATTACATCAAGAGCGGTGATCCCCAGCGCCTTGGCCGTCTGCTTCAGCGGCACCTGGAGAGAATGGGACTTTCCGTGCCCCGGCCGGAGAACCTGCCTGCGGTGGTGGCCCTTTTCCGCGAGCGGGACAAAACATTGGAGGAAATGGCCAAAAGCGCCGCGTTCCTGTTCCGCGATAAACCGGAGATGGAGGAGGCTGCAGAAAAAAAATTCCTGACCGAGGCCAACCGGGGCCTATTCGAAACGATCATTCATTACCTGGAAGGATGCGAACCTTTTACCCATGACGCCGTGGAGCAATGCGTCGAGAAGATCATGGCCGAAACGGGGCTGAAAATGGGCAAGGTCGCCCAGCCGATCCGGGTCGCCATCACCGGCGGCACAGTCAGCCCCAGTGTTTTTGAAATTCTTCCCATTCTCGGCCGTGAGGAAACACTGAAACGATTGCAAAGTGCACTTGCCCTGCTGAAGTAGGTTGAAACATCCAATGAAAAAGCCCTCGGCAATCGAGGGCTTTTTCATTGGCAATTGATGGCCGGCGCAATGGCGGATCAGGCGCGGGAGATGAAGCGGCCGTCCCGGGTGTCGACCTTGACCTTTTCTCCGGTTTCCAGATAGGAAGGAACCTGCAGGCGCATCCCGGTTTCCAGAATCGCTTCCTTGGTCTGGGCGGTGGCGGTGGCATGTTTGATGACCGGCGGCGTCTCCGTGACTTTTAGTTCCACCGTCAGCGGCAACTCGATGCTGACCACATTCCCCTGAAAAAAACCCAGCTGGACCTCCATCCCTTCAAGCAGATAGCCCTGAATGGGCTCCATCATTTCACGGCCGATCTCATACTGTTCGTAGCTGGCGAGGTCCATGAAGACTCCCTCCGCTCCCGACAGGTAAAGAAATTGCCCTTTGCGTTTTTCAAAATCGGCCTCATCGATCCGATCTCCTCCCTTAAAAGCTTTTTCCAGAACCTGCCCCGTCAGCAGATTGCGATATTTGGTTTTAAAGAGGGTGTTGCCGCCCCGCGCTGAAGGGGATTGAGAAGTGACCTCAAGCACCAGGCAAGGGGCTTTGTCGATCTGGATGACCAGATTCCGTTTCAGGTCGGCGGTTGTCGCCATGGCATCATCTCCTTGGAAATAGCCGGAATTGACAAGAAAATGGTGGAAATCTACCACAAAGAAAGAATCAATAAAAGGTCCAGAGGGGTCAATCCCCGATAGGGACAATCTCAAAAAGAGTGATCTCCGGCGGAGAACCGATTCTCATCGGCGGTCCCCAGGTTCCGGTGCCGCGGCTGGCGTAAAGAAAAGCTCCTGCGGGAAGTTGGTAAAGTCCGTCCTGCATCGGATACTCCAGGGCGGTAAAGAAATTGAAGGGAAATATCTGGCCGCGGTGGGCATGACCGGAGAGCTGGAGATCGAACAGCCCCGAGGCTTTTTTGTTGAAGCGGGGACGATGCTTGAGAAGGACGGTAAAGCGGCCGTTCAGAGGGACGTTTAGAATGTCCGTTTCATCCACTGGGGGACGCCCCACCGGGTCGTCGATTCCGGCCACTGCCAAAACGTCAGTGACGATTTCGACGCGATTGTGGACAACGGTAAAGCCGCTGTTTTTGAGATAATCGAGGGCCTGCCGCAATCCGGCATAATATTCGTGATTTCCGGTAACAGCAAATTTCCCCAGGGGCGGATCGATGTTGCGCCATAAAGAGGAGAGGTCTTCGAGATGATCGATCTGGGCATCGACGATATCGCCGGTTGCCACCACCATATCGGGATTGAGTTCTCTCAACCGGGCGGTTATGGGGGCCAGAGCCTCTTCCCGATGGATCAGGCCCAGATGGAGATCGGAAACCTGGGCGATGGTCAGCCCCCTGGAGCCGGGAGGAATTTTTCCGGAGGTGATGCGGATTCGTTCCACTCGCAGGTCAGTTGCCTCGTGAAAGCCATAAAAGCTTGCCGCCAAAACCCCCAACAGGATAACGGTGGCGCTCACCGCCCCGTGGAGAGAGAAAGACGGGAATAAAGGCATGACCAACCGCAACAAACGGACCAGCAATTCCCAACCTCCCAACAGGGCAAAGGCGCTGAAAGCGAGAAACAGGATCCCCATCCAGCTGAATCCGACCCAGGCCAGGCCACGGGCGGTCAACTGCCACCCTTCCCTTTCCAGAAAACGGATGGAAATCGGCGCCAGAATCATGGCGCCCATCCATATCCAGGCCAGGGTCGGCAGAGCGGGATGGCCTTTCAGCAGAGGATGGATGCCCCAGAAAACGACTCCGTGCATTGATAGATAAACAAGAATAAAAACGATAAAAAACAGTCTCATAAAATAATATCCATGATATTTCGTATTAAGTTTTCTGGAGACCGGGGTCGGGCGCGGAAAAACCCTGAATTGTCCCCTGGCGAGGAGGTTTTTCAACAGTCTTCGGAAAAATTGCCGAGCCTGCCCAAAAGCCGCCAGAATGATAGTATACTCGGTCAGCCGGGCGGGGATAAACGGTTTGAAAATTATTTCCCAAAGGAATTACCGCAATGGATTATTATCGGCAAGAGATTGATGACGTTTTCGCTTCCCTGGAAACCTCACCTGCTGGTCTCAACCCGGAAGAAGCTTCCCGCCGCCTTGAGATCCACGGCGCCAACCAGTTGGCAACTCATTCAGAAATCAGCCTTCTGTCCATCTTCATCAATCAATTCAAAAGTTTCATCATCTATATCCTGCTCTTTGCGGTCCTTTTTTCCCTGCTGATCGGGGAATACATCGATACCCTGATCATCCTTGCCATCCTCATTGCCAATGCCCTCATCGGCTTTTTCCAGGAACTGAGCGCCAACCGCTCACTGGAAGCCCTAAAAAAACTGAGCACTCTTCAGGCGACGGTGATCCGGGAAGGAAAAAAACGGCTGATCGACGCTAAATTCCTGGTGCCTGGAGACGTTATTTACCTCGAGGCAGGGGACAAGGTGCCCGCCGACGCCCGCCTCCGGGAGACCGTCCATCTCAAGGTGGAGGAGTCGGCCCTGACCGGCGAAAGCGTGCCGGTGGACAAAAATCCTCAGGCCATATCCGGGCAGGTTTCCCTGGGGGATCGGCGCAATATGCTTTTTTCTTCCACCTCGGTGGCCACCGGGCATGCCCTGGCGGTGGTCACCGCCACGGGAATGAAAACCGAGTTGGGCAAAATCGCCAGCCTGATCAAGGAAACCAAGGACGAGATGACCCCCCTGCAGAGACGCCTGGACCGGTTCGGGAAAAAACTAGGCTACGTCATCATCGCCATCTGCCTGGTTATATTTTTCCTCTCCATGACCAGGGAATACCTGGCCGGCGCCCTCTCTTTGGAATCTCTGACCGCCTTCGCCTTTATCGCCATCAGCCTGGCCGTAGCCGCGGTTCCCACCGCCCTGCCGGCGGTGGTGACCATCGCCCTCAGCATCGGCGTGAAACGACTTCTGCAGAAAAAGTCCCTGGTGCGCAATCTCTCCTCTGTGGAAACCCTCGGCAGCTGCGACGTCATCTGCACCGACAAGACCGGCACCCTTACTGAAAATCAGATGACAGTCCGCTATGCCTGGACTGCGGACGGCGAAGCGTCTCTGTCGGGAACGGGATACGAACCCCGCG
>JAAZDE010000068.1 GCA_012512925.1 Desulfuromonadaceae bacterium
AAACAGGCGCGGCTCGAGATCGGCTACGACCTGGAAGGGATCTTCCCCGACGGCTTCGTCGGCTCTCTCGAAAGGGAGCAGATGGTCCCGTTCTTCTCCTCCGGGAAGCTGGGGGCGGGGATCGAGGCGACGGTGGAGCTGCTGGTGGCCCGGGCCTTGGAGTCGCGGGACGGCCAGGGGCCGGGACAGGGGGCGGTGCGCGGGCACTATTCCGAAGGGGCCGGAGCCCGGACCGCCATCGCTATCGGTTCCGTGGCGCCGGAGAAAACCGCCTCCCCCGAGGCCGGGCGCTTCACGGCCCAGACCGAACCGCTCCTGGCCCTGCAAAAATATTTGGAGGCGTTGTCGCTTCGCATCAAGGACCCGGAGCTTAAGATCTACACCCAGGAGAGCCGCCGCTTCTTCCGCCAATGGCTGGTCACCGACGCCCAGCAGGACCGGGAATTCAGAGGACTCTCCCGGCAGCTGCCGGTGGCCGAGGTGCGCCAATCCGGAGCGCGGGCCGTGATCCTGTTCCCCATCGCCGAGCGCCAGGCCGCCCCCTATTTCCTGCAGCGGGGGGAGGAGGGCTGGATGCTCGACTTCGCCGGCATGAGCCGCTGGATCGCCTTCAACCACCAGAACCAATGGCACTTCAAGAGCTTCGACCACCCGTACCGGTTCGCCTTCGAGCATCTGACCTTTGACAAGCACGGCTTCCCCCACGAGAAGCCCCAATAAGATCCGCTTACTTCACTTCTTTCATCATGATCTCCCGGGCCATGGCCAGGCGTTGGGGCAGACCTTCGTCTTCCATGTCGGCAACGACCTTGGCGAGCATATCGGGGATCGGAATCTGCTGGGGGCATTTTTCAAGGCACTCACCGCACCGAACGCATTGGGACGCGTAGCCGGTAACCCCGTGGGTCATATCTCCGCTCAGGCGGATGGCGTAGCCGAACCTGGCGGCATCGGGCTGATTAAACACGCGTATGTTATTGTACAGCTCAAAACAGACGGGAATCGCGACACCGGCGGGGCAGGGCAGGCAGTATCCGCAGCCGGTACAGCCTACGGTCATCAGCTCCCGGTAGGTATGGGCGGCCCGTGTCACCAGATCCAGTTCCGCCGTTGTCAGAACACCGGGACGGCCCTGGTCGGCCAGGGCGATATTTTCATCGATGTGGGCTTCGTCGTTCATGCCGGAAATGATCACCGTGACCTCGGGCTGATTCCACAGCCAGAGCAGAGCCCAGGCTACGGGAGAGCGGGTTGTTTTTGCCTCCTCCCAGATGGATTTGACGGCCGGCGGGGGTGCCGGCCGCCCCAGATTGCCTCCGCGCAACGGTTCCATGATGATGACGGCCAGGTTTTTGGCCGCCGCGTATTTCAGGCCCGCTGCTCCGGCCTGATATTTCTCGTCCAGGTAGTTGTACTGAATCTGACAGAAATCCCAGGGGTAGCCATCCACGATGGGGTTGAAATCTTCAGGCTCGCCGTGAAAGGAAAATCCTGCATTGACAATGCGTCCGTCGGCCTTGGCCTGGTCAAGAAAATCGTGGACACCGAATTTCTTCATGGCTTTCCACAAGGGACCGCTGAGGGTATGAATCAGATAATAATCGATGCGGTCCGTTTCGAGTTTTTTCAGTTGGGCGTTCAGGTAGCGGTCCATGTCCTCCCGGCTTTTAATCAGAAAGGACGGCAGCTTGGTGGCCAGCTTCACGCGTTCACGATAGCCGTCTTTCAAGGCTTTACTTACCAACGGCTCGCTCTCCCCTCCGTGGTAGGACCAGGCGGTATCCACATAATTGACTCCCCGGTCAATGGCCGACCGGATTTGACGGATCGCCCTGGGTTCATCGATCCTTCCATCTTGCATGGGCAGACGCATGCAGCCAAATCCCAGGATGGATAATTCATCTCCGTTTTTTGGGACGTTTCGGTATAACAAGGCTAATTCCTCCAAAAAAAGTGGTAACTGTTCAGCAAGGTCTTGGGCTGAATCGTTACAAATAGGTTTAAGATTCTGCTGGTAAATTAATTTGCGTATTGCTCATCAGTGACATGCCCCAGCCATTCAACCGTCGAACCATTGCGGGGAGCGGAGATTGCCACATGAGACATGGGGCTGTCCGGCGCGGCGCCATGCCAATGACGTTCATCCGCTGGGATCCAGACAACATCGCCCGGCAGGATTTTCTGAACGGTTTCACCTTCAGATTGAACCAGACCACGTCCGGAAATAACAATCAGGGTCTGTCCGAAAGGATGGGTATGCCATGCGGTACGCGCCCCGGCTTCAAAATTCACCATTCCCCCGCGATAGCCGTCCGGTTTTTCTGATGAGAACCTGGATGCGACGGTGACATGGCCGGTGAAATAAGCGGCCGGGCCCTTGGTCGGCTGGCCCTTTCCGATGACCTTGACGGCTCGCGCCTGGTTCGCGGGAGCACCGATGCCGAGCAGGTCGTTGAGAGTTTCAGCGGCTCTGTCCGCACTTTCCTCACTGACTTTCTGCCTGAGCACCGCAACATAGTCTTCAAGCTGTGCTTTGCACAACCCCACGTTCATGGCGACCCTGAGATGCGCTTTGAGTTGTGCTTCCGTTCCCGGCATCGCCGCCAGAGTACCGATGGTCGCCAGTTCGCGTTCCTGATGGTTGAGGACATCCCGGTAAAAGATATCCGCGAAAAGATGCTCCACCAAAAACTGGTCGATGACAGGTGTGAAAACCGGATATCCGCTCGTGCGTTTCGATATATCCCTGTCCACCAGCGAATTTCGAACCTTGTGACCATAGGCTGTCCTGTCAAAATCGGCGGGCACGGGAGTCGCCTCTCTGCCGGTTTTGTCATTTATCCCGTGCTCTTTGCGCTTATCCAGAACGGCCATGAACGTATTGATGCCATTCAGTGCCCGCGGAAAACCGGCATAGGCATAGGTATGGATCAGGATTTCCTTGATTTCATTGACGGTCAGTCCGGCATCCAATCCTTCACCCAGGGCTGTTCCCAGCCTGGGCATATTTCCATTTGCCGTGAAGGCCGCAATGGGGAGTATTTTTTCCTGCCTGGCGCTTAAGGTTTCGTTCGTCCCAGCCGGCGTTTCGGAAATACTCACCATGCAAACCGCTGCGACAGCCAATGCCGGGATAATACTTTTAACAGTTTTCATGCTGTTTCCTTTCCGGTCCGGATGGATGTCACGAAACGAACGTTAATCCAGCCCGTTATCCATGAGCCAGTTGGACATCAAATCTGCGATCTCAAGATTGTTCAAATCGGAAAAAGGAAAGTGCGTATTGCCGCGAATGCCTATCTCGGGCAGATGCACGACCTTAACATCGCCACCCCGGCGGTTGACGGCGTCCGCCCAGAGCCTGGCCATCTCCAGGCGCACACGCCATTGGTCTTGACCAGGGTTATCCATGGGTTTCTCCGGAATAAAGTCGCCGTAATAGATGATGATCGGGATTTTCGTGAGCTTCATGAAGTCCGGCAAGGGAATGCCGACCGCCTCGAGCGTGCCGCCGGAGCTGGGTTTGGGAGGAGGCACTTCGCCCTCCGGGAAAACGAAGTTGCTGCCCGGTTCATAGGACACGACGGCGCGTACCTTGGGGCTTTTGATGACAGTGCGCCAGCCCATGCCGCCGCTATGCGAATGGGTGACAAGAATTCCGGGACCGATTTTGGCAAACAATGCCGCGACGGCATCCGAGTTAACCTCGATATTGATGGGGCCGGTATCAGGCGTCATCTGGCGGAAGTATTGCTCCATGGCCTCCGGATCGTGGGAAAATTGCACCCCGGGGAAGTAATCCGGCCAGATGCCGACACGGAAAATATCGAACCATTTCTGCTCGTCCGGCACGGGCGTCAGGGTCATCGGCCGGGTGCTGCGTCCGGCATTGCCGCGGCGCGGCTGGTCAAGCACGTAGACGCTGAAGCCCCGGCGCAGAAAAAGGTTCTGATAGCCCTCGCGGCCGTCCGGCGTGGTTTCCCAGGTCTTCGAAAACTGCCCGTAGCCGTGCCAGAGCACCAGAGGCAACTTGCGGGCGTTTTCAGGAACCTGGTAAAACACATAGGCGTGATCGCCGTGGAAGGTTTGTCCTTCCGGAGACATCTTGACGGGATCGAAAGTCCCGGGGTTGGTGATCACCGTTCCGCCGACGGCGAAACTGCCCTGCTCCTGAAGAACCATCGGTTCGCGTGTGCCGCTATGCTGGGTGACTGCGCAGGCGGTAAGGCTCACGCTGATGAAAGCCAGGGCGAGCGCAACGATTAACTTTCCAAACCTTGTCTTCATGGTTCGGCTCCTTACTTCAGCGCCTTGCCGAAGAACTCGGTCAATTTACCCAGGGCTTGATCGACATATGGCGGCTTCCAATAGGTTTCGATGTGGGTGGCGCCGTCAATCAGGAATAACTCCTTATTGTTGGAGCTGTGCGCGTCCTTGAACGCATCCAGAGTCATATACAGGGAATCGGCCTGGGTGCCTGCCATCATCAGTAACGGTTGGTTGATCAAATCCATATGGCTGGCAGCATCGAAGTTCATCAGATTGAGGAGGCTGCTCATGGTGTATCTGAAGGTCGAGTTCGGGTGGGCATGAGTCTTCCAATAATAATCAAATCCCTGGCGATACAATTCAAACGGCAGCTTGGCAATCTGTTCATCCGTCAGCTTGGCATCTCCGGCGTAGAGTATCCCTCCTCCGGCCGCTTCCTGCGCGCGGGCGTCGGAAGCTTGCCGTAAACGTTTCTGGATGGTGGAGAGCTGCGAGTCCATATAGCCGTTGCGTCTCACCCGTCCGGAATTAAACATGCTCAAAGTGGCAATTGCCTTAAAACGCTTGTCCGTCTGGGCTGCTTTCAGGGAGTAGCCGCCGCCGCCACAGATGCCAAACAGGCCTAAACGGTCGGCATCGACCCCGGCATATTGGCTGATGAAGTCCGCCATGCCGTGAATATCTTCAATGCGGTTTGCCGGCCTATCCATATGGCGGGGCAGGCCACCGCTGGCACCTTGATACGCCGCATCCGCGGCAATGGTGATGTACCCTTGTTCAGCCAGACGCTGAGCATACAGGCCGGCGACCTGCTCTTTGACGCCACCGTTGGGATGAGCCACCACCACCGCCGGATATTTATTACCTGGGTTATAGTCCCCAGGGGTATAAACGTTGGCAGAGATATCGATACCATTAAGTTGGTAAGTGACCGGATGGATATTTACTTTGCCTTTTGCGTTTTCGGTAATCGCGCCCTCATAGGCCAGAGTGAACGGATTGAGTTTATAGTCGGCCGCCATGGCTGCTCCTGATGAAATACTCATAATTGCCGCTGATAACATGGACATAATTATTACCATCCTCATCGATACGTTTCCGATGTTTGGCATTGTTTTCACCTTTCTCCTGGTTGTTTGTTTTTCCCCAATCTGCGTTTTTTCATAGGATGTCGCCTTTCCAGGTTCTGTCCCGTTCCTGTTTTTAAAATTACCACCCTACCCAAAGAACAGGTAGACCAATCCTGCCGAATCATTGCCTATTTCTCTGTATCCATGAAAAATTATTGATTTTTTGTGGATGAATACGTAGCTTTGGTTAGGTGATCAAAACTGCAAAAAAGGGGTAAAACCATGAAAAAAGAGAAGATAGCGCTGGGTTTCGCCATGAGTGGCCTGGCAGACAGCATTGCCCGATTAACTGAGAGTGGAGAGTTGCGCACAACAGCTGTTCCCGGTTTGTCGCTCTTTCGAAGAAACGAGCCTTCCGAGCCGGTCACCGGGATGTACGAACCGAGCGTCTGCCTGATTGCCCAGGGGGCCAAACGGGTACGGTTAGGGGATGACACCTACGTCTATGATGCAAGCCATTACCTGTTTTCCGGATTACATCTGCCCGTCATCGCACAGGTAATCGAGGCCAGCCAGGAGAAACCCTACCTGGGTCTCAGGCTGATGTTGGATTTTCGGGATATATCTCAGCTCATGGCGGAGAGCCAACTCCCCCCGCCGCGAACCCAGAAAACCGACCGAGGCATGGCTACCGGTGAATTGACCGTGTCATTGGTTAATGCATTTCAGCGGCTGGTGGACCTGCTTGATGAAGAACAGGAAATCCCGATTTTGGCGCCTGTCATTCAGCGCGAGATTTTCTATCGATTATTGATGGGGGAACAGGGGGTTAGATTGCGTCAGCTTGCAGCGATGGGCACCCAGAGCCAACAGGTTGCCCGAGCCGTATCCTGGCTGAAATCAAATTTCACCAAGCCGCTGCGCGTCGATGAACTCGCTGGAATGGCTAATATGGGCACATCAACCTTTCACCAACACTTCCGCAGCATGACCGCCTTGAGCCCCTTGCAGTTCCAGAAGCAGCTCCGTCTCCGGGAAGCCCGGCGCCTCATGCTGGCCGAACGCCTGGATGCCGCGACGGCGGCGTTTCAGGTCGGCTACGAGAGCCCTTCCCAGTTCAGCCGTGAATACAACCGCCTGTTCGGGGCGCCGCCGTTGCGGGACATCACGAATTTGCGGCAATTGGCGGCCGGTGAGATGGGACGAGGCTGAAAGATCCGGCCCCGGAATCCTCTATTAATAAGAGCTTTTGGTCGATTTATTTTGATGGATTCAAGGCAGTGACCCAGCCGTCCGCCAAACAGGAGTAATTCTCCACCAGATACTCTTCGTCAATCTCCGCCGACAGACAGTAGGGACCATCCGTTTCTTTCCCCAAATTCAAATATATACGCCAAAAACAGCCTGTATCCCGGTCGCAATGATTTTGCTCGGTGACGAGGATGTCATCCTTACGGTCGCCGTTTATGTCGCGAATCTGAGTGCGGATAGTTTCTCTTCCAAAAGGGTAAAAATATAGTTTTTCGCTCTTTTTTGCCTCAAGAAAATAGTTTTCCACAACCTCATTTTGGTTTTGGAGAATCAGCGCTGCTCCAAAAGAAAAATCAGCTGTCAAGATCAGGAAGCAAGCCCATACAAATTTTTTCATTGTTCACTCCGTAGACATTGATCAATGTTCAGCAAATTTATTGCAGCTTGTGGAAAAATCCGCGGGTGAAAATGTACGTCCCTATCAGAAAGATGTCAATCCGGAAGCTGGGAGAGGTTTTATCTTTGAATGGGATGCCTGAAGCCATGCAAGTTTTAGCCATTTTTCTTATTGGCTCAGGGGTTCTTGGGTACGGTTTTCAAGTAAAAAAGAAGGCAGCGTCATGCTGCCTTCTCAGGTTTGGCAGTGCCAGGATAGGCACAACTCCAAAGGTTGCATTTTGTTTTTTTACGAAATGTCGAAAGGTATTCTTTAAAAGGGTATTTCATCATCCGGGTTAAAAGGCGGCTCGGTGTAATCGTCCAACGGGCCTTTCCCCCCCCGGGGTGGTTCGTCATGATGGGCAGGTTCACCGCCGCGCTGGTAGGAGGTATCTCCCTCTTCGCCGGCGCGTCCGAGCATCTGCATCTGGTCGGCGACGATCTCGGTGACGTAGCGCTTGTTGCCGTCGCGATCGTCGTAGGAGCGGGTTTGGATGCGCCCCTCAATGTAAACCTGCTTCCCTTTTTTCAGGTACTTGCCGCAGATTTCAGCCAAACCGGCCCAGGCCACTATATTGTGCCATTCGGTGCGTTTTTGCTGTTCGCCATTGCGGTCCTTGAAGCGCTCCGACGTAGCCAGTGTGAAATTTGCCACGGCCGTGCCGGAGGTGGTATAGCGGAGTTCGGGATCCTTTCCCAGGTTTCCAACCAGAATAACCTTGTTGACTGACATGATGACGACTCCTTTTGGGCAATGGTTCCATGATGTTTCAACCGGTTTTTCTTATATCATTTTCTCCATACTTTATAAAGGATTAAGAAATCATGAATCATGATCAACAAGAGATCCCTATCCGCCAGTTCCTTTACCCCATTCCCTGCGGGTCATTTCAGTAGCTTTAAGATCAGATCATAAACAGAGTCCCTATCGGGGTAATCTCCATTGGTGTCTACGGCTGCATGGACAGACAATTAAAGCGGCAAAATCGGATATACTTTCACCTGTTCCCCCTGCTTCGGGGGCAATGTTTTTACAAGGGAGCGTCTTGCTCGTGATCAACGATGACCAAATTATTCTCTTAAGTATCCTGGCGGCGACCCTGGTGCTGTTTGTCTGGAACCGCTGGCGCTACGACCTGGTGGCGATGGGGGCCTTGTTGACAACTGCCGTCGCTGGCCTAGTTCCCCTTGACGAGGTTTTCGCCGGGTTCGGCCATCCGGCGGTGATTACAGTGGCCTGCGTGCTAGTGCTGAGCCGGGGGTTACTGCTGACCGGCGCCGTGGATGCCTTGGCGCACCGGGTATTGCCGACCAAAGCCGGGACGACGGTGACCATTGCCGTTATCACCGGACTCGGCACTCTGCTGTCGGCTTTCATGAACAATGTCGGCGCACTGGCGCTCCTAATGCCGATTGCCATTCAGGTTGCGGCGAAACAACAACTTACGCCAGGCAAGGTTTTGATGCCCCTGGCTTTTGGTTCCATTCTGGGGGGCATGACCACTATGATCGGCACGCCACCCAATCTGATTGTTGCCGATTTTCGCATAGCTACCGGTTCCGGAAGCTTTGCCATGTTTGACTATGCCCCCGTGGGTCTGGGCGTAGCGGGTTTGGGCTTCTTTTTTGTGGTGCTGATCGGGTGGCGGCTTGTCCCGCGGCGGGAACAGGCCAATGCCGACAACTTCGACACCGGCACCTATCTGACCGAAGTCCGGGTAGTTGAAAACGGCAAGGTCTGCGGGAAAACCCTAAAGGAAATCGACGGCCTCATGGAGGAAGCCGATGCACAGATCGTCGGCATGGTGCGGGACCAGTTCAGAGTGCTGGCCCCAAATCCGGATCGGATCATTCAAGGGGGAGATGTGCTGGTTGTTGAGGCGGAGCCGGAGTCTCTTGCGGAAATTCTATCGAGCCTGGGTTTGGAACTCGGGGAGGATCGGAATGGCCGAGTGGGGGAAAAAAACGGCTTGGAAAAGGAACAAACGAGAAAAAAGCTACACGGAGAAAAGGAACTGGAAGGGGAAAAGGATGAGAGTGGAGACGACTTGAAGGAGGTCGTACTGCAGGAGTTTGTGGTCATGCCCAACTCCATTCTGATAGGGCACACAGCCATCGACATTCGTCTGCGCGCTCGCTACGGTATCAATCTGTTGGCGGTGTCCCGTCAAGGGCGGCATATGATCAAACGTTTACGCTCGACTCAGATCCAGACCGGTGAAGTGCTGCTCATGCAGGGAACTCCTGCGGTTCTGGCCGAATTTGCCGCCGATTTCAGTTGCGTTCCACTGGCCAAACGCTCCATTCACATCCCCAATAAACGCAAGACGTTGATTGCCATACTGTTCATGGCGGCGGCTATCGGAGTCACGGCGTTTGGCGTTCTGCCCGCAGCCATATCATTTGCGGTGGCCTCCCTGGTTTTTATTCTGACCCGGATAGTGCCGCCGCGCCTGGTTTATGAGTCTATCGACTGGCCGGTAATCATCCTTCTCGGAGCTTTGATCCCTGTGGCGGGAGCGATGGCCTCCACCGGCGCGGCCGACTTCATCGCCCGTCTACTCTTGGATAAGTTGGCCAAAGGTTATCCGATTGTCGCCCTGGTGGTTATACTTGTTGTCACCATGACCCTATCTGATTTCATGAACAACGCTGCCACGGCCGCAGTCATGTGTCCCGTCGCAATCAGCACTGCCGGTCAACTTTCGGTCAATGCGGATTCCTTCCTGATGGCCGTGGCGGTCGGAGCTTCCTGCGCCTTTCTCACCCCCCTGGGTCATCAGAACAATACCCTCATCATGGGGCCGGGAGGATTTCGCTTCGGCGACTATTGGCGTCTCGGCCTCCCTCTGGAAATTCTCGTGGTGGGCACCTCCGTTCCTTTGATTCTCTGGTTCTGGCCGCTGTGATTTGGCAGAAAGCCAAGGATTCTTACAGGTAAGTTCTCCCGCCCATGAATCGTGAAGCGTAATAACCGCTGGAGAGGGTGCTGACTTTGACGTTCTGGCCCCTGCGGGGGGCATGGATGAAACGACCGCCGCCCAGGTAGATGCCGACATGGGAGACCCGTTTGGGGCCGCGGGTGGCGAAGAAAACCAGGTCCCCTTTGCGGAGTTCCCTGCCTGAAACGGGCCGGCCGGAGTCGAATTGATGATAGGAGACCCGCGGCAGATCGAGGCCGTTGAGGCGGTAGACCACCATGGTCAGCCCGCTGCAGTCGAAACCCTCTTCCGCCGACTCTCCTCCCCACTGATAGGGAACCCCGATGAAACGATTGGCGGTGCGCACGATCTCCTCGCGGAGGTCGTTGCAGTCGGTTCCTGGCGCCCTGGACACGGCGTAATCCTGAGGGCTGACGATGAAAAATTCCTCGATCACCTTGCGGTCGCGAAGATTCAGGGCCATGGCCCGGGCATCCTCATAGTTGCGGAAATTCCCCGAGCGGACCTTGTAAAGGCCGTCATCATGCAGGAAATAGAAGGCGTCCAGCCCCTGGTTTTTGAGTTTTTCCTCAAGCCGGACGGCGTAATCGATGCGGCTGAAGGCTCCCATCTGGATCGTATAACCGAGGGTTTTGAGCCCCAAACGGCAGGATGGCGGAGAAGGAACAGGGACGGCGCCGGGCGGAGGGGATGGCGCCTCGTAGCCAATCCGCGGGAGACAACCCGTCAATAAAAAGCAAAGCCCGGCTGCCGATACCAATAGTAAAGGCCACCTCCTCAGCCCCTTTTTCTTCATCCTTTCTCCTCTTTCCGGGAAATTTCACTGATTTCTTTCCGATCGGAGATCTTCATGGTCACGGGCTGGCCTCTGGTCAGCTTGATCTCCTGGTCCTCATGGGTGATTTCGAGCCCCGCCCCTTCGATGAGTTCATAGGTGGCCTTGTCGCTAAGCACATCCACCACCAGCCGTTGTTCACGGATGATGAGCGGAAAGCGCAGATGGGAAAGCGGTTTCGGCAGCCAGGGGCGGAAGCTCAGCTTTCCGTTGTAATCCCGCATCCCGGCAAATCCGTAGACGGCCACCATCCAGGTTCCCCCCATTGAGGCGATATGGACGCCTTCGCTGACATTCCCCCCCACATCCCCCAGGTCCATGAGCACTGCCGAAAAGCCATAGGATTTAGCTTTCGCCGCGTCACCGATTTCGGCGGCAACAATGCTCTGGATACAGGCGGAAAGGGAGGAGTCACCGGTGGTTAGGGGATCGTAGAAATCGAAATTGCGTTTCTTGGCCTCCAGGGAAAACTCGTCGCCAAGAAGAAAGAGGGCGAGAACGACGTCGGCCTGCTTGATCACCTTGTGGCGATAGATCACCAGCGGATGGTAGTGAAGGAGAAGAGGGTATTTGTCCCGGGGGGTATTGGCGAAATCCCACTCCTCCTTGTCGAGGAACTGGTCATCCTGCGGAAAGATGCCGTTTTTTCGGTCAAAGGCCAGATACATATTGTTGGCCGCCTGGCACCAGTCGTCGATTTCGGCCGGATCGAGGCCGGTCTTGTCGACCAGGGCTTCGAACAGGCGGGGATTGTTGGTGCGCAGCGATTCGACGGTGTCGGCGGCGTACCAGAGATTCTCCCTGGCCATCAGGTTGGTGTAGGTGTTGTTGTCGACCACTGTGTTGTATTCGTCCGGGCCGGTTACGCCATGGATGCAGAATTTGCCCTCCTTGCGCTGCGAGTAGAAGCCGAGGTCGAACCACAGGCGGGCCGTCTCTACCAGGATTTCCACCCCTTCATTGTAGAGGAAAGAGCGGTCGCCGGTGGCTTCCACGTACTTCTTGATGGCGAAAACGATATCGGCGTTGATGTGGTACTGGGCGGTTCCGGCGGCGTAGTAGGCGGAGGCTTCCTCGCCGTTGATGGTCCGCCAGGGGAAGAGAGCCCCCCTTTGGTTGACCTCACGGGCGCGCTGACGCGCCTTGTCGAGCATGCTGTGACGGTAGCGAAGCAGGTTGCGGGCGATTCGAGGCGCGGTATAGATCAGGAAAGGCATCACATAGATTTCCGTATCCCAGAAGTAGTGGCCTTCGTAGGTCTGGCCGGTGAGTCCTTTGGCCGGGATGCCGGTTCCTTCGGCGCGCCCGGCGGCCTGGATGATCTGGAACAGGTTCCAGCGAAAAGCCTGCTGGAATTCCCCCGGCAGGACATCGTGACGCTCGGGGATGCCCTCTCCTACCACGTCGCTCCGCTCCCAGAAATCAGCGAGATATTTCCTTTGTCCCTCGAGGATATGCTCGAAACCGTGTTCGCGGGCCGAATCGAGAGTTCTCTCCGTACGCCGGCAGAGTTCTTCGGCGTCGGCGCTCCGAGAAGTGTGGTAGCTGATGAATTTGAACAGTTCAATGGGAACCCCGGGCTCAGCGTCAAAGGAATAGATCACCCGCGCCGAATCCTCCGCAATCTCGACCTGGGATTTGCCAAGTGTCGCCGTTTCCAGAAGGTGATCCGCTCCACAGGCGATGGTCATGCCGCTGCTGGCTGTGCGGTGGCTCAGCAGGACGCGCTGATCACGATGGTAATGCTTCTGGGGCCGAAGGACAGTGCCGGTGAAACCTTTGGCATGGCGGGGGTCCTCCACCGACGACTGGTTCGGCTGGTTGCCGACCATTTCGGAGGAGATCACCACCGGCGCCTCGTCGTTGAGAATGGTTACCCGATAGGAAATCGCCGCCAGATGACGGTGCTGGAAAGAGACCAGCCGCCGCGACTCCATCAGTACGAATTTCCCGGAAGGGGTTTCCCAAAGCAGCTCCCGGTCGAGGGTTCCCTCCCGCATGTTGAGGCTTCTCTCGAATCGAAGCAGGTTGGCGGTCGGTAGATAGAAAGGTTCGTCATCCACATAGAGCCTGATGATTTTACAATCGGTGACATTGAGCATAGTTTGCCCGGTTTGGGCAAAACCGAAAGCCGATTCCCCGTAGGGGATCGGCCAGGATTCGTAAAAGCCGTTGATGAAGGTGCCGTTCTGAAACACGGGGGCTCCCTCTTCGAACCCTCCCCGCATGCCGAGATAGCCATTGGCCACCGAAAAGATGGTTTCGGTCTGAGGCAGAAAGCGGGGATAGAACTGTTTCTCGACAATGCGCCATTCATCCACGGGATAGATATGATGGGGCGGATTGATGGATTTGGCTCGAATCATGATTGCACTCCCTTGCCGGGGAAAATTTTGAAGGAGAATTCCGATATTACAGAAATTCCGCCAGATCCCCCACCACTATGTCGGCTCCGTTGTCGAGGAGATCCTGCGGGGTGCCGTGACGGTCAACGCCGATCACCAGGCCGAAATTTCCCGCCCGCCCCGCCTGGACGCCGGAAATGGCGTCCTCCACCACCACAGCCCGCTGCGGCGCCACTCCCAGCATCTCGGCCGCCTTCAGAAAGGTGTCGGGTTGCGGTTTTCCGGCCAGTTGCAGCCGCTGGGCTTCGTTGCCGTCCAAGAAGTAATCGAAAAGATCCTTGAGCCCGGCCACCTCCAGAATGGCCATGCAGTTTTTGCTGGAAGAGACCACGGCCATTTTTTTTTCGGCCTGGCGCAGTCGGCGGGCCAGGGTCACTGAACCTTCGAAGACATCGGCGCCCTCCACGCTCAGCAGTTCCCGGAACAGTTCATTTTTGCGGTTGCCAAGGCCGCACACGGTACGCATCTCGGGAGGATCGTCATGGGTCCCGAAGGGGAGATGGATGCCCCGCGATTCGAGGAAGCTTTGCACCCCTTCCATGCGCGGTTTGCCGTCCACATAGGTGAGGTAATCGGCGCCCCGGTCAAAGGGGACAAAAGGAGTATCTGTTTCATCCGCGTTTGCGCGGAGAAATTCGTCGAACATTTTTTTCCAGCAGGCGGAATGGACCCGGGCAGTGGCGGTCAACACCCCGTCAAGGTCAAACAGAATTGCTTCATAGGCCATCAAATCGACATCTTTTGCCAATGTCATGCCAGATCCTCCTTTTCAGCGAGGCGATAACAACCTTGATCAGATCCTAAAAAACACCATTTCTGATAATTTGATCAGTTTAGCCTCCCCATGAAGAAGGTCAACGGCTAAAAGAACCGGTCATTTTTCCCCTGATTGCAGCGGAATTTCCATCAACCATTGATTCTTGCCAAAGAATTGCAATAATTTCAAGAAATGGCGTAACTTTTTAACAAAACAGGGGGTGGCATGAAGGTTCGTGGAATATGGCCATATGTTTTGTTTTGCGTCGCGGCATGTTTCCTTGCTACCGCCCTCAATGCCCAAGGCGCTGAGAAAGGTTTCCTGGTGTTGCGGGGCGGTTCATCCGACCATTTCAACAACACCCAGCTTTATGACCGATACCACCAGGCGGAAGCGGCGCTGACCTGGTGGCTGCCCTGGCAGCATCGTTTCTCATCGGGCATCCTGTTCAAATCGGGGCTCGATGTCCATGCCGGCCTCCTCACCGACCACGATACGTCCTCTTTTGTCGGCGGCATGGGACCCCGACTGGCCTTTTTCACTCCGAAGGAAGTTTTTTCCCTTGATGTGGGGATCAGTCCGACCATTCTATCGGACCATGCTTTCAGCGAAGACGATTTTGGCGGACCACTTCAATTCAACAGTTTCATCGGTGTCGCCTGGCACCCCGGTACATGGCTGCGTCTCGGCTTCCGGTTCCAGCACATGTCCAATGGCGGTATTTATTCCCAAAATCCGGGCATGCAAATCTATGTCGCAGAAGTCGGTTTCCGCTTCTGATCTCCCTTTTCTGCGGGTGCAATCTGTCCATGGAAATGCTAAAATTTGCCCTTTTCAACTCGGGTTTTTTTAAGATTCCATGGGAAAGTTGCCTGCCGTTCCAGCCCCGGAGGTTCTCCGCGGTACCGCCTATGGCGTCGCCGCCTATCTGCTGTGGGGGTTCTTCCCGGCTTTTTTCAAACTGGTAAAGCATGTCGCTCCGCTGGAGGTGGTCGCCCACCGCATCCTCTGGTCCTGCCTTTTTTTAATTCTGCTGATGACGCTGAGCGGTGCCGCAGAGGCGGTTCGCAAACTGCTGCGGGAGAAAAAAAAGATCGGCCTGCTGATGGTTTCCACCATTTTCATCAGCGTCAACTGGGGGACCTTCATCTACGCCGTGGAGACCGACCGGGTGCTCGAATCGAGTCTCGGCTATTTCATCAATCCCCTGTTCAGCGTCTTTCTCGGTTTTATCTTTCTCGGGGAACGCCTGAGCCGCGGGCAGACGGTGAGCCTCCTGCTGGCCGCCACGGGGGTTTTGTATCTGGCCTTGGGACACGGAACATTTCCCTGGATAGCCCTTTGCCTGGCGTTTTCCTTCGGGCTCTATGGCCTGGTGAGAAAAAAGGCTCGGGTCGATTCCTTGAACGGGCTGCTGATCGAGACCGCTCTCATTATGCCGGCGGCCCTCGGTTGGCTCATCTATCTCAAAGCCACCGGCCAGAGTTCCTTTTTGGGCGGCGACATGGAAACCAACCTGCTGTTGGCCGCTTCGGGCGTTCTGACCGCCGTACCGCTGATCTGGTTCAATGCCGCGGCTTTAAGGCTTCGGCTCATGACTATCGGCTTTCTTCAGTACCTGACCCCCACTCTTCACTTCATTCTGGCGGTCTGGGTCTTCGGCGAGACTTTTTCCCGCCATCACCTGATCTGTTTTGCCCTGATTTGGGGAGGACTGGCAATCTACTCGCTGGAAGGATTGCGCCTGAGTTCCAGGTCCCATAACCTGCCGCCTTCTCATTCCAGGCCGATGTCGTAATTGAACAGAGAGGTTTCGGCAATCCGCGTGCCTCTGGAAAAGGCGGCCAGCACCTTCTTCCCCTGGGGGGAGAAGGGCCCACAGTGGCTCAGATCGAGGATAAAGGAGAGGCAGCCCGCCTGGAGAAGTTCCTTTTCCCGTCCCATCAGGGAGAAATCCTGAAGGGAACGGACGATATTCAGTCCCTGGCGGTTTTCGACGCGGAACTGGTCACCGCTGTCGGAATTCAGCACCTGGCCCGGCGGCAATTTGCGGATTCGGATGCGGGTGGTGATAAGGGGAACCGAGGCGTACAGAGTGACGGCAGTGGCAATGCCGCTGTCGCGGACGAGCAGATCGCCGAGGTTGACGCGGTCGTCCTCGATGTAAAGGGTGGCTTCGCCGATCCCCAGTTCCTTCCAGACGGTGAGGGCCTGACTGTTGAGGGAGAAAAGGCGGTATCCGGTTGAAAGCTGCGCCTGGGGAATTTTTTCGAAAAGGGGAAAGTGCCCAAGGTTGTTGAGGCGGAAGGAACGGAAACCTTTTTCCGCGAGGAGGTCGACCATCTCGCGGAGGTTTTCCCACTGGGGATCGAAGAGGATGAAGGGCAGATCCCAGATCAATTGATTCTCCCGCCCCCGCAGGCTGTTGGGGTGGTTTGTCCAACTGCGGAAGTTCTCCTCGGTCAGCGGCAGCAGGATGCGGTCCACCTGGGAGTCGCCGAGGATGTGGACATCCTTCAGATGGCCGATGCCCACCGTCAGGATCGGCGCTTCGGAGCGTAAGGGTGAAGAGCCGGGGAGGAGGGCCGCCAGGGCTCGCTGCAAGGCTGTTTTCTTCCGGGCTTCGGCATGGCGCCGCCAGGCCTTTTCAAATGACACGAAAAAATCCCGGCGGATCTCCTTGAGGCGACTGGGGGGGATCACCACTTGCGGCAGGTCGCCGCAGGAAAAGGAGGCCACCCGCCATCCCTTGACGCCGGTTTTGGCGAAGATCTGTTCCAGCACCTCATGGCTCAGGGGATTTTCCCGGGCCGGGAAGAATTCCACGCCATACTCCCGGCGCAAGACGAAGTCACCGGCCTTTCCTTCGATCCGCAGATGTTCCCCGACGACCTCCACCATGACCGCGGCTTCCGGAGGCAGCGCCGCAAAGGGATCGAGGCGGCGGCGGCACTGGGCGTCGCTCAGGGTGAAGGCTTGTTCCGAGGAGACCTTGAAGATGGTATCTCCCACCTTGATCTGATCGCCGAAGGGAACGGGAATCGCCACCTGTGCCCCGGCCTCGCCCCGTTTGACACTGCGTTTTCCCAGTTTCAGTTCCTTGACGGTGAAGGCTTTTCCGGGACGGTCATTTTTGGGCTGAACGCGTAGCCGGTCTCCGACGAAGATGGGTGAGCGGCTGCGAAAAAGGATATCGCCGCCCCTCACCTGGGAGATATCGCCCAGCAACTGTCCCGTCGCCCCCTTGACGGAGGGGCTGGAGATATCCTCACGGTCGGGGCCAAGAAGGAAGCCCTTGGTGGGGCGGCGGCCGAAGGAGCCCTTGAGCAGTTCCTTGGCCTCGGCGAGGGCGTCGCTCCGCTTTGCCTCCGGGGCATCGAGTACCTTGCGGTAGGCGGCAACGACGTTGGCCACATATTCAGCGCTCTTCATCCTTCCTTCGATTTTCAGGCTGCCGACTCCGGCGCGAGTCAGTTCGGGCAGAAGATCGATGGCCGACAGATCGTGAGTGGAGAAATAGTATCCCTCCTGCAGCCGGGAGCGGTAGAGGCGGCGGCAGGGCTGGGCGCAGCGCCCCCGGTTGCCGCTTTTGCCGCCGAGGTAGGAGGAGAAGTAGCACTGGCCGGAAAAGGAAAAGCAGAGGGCGCCATGGACGAAATGCTCAAGTTCCAGGGAGGTTTGGGTGCGGATGGCGGCGATTTCCTCGATGGCCAGTTCGCGGGCCAGGACCACGCGGGAGAAGCCCATCCGTTCAAGCATTCGCACTCCGGCGCTGTTGTGAATGGTCAGCTGGGTCGAGGCATGCAGTTTGAGGCCGGGGAAGAATTCCCGAGCCAGCCGCCAGACGGCCAGGTCCTGGAGGATCACCGCATCGATTCCCATCGCCTCCAGATCGGCCAGCAATTCGACGAGGGCTGGAAGCTCCCGTTCCTTGACCAGGCTGTTGATGGTCACGTAGAGACGCACATTGCGGGCGTGGGCGTAGGCGGTCATCCGCTCCAGTTCGGCGCTGGTGAAATTCTTTGCCTTGGCGCGCGCCGAAAAATCCTTGGGACCGCAGTAGACGGCATCGGCGCCGCACTCCAGGGCGGCGAAAAAAGCTTCCAGACTTCCCGCAGGAGCGAGCAGTTCCGGTTTCTTTGCAGAGGGCATAAGTAGGATCGTTTCAGGATGAAGGGCAAGGTTCCGAAGCCAAGGGGCTCGAATTCCTCAGAAAGGCGCGAAAAAAAATACGCCAACGTGGCACGGGATGAAGCGCGACACAACAGAGAAAATTTTGGCGAAGCCGCCTCTATTTTGGCACATTCGCGCTCCCCAAGTCCATCCATCCCTGGTCGGCAAAGCTGGTGTAGCCTTCACTGCCGACGATGACATGGTCGAGGACGCGAATGCCGAGGAGTTCGCCGGCCTGGCGCAGGCGAGAGGTGATCTCCATGTCTTCGCGGCTCGGCTGGGGGTCTCCCGAGGGATGGTTGTGGATGAAGATGACGGAAGCCGCTGATTCCCGCAGCACCGGCGCGAAGACTTCGCGGGGGTGGACGATGCTGGCTGTGAGGCTGCCGACGGAAATTTCCATCTCCTTGAGCAGCCGGTTCTTGCTGTCGAGCATCAGCACCAGAAAAGTTTCTTTGCGCAAAGGTCCCAGGCGACTGCGAAAGTGATCGAAAACGGTTGCGGCGCAGGAGTAGGGGGTGCCTTTCTGCAATGGTTTGGCCGCCAGTCGGGAAGCGATGGCGAAGATCGCCTGGATCTGTGCCGTTTTCACCAGACCGACGCCCCTGATGGTGCAGATTTCAGCCGCCGCCGCCTCTCCCAGGCCCCGCAGGTCGCCGAACCGGGCCAACAGCTGGCGGGCCTGATCGAGTGCGCTGGTCCGGCTGGCGGCATCCCCGGTGCGCAGTACGATGGCCAGCAGTTCGGCATCGGATAGTTTGTCCGCACCGTGGGCCAAAAGCTTTTCCCTGGGCCGGTCTTGTTCCGGCCAGTCTTTGATTCTTCGCGGCGGATCGATGGTTTTCATGGTTGTCCTCCTGGCAGACGGTTGAAGGTTTACAGGAAAAATCGATCCCTCCTCGATTCAAGAATCGCTCCAAAATTAAAATAAATTCATTTTTTTTGATTGTTTTTCGGGTCTGACCGCTTTTGCTGGTTAGTAAAACAAGCCTGGTCTGGCATAATGAACAAAAGGCAATTCCTCGTCTCCAGATACAACAATGAGTAAATAACGATGAGTTTGCAAATCCTCCCTCCTCCCCCCCACACAGTGAGCAAAGCGCGGGTTGTCCTTCCCAAGGGGGACCTGCGGGCCATGATCGACTGCGTCCGGAGGCTCTACACCCTCAGCCGCCTGGAATCTTACCGGAAGATGGTGCTGCCCGTTGCTCCCGAAAACGGCCGCTATAATCCCGGGCACGATGCGGTGATGATGGGCTACGATTTCCATCTCACGCCCGATGGCCCGAAACTGATCGAGGTCAACACCAATGCCGGGGGACTTCTCCTCCCCTGGCTCCCCGCCTCGGGAGAAAAGAAAGTCCGGCCGCCGGCGCCAAGATGCCGCGAACGCCTGCTGGCCACCTTCGTCCGTGAGTATGCACTATTTTCCGGCACCGTCCGCTTTCCCCCCGTCATCGCCATCGTCGATGACAACCCCCCGGAGCAATTCCTCTATCCGGAATTGCTTTTTTTTTCCCGCCTCCTGGAGGAGAAGGGAGCGCGGGTTCATATCGCCGACCCCGGACAAATCGATTTTGATGGCGACGGGATCCGCTGCCACGGCGAGCGGATCGACTTCATCTACAACCGCCACACCGATTTTTACCTGGAAAGCCGGGAAATGGCGGTAATTCGCGATGCCTACCTGGCGCGAAAGGTCTGTCTTTCTCCCAACCCTTTCACCTATGCCCTTCTTGCCGACAAACGGCGTCTTCCCCTGTGGAAGGACGGCGATTTCCTACGGGAATGCGGATTGAAAGAAGAGATGATCGACCTGCTGGTCCGCGTCGTGCCCGAAAGCCGGATTTTGGCGGAGGCCGCTGCCG
>JAAZDE010000069.1 GCA_012512925.1 Desulfuromonadaceae bacterium
GTGAAGACCATCGAACCCCGCTCATTTCCGGATCTGGCAGCCTACATCGACGATCTGGTGGAAATCCGCAAGAAAAAAGGGCTGACCCGCGACGAGGCCGAAAAAATCCTGACCGCCGAGGACAACCTCTTTTTCGGCGCCCTGATGGTCCGGCGCGGCGACGGCGACGGCATGGTGGCCGGCGCCGCCAACGCCACCGGCAATGTCCTCCGCGCCGCGATCCAGGTCATCGGCACTCTGCCGGGGATCAAAACGGTCTCCTCCTTCTTCCTGATGCAGACCCGAACCCAGGAATTCGGCGAGGACGGCCTGCTGCTTTTCGCCGACTGCGCCGTCAATCCCCAGCCCACCGCCGAGGCCCTGGCCGAGATCGCGGTGACCACGGCGCGGACCAGCAAGACCCTGCCGGGGATCGAGCCGCGGGTGGCCATGCTCTCCTTTTCGACCAAGGGTAGCGCCGCCCACTCCGATGTCAGCAAGGTTCTCAAAGCCCTGGAACTGGCTCGCGACATGGCGCCGGAGCTGGCCATCGACGGCGAGTTCCAGGCCGACGCCGCCCTGGTCCCCAGCGTGGCCAAAAAGAAGGCTCCCGACTCACCGGTGGGCGGCAAGGCCAACATCCTCATTTTCCCCGACCTCGACTCCGGCAACATCGCCTACAAGCTGGTGCAGCGGTTGGGCCAGGCGGAAGCCTACGGCCCCATCATCCAGGGCCTGGCCAAGCCGGTCAACGACCTTTCCCGTGGCTGCTCGGTAGCGGACATCGTCGCCGTAGCCGCCATCACCGCGGTGCAGGCCCAGGGGTGACGGGCGAACGCCCAGGGCACCGCCCTCCAGAATGAAAAAAGCCGGGGACAAATCCCCGGCTTTTTTCATTGCCTGGTTAACGACTTCCGCCCCGCGGTGGAAAAACGGCCGGATCATCCCACCTTGTAATCGGCGTGGAGGAAGCTGTAATCGAACTCCGTATGGGGCTTGTAGGTGCCGTTGAGGATCCCCATCACATCCTCGATCAGCACCAGTTCTTCATTGGTGGGGATGACGAATATCCTCACCCGCGAATCGGCGGTGCTGATGTCGCTCTCCACGCCCCGCTTGACGGCCGCCATGTTCTTTTCCTTGTCCAGATGGATTCCCATGGCCCCCAGATTCTCCACCGCCATCTCGCGGATTTTCCATCCCATCTCGCCCACCCCGGCGGTGAAGACGAGGGCGTCCACCCGGCCCAGAACGGAACTGTAGGCGCCGATGTACTTGCGGATCCGGTAAGATTCCAGGTCCAGGGCCAGCTGACAGCGCTCATCCCCGCGCTCGGCGTAGACGAGGACATCGCGCCGGTCGGAAAAACGCCCGGTAACGCCGAGAACCCCCGACTTCTTGTTGAGAATGGCGTCCATTTCCTTGAAGGTGTAGCCCTCCTGCTCCATCATGAAGCCGGGGATGGCCGGGTCGATATCGCCGCAGCGGGTGCCCATCACCGCCCCTTCCAGAGGCGTCATCCCCATCGAGGTATCCACCGAAACGCCATTGCGGACGGCGCAGAAGGAGGAACCGTTACCGATGTGAAGGGTGATCAGATTGCAGTTTCCGGCCGACTTGCCGAGAAGAACCGCCGCTCTTTTGGAGACGTAGAGGTGGCTGCTGCCATGCATCCCGTAGCGGCGCACCCCGTATTTTTCATACCACTCGTAAGGAAGGGCGTAAACGAAGGCCCGATTCGGCATGGTCTGGTGAAAGGCGGTATCGAAAACCGCCACCTGCGGGACCTTGGGAAGAAGCGCCTGAACCGCCTCGATCCCGGAAACATGGTGGGGGTTGTGAAGGGGAGCCAGATGCTGCACGCCGCGGATGCCGTCAAGAACCTCGGGGGTGATCAGCATCGACTGGGTGAAGTGCTCGCCGCCGTGAACCACCCGGTGACCCACGGCATCGACGGGAATGGACCCTTTTTTCTTGTTGTGAAACGATTCCTGGCCCAGGGTTTCCAGCACCAGGCCGATGGCGGCGCGGTGGTCGCGGCACTCATGGGCTTCCCGGTAGGGCGCCCGGCCGGGCACTTCGTGCACGATGAACGAATCGGAAACCGCCACCCGCTCGACCCCGCCACGGGCCAACAACCGCTTCTCCTTCCAATCAAACAACTGGTACTTGACCGAGGAACTGCCACAATTCAATGCCAGGATATCCATTGAAATAGAGTCTCCATCCTCCGTGAGTTGCCCTTTGCCGGGCTGGGTCGATTCCCCCACGGGCTCTGCCGAAGGAAGCGGATTCGACCCAGGAACAGATTGATTAAACAGCTTCAAAGCAAGAACGCCATTATACCGGGCAAGTCTAAAAAAAAGAAACTTGAA
>JAAZDE010000070.1 GCA_012512925.1 Desulfuromonadaceae bacterium
CCCCATAACCACCTACCGGACTGTCCGGCCCATGACCCCCGTAGGGGCAATCCCCTGTGGTTGCCCGGCCTTTGGGCAGGCACGGGGGCCCGCCCCTACGAAAACCACATAAACACCCACCGGGCTGCCAGGCCCATGACCCCGTAGGGGCAACCCCCTGTGGTTGCCCGGTATTAGGGCAGGCACGGGGGCCTGCCCCTACGAAAACAAAACTCTTTGGACCTTGGGCGGGTCTGGCGATCAAAATCGATTATACCGCCAATTCGCCGCTCGCCGTCCGCATTTCATTCTTGTCCCTTTCCGTCATGGCCGCCGTTGCGGGGAAGGTGATGACGAAGCGGGTGCCTCCTTCTTCGCCGTCCAGGACATCGATGGAACCCCCATGCTGCTCGATGATGGCGTAAACAGTGGCCAGCCCGAGGCCGGTCCCTTTATCCTTGGTGGTGAAGAAAGGATCAAAGATGCGGGTACGGATCTCCTCGGGGACACCGGGGCCGTTGTCCTCCACATAGAGAGTGGCCGTCTCCATGTCGGCGCCGATGGTCAAAACCCCTTCTTTGACCATGGCCTCCGCCGCGTTGAGGATCAGGTTCCACAGAGCCTGGCCGATCTGCCCCCGGTCGAGCCGGATCCGGCAGCCGGGAGAATAGGCCCGGCGCAGAACCACATGCTGGAAGCGGGAGTCGGTCATCACCATGTCGGAGAGTTCATCCAGCATTCGCGAAACATTGACCATTTCCATCCGCGGGGAGGCCGGGCGGGCGTAGTGGAGAAAATCGGTGAGCAGGGCGCTGAGTCGTTCGGCCTCGCGGATCACGATCCGCATGAGATGCTTTTCCTCCTTGGTGAACTTGCCGTCCTCCATCAGCAGCTGCACCGAACCGCTGATCGAGGCAAGAGGGTTGCGGATCTCATGGGCCAGCCCCGAGGCCATGCGGCCGACGGCGGCCAGTTTGTCGGCCCGCTTCAGCCGGTTTTCCATCACCTTGACATGGGTGACATCCTGAAAGATGACCAGCAGCCCGAGCACGGACTCCTCGGCATCCTTCAACAAGGTAGTCGAATAACCGATATTTCTTTCTTCCCCGGCAGGAGTGCGGATCAGACATTCGGCCCGGTCGGTGACCAGGAAGGCATCCCCTTCATAAAGGATAAGAGAGGGGAACTGGTCCTTGACAGCGGCCTTGAGGATTTTCTCCTGGGGTATCCCGGTGATCCGTTCGGCGCTCAGGTTGAAGGACTGGATACAGCCGGCGCAGTCGACCGTCATCAGACCGCTGGTGATGTGAGTGAGAATGGCGCGGTTGAGATTTTCCAGTTCCCGGTAGTCAACCTGCCTCTTTTGAAGGGCCAACTCGCTGCGGCGGAGCTGTTCGGCCAGCAAATGGGTCAGAAAACCGACCAGCAGGAAGCCGAAGCAATGGAGAAAGACCTTGTAAAACGCCTCGTTCCAGGCAATTTCACGGACCAGGTCAACACCGTGGATTACAGGAAGGTAACCGTAGAACTGCAGGTCGACCAAACTGCAGTAAAGGATGACGGCGGCCGAGGCGACGATCAGGATGTCGCGGCGGCCGAGAAACAGGCCGGAGCTGAGAATGATGAGTATGAAGAGGAAGGAAAAG
>JAAZDE010000071.1 GCA_012512925.1 Desulfuromonadaceae bacterium
GCCTTCCATTTGCCGCCCCTGACCCTGCTTGATGAAAACAACGAGGGCGAAATCGAGCTGAGCCGAGAACACTACTACGAGGTGAGCGATATTCTCACCTCCAAACTGCTGGACTTTGGTGTCCAGGGCACGGTGGCGGGCATCTCCCCGGGGCCGGTGGTCACGACCTACGAATTCTCGCCGGCGCCGGGGGTGAAGATCAACAAGATCGTCACCCTGGCCGATGACCTGGCCATGGTCCTGAAGGTGGACCGGGTGCGCATCGTCGGTTCCATTCCCGGCAAGGCGGCCATCGGTATCGAGATCCCCAATCCTGTTCGCAAGACAGTCTTTTTGCGGGATATTCTCACCAGTTCGGCGTACCAGGAGGCCCCCTCCATGCTCAGTCTGGCGCTCGGCTTCGATGTCATCGGAAGGCCGATCGTCGCCAACCTCGCCCGCATGCCCCATCTGCTCATCGCCGGTGCCACCGGTGCGGGCAAATCTGTCGCCATCAACGCCTTCATCTCGTCCATTCTGTTCAAGGCCGCACCCGAGGATGTCCGGCTGCTGCTGATTGATCCGAAGAGGATCGAACTCTCCGTCTACGACGACATCCCCCATCTCCTGCATCCGGTGGTGGTCGAGGCCAAGATGGCCTCACGGGCCCTGCTCTGGGCCGTGCGGGAGATGGAGCGGCGCTACCGTCTGCTCGAGGAGAAACGGGTCAAGTCGTTTGCCTCCTACAACGAGGTTGCGGAGGAGAAACTCCCCTTCATCGTCATTATTGTCGACGAGTTGGCCGACCTGATGATGGTTGCCTCCAAGGATGTGGAAACCTCCATCGCCCGTCTCGCCCAGATGGCCCGGGCGGCGGGCATGCACATCGTGCTCGCCACCCAGCGGCCATCGGTGGACGTGCTCACCGGCCTTATCAAGGCGAACTTCCCGACACGGATTTCCTTCAAGGTGTCCTCCAAGGTGGATTCGCGCACCATCCTCGACGGTTCCGGTGCCGAACACCTGCTCGGCATGGGCGACATGCTCTTTCTGCCGCCGGGGGCCGCCAAACTGCAGCGCATCCATGGCGCCTTCATCTCCGAACAGGAGACGGAGCGTATTGTCACCTTTCTCAAGCAGCAGGGCACCGCCGAATACGACGAAAGCGTACTCAAGGTGGTCGAGGAGGAAGCAGAGGCGGCGGAGGAGGGCGGCGAAGAGTACGATGAGAAATATGACGAAGCGGTGGCCCTGGTCACGGAAACCGGACAGGCGTCCATCTCCATGGTGCAGCGCCGTCTGCGTATCGGTTACAACCGGGCGGCGCGGATGATCGAGATCATGGAAAAGGAGGGTATCGTCGGCCCGTCGGACGGAGCGCGGCCGCGGGAGGTGCTCGCGCGGTCCGGATATGAGTGACCGGGCACCACGGATCATTTCGGTTTTGCACGGGAAATCAGCACGCCGCTTTTTGCGCGCGGCGGCAGGATCGGGCCGGTCCAGAGAGTATATATCCATAATGCTGATACTTTCGTTAAGTTTTGCTGTTCAGCCTTGTTTTGACGATTTTTCTTGACAGCGAATGGGGAAACAAATTAAAAGAATCAGGCGACCGGAAATGAGTGGCGGTTCATTTTTTGCCGACAGGTGAGCCGTCATGAAATATGTGTGAAACTGGCACGTTACATTTGAAGGGCGCGGTGAAAAACGGATGACGGCCGGTTGTACATCCTAGTTTTTCCTGAATCTAGAAGCAAGTGGCTCTTGGCCGTCCAGTTCGGGCGGTCAAAAAGGAAAATCCAAGTGAGGAGGTAGTTTAATGCCAAGTTACGTAGATCCTGCAAAATGTGATGGTTGCAAGGGCGGCGACAAAACC
>JAAZDE010000072.1 GCA_012512925.1 Desulfuromonadaceae bacterium
CCATTCAAGCGCTCTCCCAGCTGAGCTATAGCCCCTTTGCAGGTGACAGTTTATAGCAAAGTCGCGCCGCAACTGTCAATTGTTTTTTGGAAAGGGTCAGCCGGCACACTTTTTCTCAAACCCTTCAGGATAAGGACCGGTGACGGTCGGATTCTCGGGGTAGGAACTCCATTCGGTGAAGGACCCCTCGTAGATTTTCACGCTGGGATAACCGAGGTAGTACTTCAGAAGAAGGAACTGGTTAGTCGCCTCCCGCCCGGTGCCGCAGGAGCAGATGATCGAGCGGCGGGGTTGAACCTCGTTCTTATCCAGGATATCGAGAACCTCGTTTTTGGGTTTGAGCAGAGCGGGATTTTCATCGGTCATAAGGATCCGCCAGGGAACATTGATGGCACCGGGGATATGGCCCGGCCTGATCCATGGTCCCTGGCCCTGATAGATCTCCGCAGGCCGGGCGTCGATCACCAGGGTTTCTTCTTTTTCGCTGAGCATGCGGAATTCGGCGTAATCGACATAGAAATCGCGCTGCACCTCGACCACGAAATCGGATTCCTCGATCTTGGGAAATTCCTGGGAGAGAGGGCGCTTCTCCGCTTTCCACTTGTCGATGCCGCCGTCCAGAATGTATACGTCCTTGTGGCCGAAGCGAAGCAGGGAATAGGCAACCATGGTCTGCCCCAAGCCGTCACCCCACCCCTTGTTGGCACCTTTGCCCGTGTAGACCACCACCGGCACGTCGGCTCGCACTCCGATACGGCGGAACAACATCTGGATCGCTTCCGGGGGAATGTACTGCCCCGGCAGGCCGCGCAGAGGAATCCTCAGCAGCCCCTCGTCGAACTGAACCGCGCCGGGGATATGTTCCTGAAAATAATCATGGATATTCGGCTGAGCATCGATGATCAGCAGTTTCGGGTCATTCAGGTGGTCCTGGAGCCATTCCGTCGAAACCAGTTTGGCCGGCCCCTTTTTACCGTACAAGACATCAATCGCCATATTCAACCTCCTGTATTTATGGGCGGTTCCGTTAATTGAGTGGGAACGCCTCCGCGAAGCATCCCGCCAATACGGAACAACGGTGTTTAAATAATCATTATAGCAGGAGAATCAAGGCTTCCTCGACTCCGATAAAGTTTTTCACCCTCTTTTTCTCTTTTCAAACCTGCCTCCAATGATAGAATTCACCCGTTGCGCCCTCCGATACCAAGAAATGGAAAGCGGAAAAAAATGACAGCACTGACCCGTATCTGGCATTTCTACAGGGATGGTTTCCGCGGCATGACCCTGGGGAAAACCTTGTGGACGGTGATCCTGATCAAGATCATTGTCCTTTTCGGCTTTCTGAAACTTTTTTTCTTCCCCGATCTATTGGGAACCCGCTTCGACAACGACCACGACCGCGGCGCCTTCGTCCTCGAGCATCTTGTGGAGAGCGCCCCCGGTAATAGGAGCCGACCATGATGGAAGCCTTCGATCCGGCAGCGGTCAACTGGGCCCGCGCCCAGTTCGCCCTGACTGCGATGTATCACTGGATGTTCGTCCCCCTGACCCTGGGGCTCTCCTTTCTGTTGGCTTTTTTCGAGACCTACTACTACAAAACCGGCAATCCTGAATGGAAACAGATCACCCGTTTCTGGATGCGGCTTTTCGCCGTCAACTTCGCCATCGGCATCGCCACCGGCCTGATCCTCGAATTCCAGTTCGGCACCAACTGGTCCAACTATTCGTGGATGGTGGGGGATATCTTCGGCGCGCCGCTGGCCATCGAGGTGCTCTTTGCCTTCTTCATCGAAGCCACCTTTTTCGCGGTGATGTTTTTCGGCTGGGACCGGGTCACACCCCGCTTCCATCTCTTTTCCACCTGGATGGTGGCCATCGGATCGAGCCTGTCGGCGGTCTGGATCCTGGTCGCCAACGCCTGGATGCAACGCCCCGTCGGCATGGTCTTCAACCCCGATCTGGCCCGCTTCGAGATGCAGGACATCGGCGCCGTGATCAGCTCCCCCGTGGCCGTCAACCATTTCCTCCACGCCACCAGCACCAGCTTCGTATTGTCCTCACTCTTCGTCCTCAGCGTTTCCTCCTGGTATCTGCTAAAAGGGCGCCATCTGCGCCTGGCGGTACGCAGCATTCTGGTCGCCGCCGTTTTCGGTCTCCTCTTTTCCTTTCTGGTCATCCTCTCGGGGGATCAGGCCGCTTATCAGGCCGCCCGCTTTCAGCCGATGAAACTGGCCGCCATGGAAGCCCTCTACAAAGGAGAAAGAGGTGCCGGACTGGTCGCTGCCGGGCTGCTCAATCCGGACAAGAAGCCGGGGGACGACCGCCCTGTCTTCCGCCAGGCCATTCACTTCCCCTATCTTTTATCGCTGCTCGCCAACCGCCGGCTCGATTCCTTCGTTCCCGGCATCGACGATCTGGTCTATGGCAACGCCGAAGAGAACATCGTCGGGGTTACGGAGAAGATGGCCCTGGGCAAGGAAGCCCTGGATCAACTCACCCGCTACCGCCGGGCCCGCCGGGAAGGAAACGAGGAAGCCGCCGCCCATCTGGCAGCCTTCAAAAAGGTCGAGGACCACCTCGGCTTCGCCTACCTCGCCAGAGCGGAGGAGGCGGTTCCTCATGTGCCGACCATCTTTTACGGCTTTCACGTTATGGTGGCCCTGGGTTTTCTCTTCCCGCTGGTTTTTCTTCTCTATCTTGTCCTGGCGCTGAAAGACAGGATTTTCCGTCACCGCTGGCTGTTGCGCTTCGGTCTGCTGTTGGTGCCGCTGGGCTTTCTCGCCTCCCAGCTTGGCTGGGTGGTGACCGAAATGGGCAGGCAGCCGTGGGCCATCCATCACATCCTGCCGGTCAAGGTGGCCCAGTCGAATCTGGCGGCAAACACCGTCCAGTCCACTTTTTTCATCTTCCTGGTGCTGCTGACCCTATTGTTCATCGCGGAGGTCCGCATCATGTTCAATCAGATCCGCATCGGACCAGAGGAGAAATGACATGACTCTGGATCATTTTCAGTTGCAGCAGTTCTGGTGGATCATTCTTTCGCTGGTGGGCGCCCTCTTTCTCTTCATGACTTTCGTCCAAGGGGGGCAGACCCTCCTTCTGACGACAGCTCGCGGAGAGCAGGAAAAAGACCTCATCGTCAACTCCCTGGGACGCAAATGGGAACTGACCTTCACCCTGCTGGTACTTTTCGGCGGCGCCTTTTTTGCCGCCTTTCCGCGTTTTTACGCCGTCAGCTTCAGCGGCGCCTACTGGGTGTGGATGCTGATCCTCATCACTTTCGTCCTGCAGGCGGTGAGTTTCGAGTTTCGGACCAAGGCGGGCAACCTTTTCGGCCGCCGCATCTACGAGGGGTTTCTTTTCATCAACGGCAGCCTCGGCATTTTCGCCCTCGGCGCCGCCGTCGGAACCCTCTTTACCGGGGGAAATTTCATAATCGATGACCTCAACCTGATCCGCTGGGGGAACCCCTGGCACGGGCTGGAGGCACTTCGGGTCCCGTTCAATGTCGCTTTCGGCCTACTGTTGGTCTTCCTGGCGAGGGTGCTCGGCGCCCTCTATCTGGTCAACTCCCTCGACGCCCCCAAACTGACCGAACGTCTGCGCAGGGCCGCCTGGAAGAACCTGATCCCTCTCTTCATGGTGATCCCTTTCCTCCTCCTCAACTGGCAGAAAATGACGGGTTACGGCTACGGGGAGAGCGGCGACATCTTGGCAATACCGGGAAAACACTTGGAAAACCTGTTCAGTCTGGGGCTTTTCGGCATCGGCTTTTTAATCATAGGAGCGGCTCTGCTGGCGGGAGGAGCGGGACTGGCCCGCTTTACCCTTTCCACAAAAGGGATCTGGCGTTCCGGAGTTGGAACCAGCCTGATCGGATTGGCCACATTCTTCATCCTCGGCCTCAACCAGACCGCTTTCTACCCTTCCCTGCTCGACCCGGCCAACAGCCTGACCATCCGCAACGCCTCCAGCAGCCGCTATACGCTGGCGACGATGACCTGGGTGGCGTTGGCGGTTCCCGTCATTCTCGCCTATGTCGCCTACGTCTGGCGGCTGATGAACTCCAGACCGCTGTCCAGCGACGACATGAAGAAAGACCCGCATCACATCTATTGAAAGGGAAGCCCGATGTTTTATCTGTGGATTCTGCTCTGGCTGGTGCTGTTGATGGCCTCCCTCAAGGGGACGGAATATCTGTTGAGGAAAACAGGAAACCTATAATGTTCCGCGGAACAAGAAAGGATCAGTGACGGGTTTTAAAACTTTCTTAAAAAAGAAAAGGAGCCTTTCGGCTCCTTTTTATCATCAGACATCATTTTTTAAACAACCAGTTTCATTCAGACCTGAACTACCTCTTTGACTTCGGGGATCTTGGCCTTGAGGGTCTTCTCGATCCCCATCTTGAGGGTCATGGTGGCCATGGGGCAAGAACCGCAAGCCCCTTTCAGCCTCACCTTGACGGTGCCGTCCTCTTCCACATCCACCAGTTCCACATCGCCGCCGTCAGCCTGCAGATAGGGGCGAACCTGATTCAATACCTCTTCTACCTTCTCACGCATAAAATAGACCTCCTGAATTTTGATCAATTATAAGTCAGGGTCGGGGAAAAAGTCCATGCGGCAGGAAATCTTTCGCAAAGAAACTCTGTCATTGGCCAACGGAGAAGGTGGTCCCCCGCCGCCGACGCACTTCAACCATCGACCAGTTCTCGCAATTCCTTGCCGGTTTTGAAAAAAGGAACCTTCTTGTCGGGAATGTTGACCGCTTCACCGGTTTTGGGATTCCGAGCCTGGCGCGCATCCCTCTCGCGGATGCTGAAGGAACCAAAACCGCGGATTTCCACCCGTTCCCCCTTGGCAAGAGCTTCACGAATGCTGTCAAAGACACAATTGACGACCAACTCGGCCTCCTTTTTATTCAGGGTTCCGGTCTGCTCGGCAAGATGTTCACAAAGTTCACTTTTGGTCATGGTGCCGTCCATCTCCTTGTCAGTACCCTTTCCAGATATAGTTCAAACCAACAGCATCTTCGGGGAACAATTTCTTCAAACGGGTCTGCCCCTGATTCAGGAAGAACTCCCAGAGTCCCATGGCTTCACGGGGGGGATAAACCACTTTTGGTTCTCCCTCGATACCGGCCAAACGGGCCGCATGACCGATGGCATCCTGCAGATTACCCAACTCATCGACCAGTCCGGCCTTTAGAGCCTGTTCGCCGGAAAAGATCCGCCCATCGGCCAGAACTCTGACCTTGGTTTCGTCAAGAGAACGATTCTCGGCCACAGCCCGGACAAACTGGGAATGAACATTCTCAATAAACTCCTGAAGTAGTCGTCTCTCCTCGGCGCGCAGGGTGCGGGTGGGCGAACCCATGTCCTTGTGCTCCCCGCTCTTGATGATCTGGACCTTGAAACCGATTTTCCCGAACAACTCTTCCAGATTAACGAACTCCAGGAGGACACCGATACTGCCGGTGATGGTACCCGGATTGGCGAAAATCCTCTTTCCCGGCACGGCGACATAATACCCCCCCGAAGCGGCAACCGAGCCCATGGAAACCACCAGCGGCTTGATCTTCGCAGCCTTTTTCAGTTCTTCATAGATCTCCTGAGAGGGTCCCACCCCGCCACCCGGAGAGTCGATGCGCAGGACAATGGCCCTGACGGAGGGATCGTCACGAAACTCAATCAGATGCTCGATGGTTTTTTTGGAGGAAGCGATGATCCCCTGTATCTCGAGAACCGCCACCTTTTCCCCTCCGGGGAAAAAACCATCCCCTTTCCCCTTCATGGGAACAAAAAAGACGAGGGCTACAAAAAAAAGAAAGATGGCTCCAAAGACGCCAAGGGCCATCGAAAAAGGTCTTTTCCCCATATAATACGAGTTTTCGGGCAGGTCACCGATTTGGCAACCTGCCCGAAGTCTTTGTTTTTAAAAGGTTATTACTACTCGTCCTGTTCCTTGTTAGCTTTTTCCATCGCGCCCTGGAGAAGAACACCGAGGTTGGAGGTGGCATTGTTCTGGGAGCCGAGAAAGGACTCAACGTTGGCTTTCTCCTTGCGGTCTTCCAGGTGCTTGATCGACAGGGCGATCTTGCGTTCCCCGGTGTCGACGTTGAGGACGACTGCTTCCAGTTCGTTGCCGACCTCGGTAAAACCTTTGGGAGAATCCAGTTTTTCCTTGCTGATCTCGGAAACGTGGATCAACCCTTCGATCCCTTCTTCGATCTCGAGGAAAATACCGAAATCGGTGACCGAAGTCACTTTGCCGCGCAGTACGGTCCCCGGCCGATAGCGGGTGGGGATGGTGCTCCAGGGATCGGGAGTAAGATGTTTGATGCTGAGGGAGAAGCGCTCGTTTTCGCGGTCGATATTGAGAACCACGGCCTTGACCATGTCCCCCTTCTTGTACATTTCCGAAGGATGTTTGACCCGTTTCGTCCAGGAGATATCGGAGATATGGACCAGACCGTCGATACCCTCCTCGACGCCGACGAAGAGACCAAAATCGGTGATGTTTTTGACCTGTCCCTCGATGATCGTTCCGGGAGGGAACTTCTCGCCGATGACATCCCAGGGATTCGGCTCGATCTGCTTGAGTCCCAGGGAAATGCGCCGGTTGGGGATATCCAGGGCAAGAACCAGGGCTTCCACTTCTTCGCCGAGATTTAGGATCTTGCTGGGGTTCTTGACTCGCTTGGTCCAACTCATCTCAGAAACATGGATCAGCCCCTCGACTCCTTCTTCCAGTTCGATGAAGGCGCCGTAATCAGTCAGGCTGACAACCTTGCCATGAACCCGCTGGCCGACCTGGTACTTGTTTTCCACTTCCGCCCAAGGATCGGGAATCAACTGTTTGAGCCCAAGGGATACGCGTTCTTTCTCCCGGTCGTATTTGAGTACCTTGACTTGGATCTTGTCTCCCACGGAAAGACGCTCCGAGGGATGGTTGACCCGTCCCCAGGAAATATCGGTGATGTGGAGCAGGCCGTCAATGCCACCCAGATCGATAAACGCCCCGTAGTCGGTGAGATTTTTGACGACGCCGTCCATGACCTGCCCTTCGGCGAGCGCATGGAGGGTGTCCTTGCGCAACCGATCCCGTTGTTCTTCCAGCAGGGTACGACGGGACAGAACAATATTCCCACGCCGCTTGTTGAGCTTGATGATCTTGAATTCCAGAGTCTGACCAAGCAGTTTGTCCAGATTGCGCACCGGCCGCAGGTCAACCTGTGAGCCGGGAAGGAAGGCGTTGACCCCTATATCGACGGAGAGCCCGCCCTTGACCCGGGCCAGGATCCGTCCTTCGGTGGTCATCCCCTCTTCCAGGGAACTCCAGATTTTCTGCCGGTCGGCCTTGGTCTTGGACAGGCTGATCAGGCCATTCTCATTCTCGGTGCTTTCGATGAAGACATCGAACTGATCCCCAACCTGGATGGCCTGGGCCATATTCCCATGTTCATCCTTGAACTCATGAATCGGTATCAGTCCTTCGGATTTCCCGCCCACATCAACCACAAGAGAATCCTCATTGACCTGGACGATGGTGCCTTTGACAACGTTGCCGGGAACCAATTCCTTAAGGCTGTTTTCAAAGAGATCGGCGAAGCTTTCCTCCATTTCGCCGCTCTCGGCATCATAAACATCCATCATTTCTTCTTCGTCGTTGAACTGCTTTTTTTTATCAACCATTAAAATGTTACCCCCTCGAGATATCCTTTTCGTCGCTTCTGCGACGTCATGGTGCTGCCACCATGACTGGCGACGATAGCATAACAAAAAGGATAAAACAAATTATTTCCCATCATATAGATCAATAGTTTGCACTTTTCCCAGCACCTCTTCAATGATCCAGTGAGGGGTGGAAGCCCCCGCCGTCACCCCTACCGTGACCGCGCCAACGAACCAACGGAGATCGATCTGAGCCGCCGTTTCGATGTGGTGGGTCCGTGGAGTTATGTCGCGGCAGATGGTCGCCAGCCGGGTCGTGTTGGCGCTGTTGTAGCCGCCGATGACCAGCATCACGTCAACCTGGCCGGCGATCTCCCGGGCCTCGTTCTGGCGCACCGCCGTGGCGTCACAGATGGTTTTGAAAACCCTCAGCTCACAGCACCGGTTCAGGCAGATCTCGGCAATCCGTCGTAGATTTTCGTAGGATTGGGTGGTCTGGGCGACCACTCCGATCCGCTGGGCCACAGGAATTTCCAGCGCCTCCTCGGGGTTGGCCACCACATGAACCCTGCCCTGGCGGGCATAAGAGACGATCCCCTTGACTTCGGGGTGTTCCCGCTCGCCGACCAAAACCAGGGTGTATCCTTCCGAATCGAGCAGCCTGGCGTAATCCTGCGCCTTCTTGACGAAGGGACAGGTGGCGTCGATGATACCGAGACCGCGTTCAGCGATCCTCTCCATCTCCTCAACGGTGACCCCGTGCGAGCGGATAATAACAGCGCCCTCCTCGGCCTGGTCGACATCATCAATGACCCGGACCCCTTTATTTTCCAGTTTTGCCACCATCTGCGGAGAGTGAATGATGGGGCCCAGAGAGTAAATTCTGCCACTCCCCGAAGCAGCCTCGAGAGCCATGGTGGTGGCCCGCTTGACGCCAAAACAGAAACCAGCGCTTTTGGCCACAATCACTTTCATTCCTTAATCCTTCCACAAGGATTTTTCACAGGTCGACACAAAAGCGGAATGGCGGCGGATGATCTCCAGCATCCGTCCCAAAACCTCCTCGATAGAAAGGGCGGTGGAATCGATAACCACGGCATCGGCCGCCACCGTCAGCGGACTGTCTTCCCTTTCCTGATCCGCCCGATCGCGGGATTCCATATCGGCAATGGTCTGCTGCGGATCGACCTCGATCCCTTTGCCTTTCAATTCCCGATAGCGGCGCATACCTCTTTCAACGGCGCCCGCATCGAGAAAGAACTTGATGTCGGCGTCAGGGAAAACCATCGTCCCCGTATCCCGCCCCTCCAGCACCACCCCACCTGCGGCACCGATCTCCTGCTGGCGGCGCACCAGGGCCCGGCGCACCCCGCGACAGCGGGAAACGCGGGAGGAAAGGAGACTGATCTCGGGGGTGCGGATCGCTTCGGAGACATCCTCACCATCGAGCAGCACCTGCTCCTTTCCTTCCCCCCGGCTAAAATCGATCTGAATCGCTGCACAGAGTTTTTCCAGAACAGAGCAGTCCTCGCCGTCGAAACCGCGGCGGGCGGCGGCCAAAGCCACGGCGCGGTACATGGCGCCGGTGTCGAGAGCCACATAACCAAGCAGTTCAGCCAGCTTTCTGCACAGGGTACTTTTGCCGGCGCCGCTCGGTCCGTCGATGGTGACAATCAGCCCTTTTTTGTCCACAGATTCTCTCCCGCTCACTTTGCTACCTTCAATGCCCCTCAAACCCCGCCAAACGTCCCAACAGCACCCAGAAGCCGGGGAAAGAGGTTGCCGTACAGGCGATATCCTCGACCTCCACCGGTGACAAGGCGCGCAGACCGGCCACCGCCATACTCATGGCGATGCGGTGATCCCCGTGGGAAAGGACCTTGCCCCCTTGCAGCCGCTCCCGGCCGGTGATGACCATGCCGTCCGGCCGAGCCTCGACCTCCCCTCCCAGTTTGGTCAACTCCGAGGTCATGGAGGCAATGCGGTCGGTCTCCTTGACCCGCAGTTCCTGGGCGTCGCGGACCACGGAGGTCCCTTCGGCCAGAGCCGCCGCCACGGTAAAAACCGGAATTTCGTCGATCATCCGGGGAATCAGGGAACCACCGATCTCGATCCCCTTGAGACGGCTGCCGCGAACCAGGATATCGGCCACCGGTTCCCCGGCCGCCAGCCGCTCATCGACCAGTTCCAGATCGCCCCCCATGCGCCTCAGAGCCTCAATGATGCCATCTCGGGTCGGATTGACACCGACATTGCGGATCAGCAGCTCCGAATGGGGCACGATAAGGGCGGCCACCATGAAAAAGGCCGCCGAGGAGATATCCCCGGGAACGGTCACCTCACAGCCATGAAGCCGCGGCCTGCCGGTCAAGGCCACCCCTCCCGCCACGGGATGCAGGTCGGCACCAAAGAAAGGCAGCATCCGCTCAGTGTGATCGCGGGAGAGGCACGGTTCGCGGACGGTGGTCACCCCGTCGCAGTAAAGCCCCGCCAGCAACAGCGCCGACTTGACCTGGGCGCTGGCGATGGGGGAATCGTAGCTGATGGGACGCAGTCGACCGCCGTGAATAGCGAGGGGCGGCAGATCTCCTTGCGAACGCCCCCAGATGCGCGCCCCCATTTCGCTCAGCGGTTTCACAACCCGTTTCATGGGGCGTTTGCGTAAATACTGATCGCCGGTCAGCACCGAAAAGAAGGGCTGGCCCGCCAGCAGGCCGCTAAGCAGGCGGATGGTGGTGCCGGAGTTGCCGCAGTCGAGAACGTCCTCGGGCTCCTTCAGCCCATCGAGACCCCGTCCTTGGATCCGGAGAAGGTTGTCCCCCTTCTCTTCAATAGGCACCCCCATGCGACGGAAAGCTTCGACGGTCCTGTAGTTATCCTCGCCGCAGAGGAAGTTGCGCACATACGAGGATCCCTCGGCCAGGGAGGAAAAGATCACCGCCCGGTGGGAAACCGATTTATCCCCCGGAATAGTGACCTCCCCCCGCAGGCCGCCCCTGGCCGGATCGATTTCACAGCGGTTCATGGACTCTCCTTCTGTTTGACAATCGCGTCGCGGCTCGCCTTGGAACGGACGAAAAAATCCTGCAGCCGTTCGCCGTCACCGGCGGCGATATCCGCTTTCAATTCAACGAAAAAAGTTTCGAAGCAGGCCATCATCTCCAGCAGCGCCTCCCGGTTGGTCAGGGCGATGTCGCGCCACATGACCGGATCGCTCGAGGCGATGCGGGTAAAATCCCGAAAGCCGCCGGCGGAATATTCGAGGATGTTTTCCTGAAAACGTTCGCAGGAACTGACGGCGTTGACCAGGGCGTAGGCGACCATGTGAGGCAGATGGCTGATGGCCGCCAGCACCCGGTCGTGGCGCTCCACATCCATCAGCACCACCCGGCTGCCGGCCAGTTCCCACAGCCGCGTCACCAGCACCAGCGCCTGGGGATCGGTGCGGGAAGTAGGAGTGAGGATGCAGTTGCGATCCCTGAAAAGGGTGGCGAAGGCCGCCGCCGCGCCGCTCTTTTCGGTACCGGCGATGGGGTGCCCCGGAACCAGATGGACATGGGGGGGAAGCAAGGGTTCCAACTGCCGGACCACCTCAGCCTTGACGCTGCCGGCATCGGTGAGTACGACCCCGTTCTTGAGATGAGGGAGAATGACTTCGGTGACCCGCCGCATGGTCAACACCGGCGTGGCGAGAAAGACCAGGTCGGCGTCCTTCACCCCGGCCGCGGCATCGTCGGTCACGGAATCGGCGATGCCCAGTTCGAGAGCCGCGTCGAGATTGGCGCGGCTGCGGCCGATGCCCACCACGTCCTTTACCGCCCCGGCTTTTTTAAGGGCCAGAGCGAAGGAGCCGCCGATGAGACCGACACCGATAACGGCAAGTTTTCCAACCAACGGTTGCGTCATATCCGAAAAACCATGTAAACCTTTCAGCCCAAAGTATGAGGTACCCCGAAATCTTGATTGGTGGGGATGGCTCCCGGCACTTTGTGACTAGTGACTGGTGATTGGTAACTGGTTAAAATCAAAACCAAAATTCCATCTGCCAGACACCGGTTACCAATCACCAACAACCAGTCAACGGTTACCTGCCGCCGGCCTCACTCCTGGCGCAGGGTAATGGTGCGGGGATAGGAGCCGAGAACCTTGACGAACTGGCAGTGGCTGCGCAGTTCTTCCACCGCGGCGGCGATTTCCGGTTGCGAGAGATGTCCTTCCAGGTCGAGGAAAAAGACATACTCCCAGGCCTTCTTTTTGATCGGCCGACTCTCGATCTTGGTCAGATTGATGTTGCGCTTGCGGAACGGTTCCAGCATCCGGCAGAGGATGCCGGGAGCGTCGCGGACGCTAAACATCAGGGAGGTTTTGTCATGGCTGCTCGGCTGCGGAGAAGTTCGGGCAATGACCAGAAATCGGGTGAAGTTGTTGGGGTTGTCCTCGATCTTGCGCTGCACCACCCGCAGGCCGTAGAGGGTGGCGGCCATCTCGCTGGCCAGAGCGGCACAGTCGCCATCCTCCATGGCCATCTCGGCAGCGCGGGCGGTGCTGGAAACATCCACCTGAGGGACCTCGGGAAGGTTCTCCTCCAGCCAGTTGCGGCATTGGGCCAAGGCATGGGGATGGGAGACGACCTTCCTGACATCCTCCATCCGCCCCGACAGGGAGAGCAGACTCTGGGTGACCTCGAGGAGGATCTCGGCATAGATCTTCAGCTCCGAGTCGAGAAACATATCGAGGGTATGGGAGACAATCCCCTCGTTGGAATTCTCCACCGGCACCACGCCATAATCGGCCCTTGCCCGGTTCACTTCGTCGAAGACCGCGGGGATGCTTTTGGCGGGGACGAAACGGGCCGACAGCCCGAACTGGCGGATGGCGGCTTCCTGGGTGAAGGTCGCCTTCGGTCCCAGATAGGCGACGCTGAGAGGCTGTTCCAGGGAAAGGGAAGCGGAGATGATCTCCCGGTAAACGCTGCGGATGGCGCTGGAAGGAAAAGGGCCGGGATTGTTGGCCGCCAGGCGGTCGTAGATGGCCCGTTCCCGGCTGGGCACGAAAAAGGGGAGCCCGTTGGCCGCCTTGAGACGGCCGACCTCGATCACCAGCGCAGAGCGCCGGTTGAGCAGTTCCAGGATCTGATCATCAATGGCGTCGATTTTTTGCCGGAGGTTGTCGAGCTTCCGATCGTCCAATATCATCTCCTCTGGTCAACGGAACGGGTTGGTAAAGAAATTCAATATAACAGAGGCGGAAAAATGGACAAAGAGCAATTTTACCACGTCACCAAAAGTCTCCTTGACCCTCAGGAAAGGGATGTTTACACTTTTTCGTCACTCGTCAATTGTCACAAGATGTCAATGGGGCACACCAAGGAGAAGAGAGAAATGGCCATCGCCGATAAAATCAGCGCCTGTCTGGAAAAAGCCTCCTGGATCCGCAGGATGTTCGAGCAGGGAAACGCCCTGCGCAAAATTCATGGAGATGGAAACGTCTTCGATTTCACCCTCGGGAACCCGGCGGTGGAACCGCCGGAAGCCTTCCGCCGGGAGTTGCTGGAGTTGGCCCAAAATCCCCTCCCCGGCATGCACCGCTACATGAGCAACGCCGGCTATGAAGAAACCCGCCGGGCCGTCGCCGAACTTCTTTCCAAAACCGCTCCCCAAAAAGTCGAAGCCGGCCATATCGTCATGACCTGCGGCGCCGGAGGGGCGCTCAACGTGGTTTTAAAAACCATCCTCAACCCCGGTGAAGAGGTCATTATCCTCAATCCTTTCTTCGTCGAATACAAATTTTACATCGACAACCACGGCGGCGTGCCCCGTGAGGTCTCCACCGATCCGGAAACCTTCCTCCCCGATCCTGAAGCCATCGAAAAAGCGATCGGCGCCAACACGCGGGCCATTATCCTCAACTCCCCCAACAACCCCACCGGGGTCATCTATTCCGCGGCGGACCTGGAGAGGATCGGCCAGGTTCTCGACCGCAAGGGGCGCGAACTGGACCGCACCCTCTACCTCATCTCCGACGAGCCCTACGCCCGCATCGTCTACGATGGCGGCACCATTCCAAATGTTTTCAACCATGTCCGCAATGCGGTGATCGTCACCTCCCACTCCAAGGATCTGGCCCTGCCCGGCGAACGGATCGGCTACCTGGCCGCCAACCCGGCCATGGCAGAGGTCGAGCGGTTCATGGAGGGGGCCATCTTCTGCAACCGCATCCTCGGCTTCGTCAACGCCCCGGCCCTGATGCAGCGTCTGGTGACCGGCCTCCAGCGAGAATCGGTGGATATCGCCGCCTACCAGCGCAAGCGTGACATCCTCTACGGCCACCTCACCTCTTTAGGCTTCCGCATGGTCAAGCCGGGAGGCGCCTTTTATCTCTTTCCCCGCTCGCCGCTGGCCGACGACGTGGAATTTGTCCGCCTCGCTCTCAAGCATCTGATCCTGGTGGTCCCCGGCGCCGGCTTCGGCATGCCGGGATTCTTCCGCATCGCCTACTGCATGGAACAGGAGATGATCGAACGCAGTCTGCCGGCTTGGGAGAACTTGGCGGGGGAACTTGATCTCAAAGGATGAGGGATATGCGGGAGGGGTTTTTCAGAAGATAGAGGCATCCTCAACAGCGGCGACTACCCGCAGTTGCAAAGAGCGCTGACCACGGAATCGATTGTCGCCGAGCCGATAGACCAAGGTCGCCGTCCTCCCCCTGACGACGCCGCAGACGGCGGCTTTTGCCTCGGTGGTGTTGAACCAGACGGCGGCAAAACGCTCTCCATCCTTTTCCACCTGCAACCGAATATGAGCGCCGCCTCCCATTCCGTGGACAGAAAGGACGGTGAAACGGCCGTAAAGCACCGGCGCCGGGAAATCCTTCCCCCAGGGGTCCAGAACGGTCAGCACATCCAGAGTATCCAGAGAGAGCAACTCCGCCGGCCAGTCGGCATCGACCCAAAGGATGGGGCGCAGAGGCTCCTCCCCCAGCTGCTCACGGACCGCCACTTCGAACAGTTCGGCGAAGCGGGGAATGTCGTCAACCGCCAAGGTCGCCCCCGCCGCCCCTTCATGCCCGCCGAAACCGCGCAGCAGGCCAGGATGGCGGTCGGCCACCGTCTGCAGAGCGTTTCTCACATGGAAACCGGGCACCCCCCGGAAACTCCCGGAAGCCATCATTTCGCCGTCATCCGCCGGCACACCGACATTTCCAGCCTCGCCCCCATGCCCTTTCGGGGCGAACAGGACCGTCGGCTTGCCGAAGGTCTCCACCAAACGGCTGGCGGTGATGCCATGAACGCCGCAGTGACCGTCGGCGAAGTAAAGGACCAGAGACTGGGTCTCCATGGCCGCCGCCTGAAGCAGCGCCCGCTCCCGCAACTCCTTTTCGATCCGGCGGCGCTCCCGGTTTTCCCCCTTCAGGATCTGCCACTGTCCGGCAGCCGTCTCAGGATCGGATGCTGTGAGAAAAAGAAATCCGGCGTCGGGCCAGTCGAGGCGGCCGCTGGCGGCAATCGGCGGCGCCAGGCCGAAAGCCACCGTTTCAGCGGTCACCGGACCTTCCACTTCATCGCAAAACACCTGCCAGGCTGGTCTTTTTTGCTGATTGAGCAGAACCAGACCGTGGTGCACCAGGATTCGGTTTACGTTACTCCGATCCGGCCGCAGGGCCACGCAATCGGCAACGGTGGCTACCGCAACGTAATCGAGCAGGCCGCGGAGGCTGGGGATATCCTTTTTGAGGACCACCTCCCGCAACCGCTCGCGCACCTTCCACATCAGCAGAAAAGCCACGGCGGCACCACAGACATGGGGATCGTAGCCAGCCTCACTGCAACTGGGATTGATTACGGCAAAGGCTGAAGGGGGTGGACCCTCAACCGGCAACATATGGTGATCGGTGACGATGACATCGAGGCCCGCCGCGCTCAGGCGATGAATCCTCTCCTCGTCGCCGCTGCCCTTGTCGGCGGTGATGACCAGGGTGGCGCCGGACTCCAGAATCCGCTCCACCACCGGCCCGGTCAGGCCGTACCCTTCCGTCAGCCGATGACTGGTCACCACCTGCAGTTTTTCCTCGGAAACCCCGAAACAGCCGGTGAAGGCTTCCCACAGTACGGCGGCCGAGGCGGTCCCGTCCAAGTCATGGTCGCAGGCGAAAATCACCTTCTCTTCGTCAGTGATCGCCTGCACCACCCTGGCTGCGGCCCGGTCCAGAGAAGGAATCACTCCGGGATCAGGAATCGCCGCCAGCGAGGGGTGGCTGATTCCCTGCCAGGAAACCGGCTTCTCCAGACGGCGGGCAAGAATATCGGCCAGCCAGGGAGGAACCCCCTCGTTTACCAGGGATCGGTAGACCGGTTCCCGGCAAGGGCGAATCCGAAACAATGGCAAGGGTAACGGGACGGCATCAGCGGACATGGCGGAAATGGCTTTTCTTGGTCGACATGGATTGCCGGAAGCGGACGCCGGCAATCCATGCTTGGCGGGAAAATTTCTTCAGGCGGATCTTGGGGAAGGGCCGGTGAGAAAACCCTCAGGCGCTTCTGGCCGTTGCAACTTTGGTCTTGCGGCGCTTGCCGACATATTCCTCCCAGACGATGAGCAGGGGACTGGCGATGAAAATAGAGGAGTAGGTCCCGATCAAGATCCCGATCAGCAACGCGAAGGCGAAATTATTGATGACCCCGCCGCCGAAAATAAACAGGGCCAGAATCACGATCATGGTGGTCCCCGAAGTGAGCAGGGTACGGGAAAGGGTCTCGTTGATGCTGTGGTTGATGATGGAAGGGAACGGCTCCTTGTTGTATTTGCCCATGTTCTCCCGGATCCGGTCATAGACGATGATGGTGTCGTTGAGGGAGTAGCCGACGATGGCCAGAAAGGCGGCGATGACCGGCAGATCGATTTCCCGGTTGGTCAGGGAAAAGGCGCCCAGGGTGATGAGGATATCGTGAATGAGGGCGAGAATCGCTCCCACTGCGAAGCGCAGCTCGAACCGCCAGGTGACATAAATCAATATTCCGATCATGGCATAGCAAATGGCCCAGAACCCTTTTTTTCGCAAGTCCTTGCCCACCTGAGGACCGACCATCTCGGCACGGCGGATATCGACCTTGCCGGCGCCGTAGTGGGTCTCCAGCAACTCCAGGGTCCTCTGGGAAAAGCCCTTCAGCTCGGAACTGGTCTTTTGCGCCCTGACCAGAAACTCATTGGCTTCTTCGCCGAATTGCTGCACCGTAAAAGTGCCGATGTCGAGATCCTTTAAGGCCTCTTTGATATCGGCGGCATTGGTCGATTCGGCAAACTGCAGTTGAATCAGGGTGCCCCCCGAGAAATCGATGCCGAAATTGGGTCCTCCCTTGAGAACCAGAGAAAAAAGCCCGATCAAAATCAGTACCGCAGAAAAAATCAGGACGATGCGGCGCTTGCCGATGAAATCCAGATTGATGTCCGGCCGGATGATTTCCATTCCGATCTCCTTAGATGCTCAACTGCTTTATCTGACGTTTTTCGAAGAAATAATCAAAGATCACCCGGGAGACAAAGATCGCCGTAAACAGAGAACAGACAATCCCCACGGATAGGGTGACGGCAAAGCCTTTGACCGGTCCGGTCCCGAACTGGAAAAGGACCAGGGCGGCTATCAGCGTCGTCACGTTGGCGTCAACAATAGTCAGAAAAGCCTTGGCGAAACCCTCTTCGAGCGCCAGGCGGGGGCTCTGACCCCGGCGCAGTTCCTCCCGGATGCGTTCAAAAATCAGCACATTGGCATCCACGGCCATCCCCACCGTGAGAACAATACCGGCAATGCCGGGAAGGGTGAGGGATGCCTTGAACAGAGCCAGCAGGGTGAGGATGAAAACCAGATTGAGCAGCAGAGCGACATTGGCCACCAGGCCGGCCAGGCGGTAATAGACGAACATGGCGATAATCACCAGAATGCCGCCGACCAGGACGGAGAAAATCCCCTTGTTGATGGAGTCGCGCCCCAAGGAAGGCCCGACGGTGCGATCTTCCAGGATCTTCACCGGCGCGGGTAGTGACCCGGCCCGCAGCACGATGGCCAGATCGGTGGCCTCCTGTTCGTTAAAGGCTCCACTAATCTGAGCGCTTCCACCGGAGATCCGCTCCCGAATCACCGGTGCCGAATAGACGGTATCGTCGAGAATGATGGCCAATCGCTTACCGACGTTGGCGGCGGTAATCTGATCGAAACGCTTGGCGCCCAGCGAATTGAAATCGATGGATACATAGGGCTCGTTGAAGCGGTTGTCGATCCTCACCTGGGCATCAGAGAGAAGGTCTCCGGTAAGAATCGTTTTGTCGAAAACCACGACCGGCAGCTCGGTTACCGCTCCGGTCTGACGGTTGACCCGTTTTTCATAAAGCAGTTGGGTTCCGCCCGGCAGCAACCCCTTGACCGCGTCCTCCGGCGGCACATCGGCCACAAGTTTGAACTCCAGACGGGCGGTCTTGCCGATCAGATCAATGGCTCGCTGCGGATCCTTCACACCTGGCAGCTGGATCAGAATGCGGTCATCGCTCTGCCTCTGCAGAACCGGCTCGGTAACGCCGAACTGGTCGATGCGGTTGCGCATCGTCTCCACCGCCTGACGTACGGCATAGCTCCGGATATGTTCCACCTCATTGTCGCTGAGGCGGAAATTTTTCTGGGGATAATCGTCGGAACGGCTCTCCTCGGCCTGCTCCAGCGTCGGAAACTGCTTCTTGATCATGGCATTGACCTGACCGGCCGCCACATCGTCGTAAACAATGACCGAAACGGTGCCGTCTCCACCCCGCAGCACCCTCTTGAAGACGATATCATCCTCCCGCAGCAGGGTTTCCAATTCGTCGGCGATACTGTCGAGGCGGCTTTCCACCGCCTTTTCGACGTCAACCCCCAGAACCAGATGAATACCACCCTGCAGATCCAGGCCGAGATGTATCGGATCGAAGGTGTTCCGCCACCAATCCGGAAGGCGCTCCTGAAACAAGGTCGGAGCGAGGGCAACCAACGACAGCGAAACAAGAACCATCACCAGGATGGCCCGAAATTTCAGGTTTCTAGACATATTTGAAGCCGTCTCCTTTCAGCCTCGGAGCATCGTGACGCATGAACATTCCGGCAACGGCGCGGGAATTACTGTTTTTCCTGCTTGTCCTGTTTTTCCTGCTTATCTTTTTTTTCGAGCGGATTCTGGTTGTTGACGATGGCAGAGCGGTTGACCCTGATCCGCACGCCGGTAGCCACCTCCAGAGAAAGAATTTCCTCCTGGATGCCGGCCACCCGGCCGTGGATACCCCCGGCTGTCACCACCTGGTCACCGATTTTGAGCGAATCGATCAGTTCCTTGTGCTGCTTGGCTCTTTTCTGCTGGGGACGGATGAGCAGAAAGTAAAAAACCGCGACCATCAGCACCAGCATGATGACCGTTTCATATCCCGGACGCCCTCCCTGCTGCGCGGCGGCGTTTCCCGCCATTGCGAACGCTTCACTGACCATAGGATTAAACCTCCCTTGTATTGAAAAAAGTTTTATTTTCCATTCAGGCTGTCTTGCCGTCACCGTTATAGCAGAAATTCCCGGAAAAAAAAATTAATCCGGAAAAAATCGGGGAATTTTTGCCGGTGGCTAATCGCCCTCCCGCTGATCACGATAAAAATCATTGCGGAATTCGGCGAACCGGTCCTGGCTGACGGCCTCCCGCATCCCCTCCATGAGTCGAAGATAGTAGTGGAGATTGTGATGGGTATTGAGAACTGAGGCCAGTATCTCATTCGCCAGGTAGAGATGGCGCAGATAGGCCCGGCTGTAATGACGGCAGACATAACAGCCGCAGTTGGGATCGACAGGCAGGGAATCCTCCCGGTAGCGGCTCTGCTTGATGGAGAGTTTGCCGAAGGTCGTGAAGAGGACGCCGTTGCGGGCGTTGCGGGTCGGCATGACACAGTCGAACATATCGCCGCCGCGGGCTACTCCTTCCACCAGATCCGCCGGGGTGCCCACCCCCATGATGTAGCGCGGCCGATCGGCGGGCAGGAGAGGAAGGGATGAGGCGAAGATCTCGTACCTCAGCGCGCTTTCCTCGCCAAGCGCCAGACCGCCCAGGGCGTAGCCGTCGAAACCGACATCCTGCAGTTGTTGAGCACTGCGGGCGCGCAGTTCGGGAAACATCCCCCCCTGGACGATACCGAAGAGGGCTGCTTGCCTTTGGCCCCGTTGAAGAGCTGCTTTGGACCGTTGTGCCCAGCGGCTGGAACGATCGGAGGAGGCGATGACGTAATCCCGCTCCGCGGGATAGGGGATACATTCGTCGAAGGCCATGACGATGTCGGCGCCGAGGGCCTCCTGAACGGCGATGGAAAGCTCCGGGGTGAGAAGATGGCGGGAGCCATCCAGATGGGACTGGAACACCACCCCTTCCTCGTCGATGGAACGCAGCCGGCTCAGGCTGAAGACCTGATAGCCGCCGCTGTCGGTCAGTATCGGGCGCCGCCAGTTCATGAAGCGGTGCAGCCCTCCCAATCGACGGATCAGTTCGTGGCCGGGACGCAGATAGAGATGGTAGGTATTGCCGAGGATGATCTGGGCGCCTACTTCCTCCAGCGCCTCGGGAAGCATCCCCTTGACCGTCCCCTGAGTGCCGACCGGCATGAAGATCGGCGTTTCTATTCTGCCCCGAGCGGTTTCAATGAATCCCCGCCGCGCTTCGCTTCCGGCATCCCGGTGCAATAGGGTGAACTTAAACATGGTTCACTCCGCAAAAATTTTCCGCCACGGTCAGGACCATTCCTCCATCGGCAGGATATTGAAAAAAAGTCAACATCCCCTCACAGAATCAGCATGCAATCCCCATAGCTGTAAAAACGGTAGCGTTCCTCGCAGGCTTTTTTGTAGGCATCGAGGATCAATTCGCGGCCGGCAAAGGCGGCAACCAGCATCAACAGGGTCGACTTGGGGAGGTGGAAATTGGTGATCAGGGCATCGATGATGCGAAAACGAAATCCCGGGTAGATGAAAAGCCGGGAAACACCCTCTCCCCCGATCAGACGCCCCTCAACGTCCACAGCCGTCTCCAGGGCACGGGTCACCGTGGTACCAACGGCGAAAACCCGCCCACCCTCCCTTTTGGTCCGGTGGATGCTCTCCAGGGTGGCCGCCGGGATGGCGAAATATTCGCCATGCATTTCATGCTCGAGAGGATCGTCGCTGCGGACCGGCAGAAAAGTGCCGATCCCGACATGAAGTGTCAGGGAAGAAATTCCCACTCCTTTGGCAGACAGGAGATCCAGAACGGCGGGGGTGAAATGAAGACCCGCGGTAGGAGCCGCTACTGCACCCGCATGATGGGCGAAAACGGTCTGATAGCGTTCCCGGTCGAGAAGAGTGTCCTGGCGCCGGATATACGGGGGAAGCGGAATTCGTCCGGTCTTTTCCAGAACCTGCTGAAAATCCCCCCGGAAATGAAAACGCAGGAGCAGCAGGGATGCCTCCCCTTCCCCGATAACCTCAGCAGCCAGTTCATCCCCCAGCCTGAGGATCGAGCCGGTACGGGGACGTTTGGAGGAACGACACAGACAGCTCCAGATTTCCTCCGCCCCCTGTTCGCGGTGCACCAGGAAAATCTCCACCCGGCCGCCGCTTGTTTCCTTGCGGCCGAAAAGTCGGGCCGGAATCACCCTGGTATCGTTGACAACAAGCAGGTCGCCGCCACGCAGGTAGGCGCCGATGCCGCCGAAGCAATCATGATCGATGGCGCCGCTACTGCGGTTTACCACCATCATGCGGGACTCCCCGCGGCAAGGCGGAGGGTATTGGGCGATCAACTCACCGGGGAGGGAATAATCGAAATCACTGAGTTGCATGGCAAGGCTCTCCTCGGACGGAATCGGCGACAGAATCCGTCAGCCTCTGATCAGGTAGACCAGAAGAAGCCCGCCAAGCATAGCGGAGAGACCCATAAAGCGGAGATGACGCTCCGGAAGAATCAGCATCTGGGCGTAAACCTTCTTGATGGTGGATGGAGATAGAAACCAGGGGATTCCCTCGAGAATCAGCACCACTCCCAGAACCGTCAACAAAAGTTCCATCTGCCCACCTTGAAATCTGTATTTATTTGCTGTCAGCTCGCTGAAAAACCGGAGTCCGGTTCCCTGTCCCTGGCCAAGGAGCGGGCGGCTTGAATCCTGGGATCCCAATAGTTATTGCTTTTTTAGGCGCGGCATAAAGGCCAAACGCGCGGTCCTTCAAAAACCTGCTAAGGGAACAGGGGAACTACCTCCAGGCCCAACCCCTCATCGAATCCTTCCATGATGTTCATGTTCTGGATCGCCTGGCCGGAGGCTCCCTTGACCAGATTGTCGATAGCGGAGAGGACGATCACCCGTCCGGTGCGGCAATCGCTCACCACCCCGATATCGCAATAGTTGCTCCCCTTGACCATGGCGACATTGGGAAGTTCACCCGCCGCACAGACACGGACAAAGGGCTCGTCGCGGTAGAAGTCGCTGAAAAGTTCCGCCAGTTCCTTCCCTTCCAGCACTTTTTTCATTTGGGCATAAGAGGTGGACAGGATGCCGCGGCTGATAGGCAGCAGGTGAGGAGTGAAATTGACAATCACCGGGGTTGCCGCCAGATCGCCGAGGATCTGCTCGATCTCGGGGGTATGGCGGTGAGTTCCCACACCATAAGCTTTGAACCCCTCGTTGACCTCACAGAAGAGGCTGCCGAGGCGAACCGAACGTCCGGCGCCGGTGGCGCCCGATTTGCTATCGATGATCAGGGTCCGCAGATCGATCAGATCGTGGCGAAGCAGGGGAGCCAGGGCCAGAATGGCGCTGGTCGGATAACAGCCGGGATTGGCCGTCAGGCGGGCGCCGCGGATCTTTTCCCGATAGAGTTCGGGGAGACCATAGGCGGCCTCGGCAACCAGTTCCGGGCAGGTATGCCGCTGATACCATTTTTCGTAGACGTCGACATCCTTGAGACGGAAATCGGCGGACAGATCGATCACCTTTTTGCCGGCAGCGAGAAAATGGGGAACCACCCCCATGGCCGCCTTGTGAGGAAGGGCGGTGAAAATGATATCCGCCGCGGCGATCACTTTCTCCACATCCAAAGCTTCGAGGCAAAGGGACAACTTCCTGGGCAGGGAAGGAAAGACCCGTGAGACCGGGGTGCCGACATCCTCGAGGGATGTCAGACAGGTCAGCTCGACCTGCGGATGAAGGGAGAGCAGCCGGATCAATTCCACGCCGGTGTAACCTCCGGCCCCGATAATCGCCACTCGGCGGGCCATTTCAGCCTCCTCTTAAAAAGAAGACAGGAAACCGGTCCGGTTTCCTGTCTTACCTTGCTTGAAATCAGGTTGTCGCAAGTACAAGGCGACCACAGCCGCCAATCCAAACCGGTGCTAACGTTTGGAGAACTGGAAGCGGGCGCGGGCAGCGCGGCGACCGTACTTTTTCCGTTCCTTGACGCGGCTGTCGCGGGTGATGAAGCCGGCCCGTTTGAGCGTTGGTCGCAGATCGAGGCTGTACTCCATCAACGCCTTGGAAATGCCATGCTTGATGGCACCGGCCTGCCCGGTGTGCCCACCACCGCAGACATTGACATCGATATCGAATCTGCCCATGGTTTCGGTGAGGGCCAGCGGCTGCTCGATCACCATGCGCAGAATCGCCCGGCCAAAATAATCATCCAAGGGCTGTTTGTTGACAGTAATCGCCCCGGAGCCATCCCGGAGCCAAACACGGGCCACGGAGGTTTTCCGTTTTCCGGTCGCATAATATTTCCGCTCGGCCATCGTCTCTCTCCTAACTCTGCCGTTTAAAACTCGAGCACATGAGGTTTCTGGGCGGAATGAGGGTGGTTCCCGCCGATATAAACCTTCAGTTTAGTGAACATCTGCCGTCCCAATTTGTTTTTGGGAAGCATTCCCTTGACCGCCTTGCGGATCAATTCTTCAGGTTTCCGCTCAAGCATCTTACCCGCCGGAGTGGTGGTCAGGCCACCGGGATAACCGCTGTGGCGGTAATACATCTTGTCGGCCAGTTTGTTGCCGGTGAGACGAACCTTTTCGGCGTTGACCACGATGACAAAATCACCGGCATCCATGTGAGGCGCGAAACAGGGCTTGTTCTTCCCTCGCAGAACCTTGGCGATCTCGGAGGCGGCACGGCCGAGAACCTTCCCGTTCAAGTCCACGATATGCCATTTCTGGTCGATATCCGCCTTCTTGACGATTTGCGTACTCATCAAAACCCTCTCTTTACCATGAAATTACTATGAAATATTTTTATAGTGGTAATCAATGACAGGCCGGTCGGCCACGAAAATGTAGATTTAACGAAAAACAGGCCACTTGTCAAGGACCTTTTTGCCCGAGCGATAGGCTTGCCCCGCGGGAAACGGTGACGGACAGATCAACAAGGATACGCTATAGTTGTTTATATAAAAAATCTTTTCCGACCAGCCAAGGGAGGCGAGTCCCATGTCCGTAGGCAAAACCTGGTTCACTCTGGAAGAAGCCCAGCACAAATTCGGGATCGCCAGATCGGTCATCCTCGAATGGGTCAGCGAAGGACTGGTCCGGGCGGAGCGGGAAGAGGGCCGGATCGTCCGTATCAATGTCGATGACCTGCAGCTTCAGGTGGACGACCTGACCCATCGCTGACAGGGTGCGAAAAAACTGCCGCCATGATCCTGCCGCGACGTTCGGATCCGGGCATCTCACGCCGCGCTCCCAGGCCGGCTCTGCCCTAGCAACGCCTTGTCAGCAAAGCCAGTTCCTGTTTCCTTCACCCCATGTTACAGGGGCCGTCCGCCCATCTCCCGCAGTTTTTTTGCGGCATACCGCAACATTCGCTCCGTCGCCTCCCAGCCCACGCACTTGTCGGTGATGGAAACCCCATACTCGAGATCGGCGGAATTGCCCGAAATTTTCTGGCTCCCCGGCTTGAGACAGCTTTCAATCATCAGTGCGGCGATGGATTTCTCACCCGCGCCAATCTGCTCCATCACATCGATCAGCACTTCCTCCTGCCGCTCATGATCCTTGAAGGAATTGGCATGACTGCAGTCCACCATGAGGCCTCGACCGAGACCCGCCTTGGTGAGCATCCCCACCGCTTTGGCGATGTCATCCGGGTGATAGTTCGGCTTGTCGTTACCACCGCGCAGCACCAGGTGCACGTCGGGGTTGCCGGTTGTGCCGACGATGGAGGTCCGTCCCTCGCGGTTGATGCCGAGAAAGGTATGAGAATGAAGAGCCGCTGCCATTCCGTCGATGGCGACCTGCAGGTTGCCGTCGGTGCCGTTTTTGAACCCGACGGGAAAAGAGGAGCCGCTGGCCAGTTCCCGATGGGTCTGAGACTCGGTGGTGCGGGCGCCGATCGCCCCCCAGCTGATCAGATCGGAAAGATACTGGGGAGTGATCGGATCGAGAAGCTCGGTGGCCACGGGAAGTCCCAATGCATTGATGGCGCAGAGCAGCTGACGGGCGATGCCAAGCCCCTTGGAAATCTGATGGCTGCCGTTAAGATCGGGGTCGTTGATCAGTCCCTTCCAGCCGATAGTGGTGCGCGGTTTCTCGAAATAAACCCTCATCACTACAAAAAGTTGCTCCTGGATGGCGCGGCTCAGCTCGGCCAGTTTGCCGGCATATTCCAAGGCCGCTTTCGGATCATGGATCGAACAGGGCCCCACCACGACCATCAGGCGGCGGTCCCTTCCATACAGGATATCCTTTATCTGATTACGGGCGCTGCTGACAAATTCGGCGATCTCATCGCTCAAGGGGAATACCTGCGCCAGGTCGGCAGGTGCAATAATCGGATTCAGCTTGCTGACATAGAGATTGTTGGTCCGTGCTCGGCCCTTATTCATGGTTTGAGCTTCCCGCCTCCTCTCCAAAGATTTCAAAGTTGGTTATTATAGCTTTCAATTTCCAATAGTTCCACAACAACTTTCGACAGTTGGGGAAATTCCTTGGCAAAGGGTGATACGGCCTGCCCCCCCGCCCATAATGATTTGACACCCCGAGACGATTTCTGTATAAAATCAAGGGAGTTTTTAAACTTCTATCAGCGGAAACGGAACTGACAACGATGATGATCCTCAGGGAAATTTTTCTTGCTTTCGCACAGATCTTCGACCTGATCATCCAGCTTTATATCTTTATCGTGATTGCCCGGGTCATCCTCTCCTGGGTCAATCCCGATCCCTACAATCCCATAGTCCGGTTCCTCTGCTCCGTCACTGATCCGGTCCTTTATCGTCTGCAGCGCCTGGTCCCTCTCCAGTTCGGCGGCATCGACTTCTCCCCTTTCGTCCTGCTCCTGGGCCTGACTTTTCTCAAAAGGATCGTTTTTGCCGTCTTTCTCCAGCTTGCCTCCTACTTATAGCCCCGTAAAGCGATAATACCGCCATGGAAATCACCCCTATCGAAATACAGCAGTATCATTTCAAAAACCGCCTGCTGGGGTATGACAAGGCGGCCGTCGACCGCTTTCTTGAAGAGGTCGCCACCGAGATGGCCAAACTGCACCGGGAAAACCAGGAGTTGAGGGAAAATCTGGCCCGGGCTCGCGCCAACATGGAGGAAATGCGGGAACGTGAGGCGGTCCTCAAGGACACCCTCATGACAACCCAGAGAATAACTGACGACCTGAAGCAGAATGCCCGTCGGGAAGCCGACCTCATTATCCGGGAGGGGCGGGTGAAAGCGGAAAAAATCATCCGCAGCGCCGAGGAAAAAAGGTTCCTCATCCTGGACGAAATCAATGAACTCCACCGCCAGAAGATCGCCTTCCAAACTACCTTTGGCTCCCTGCTCGAACGCCACCGCAAGATGCTGGAACTGGATGCCCACCACACGGAAAACAGCGATTCGTACCTCCAGCTGGAGGATCAGCCGGAAGTCATGCTGATTGATGAGGTGGACAGATTTCCGGAGCAGGTCGACTGGCAAACGGGAGAGCAAAGGGAGAAATGAACGGATTTCTGAAGCCGGAAAAGGATGGAGTGTCGCTCCATATCCGGGTGCAACCCCGAGCCAGCAGGAACGAGATCATCGGTCCGCAGGGGGACGAGCTCCGGATCCGGCTGACCTCCCCCCCGGTGGAGGGCGCCGCCAACCAGGCCTGCCGGGAATTCTTTGCCGCCCTTCTAGGCATAGCCAAAAACCGGATCACTATCGCCCAGGGGGAAAAATCCCGTCACAAACGGCTACTGATCCGCACCCAGGACCTCGATGCCATCCGCGGCAAACTGGCCGAATGGCTCGAGGGATAGGATCTCATGTCCGTCTGATTCCGGATCAGATGTATCCACCCCCCTCCTCATCTTCCTTCCTGTGCAGATTCGCCGTGTAATTGAAAAGAAATCCGACAAAACCGACGACAATCCCTCCGGCAAACCTCAGGATGGCCCGCGTCGCTCCAATCTTGGTTTCGATATTCGTTATCGGCATATCGGCCACCTCATCATAAATCAGGTAGGCGCTAAAGAAAATGCCCAGCGCCGCCAACGCCAGCGCCAGAGCGACGCACTTGTAAACGACGATCTTTGTTTTTCTCTCCATTTTTCTCCCTCTCTCCGGCGGCCGGTGCATTCGCACCTAAAAACCGCACCAATGGTCCCTCCATAACCGTTTCCCTGTTGCCGTAGCCTTGCCGGCAAAGGCAGGTACGGTTTGAAGGAAGTAGTTCCTGGGATTAAAACCCAACGTCTGTTCCCAGGCAAGGTTTTTCCTCCCGCCCGAAAAGGATCGGCGAGCCCCCGGCTAACAGGTTGGAGCGTTGTCATTTGTCGCGGATTGCTGTATAAGGTCCTGTTTTTTTCAATTACCCTTTTTTTGGAAATTTTGTGTCGATAAATCCCAAAATCGTTCGCGCCAATCTGTTGCTGTTACTGGTGGCCCTGATCTGGGGCTCTACCTTTGCCGCCCAGCGGGTGGGGATGCGCCATGTCGGCCCCTTTACCTTCAATTCCGTCCGCTTCCTGCTGGGAGCGGCGGCCCTTTTGCCCTTTGCCCTGAAAACGTGGCGAAATTCCCTTCCGTCAACGGAAGGAACGGTTGCGGCACGCTGGCTTCCACTTTGGGGCAGTGCGCTGGCGGGACTGATGCTGTTCATCGGCATCAACCTGCAACAGATCGGGCTGATAACGACCAGCGCCGCCAACGCCGGCTTCATTACCGGCCTCTATGTCATCATTGTGCCCATGATCGGCTTTTTTTTCGGTGTGCGTTGCGGTCCCGGCGTGTGGACAGGGGCGCTGCTCGGTGTCATCGGACTCTATCTGCTGAGCATCGCGGACACCCTGACCCTTTCTTCCGGTGACGCCTGGATCCTTGCCGGCTCCTTTGCCTGGGCCGGCCACGTTTTGATAATCGGCTGGCTCTCACCCAAAATCTCTTCTTTTTATCTCGCCTTCGGCCAGACCCTGGTCTGCGCCCTGCTGAGTCTTGTCGCCGCCCTGGTCATGGAAAAGATCGAACCGGCGGGGATCTTGGCCGCCGCCATGCCCCTGCTGTTCAGCGGCGTTGTCACCACCGGCATCGCTTTCACCCTGCAGGTCATCGCCCAGAAGGATTCACCACCGGCCCATGCCGCTCTGATCATGCAGATGGAAACCGTTTTTGCCGCCCTGTCGGGTTGGCTGCTCCTCGGCGAAATGATGACCGGTCAGGGAATCGGGGGCGCCGCTCTGATCATGGCCGGAATGCTGATCGCCCAGTTCTGGCGCCGCGATGGCATCGCTTGACAGTGCCGCAACCCGATCCGGAAAATCCCCCATGGAAATTTTTTTTGCTTTAGCCGGATTGCCAATTGCCAATTCAGACAAAGGGATGCTAAAGTCCCTCTGTTTAAACCGTAACCAACAAGTTTTACGATGATCAAAGGAGGAAATATGTTGAGAAAAAGCCTTTTGCTGCTCCTGGGTGTTTTCCTTGCCGCCAACACCGCTCTGGCCGCCGAGAAGGTCATTGTTTTCGCTACCGACGCCACCTGGCCCCCCATGGAGTTCGTGGACGCCAACAAAGACATTACCGGCTATTCCATCGATTACATGAAGGCCGCCGGCAAAGAGGCCGGATTTACCCCGAAATTCGTCGCCGTGGCCTGGGACGGCATCTTTGCCGGTCTTAATGTCGGCAAATACGACGCCATCTCCTCCTCGGTCTCCATCACCGATGAGAGAAAGAAAGTGATGGATTTCAGCGAGCCCTATTTCCGCGTCCGCCAAGCACTGATCGTCAGGAAGAATTCCAAAGTCAAGGATCTCAAGGAACTGGTCGGCAAACAGGTCGGCTCCCAGATCAGCACTACCGGTACTTTTGCCGTCAAGGCCGTAAAGGGCGTCATCTCCAAAACCTATGATGAAGTCGGCCTGGCTATCGAAGACCTCCACAACGGCCGCATCGAAGCGGTTGTCTGCGATGATCCCGTAGCCGCCAACTACGCACTGCAGAACGAAAAATACGCCAAGTCCCTGAAAATAGCCAAGGTCATGGAATCTGCCGAAGTGGAATACTACGGCATCGCCGTGAAGAAAGAGAACAACGGAACCCTCGAACTGATCAACAAGGGGATCCAGGCCGTCAAGGCCAAGGGACTCGACAAGGAACTCCAGGCGAAATGGATTGGCCAATAATATCCGTATTCAAAGGGGCTCGCTTTCGCAGCGAGCCCTTTTTCTTGTTCCTTATTCTTGTTCTTTCTGTTGTCTGAACCATGCCCGAAAAAAAAGTGACCATCGACATCGGTGACGGAGCGGCCATACCCACCAAAAAGGACCGCGGCCTTCTCTCGGCCTGGCGGCTCGCCTTTTTTGGCGCGGTCGGCGCCCTGCTCTATCTGATCCTGTTTCACCCGGACCCCTATCTTCGTCTGCTCAAGTTTCTCCCCGACGGCATCCTCATCACCTTTCAGGTCACCTTCTCCTCCATAGCTCTGGCGCTGGTGGTGGGACTGATCACGGGCCTCGGCCGCATATCCCGCAACGCCACCATCAACCTGATCGCCTCGACCTATGTGGAGGTAGTGAGGGGGATTCCGCTCCTTGTCCAACTCTTTTACATTTACTACGCTTTGGGACAATTCGTCCGCGTTCCCGACATGCTGGCGGCGATCCTCGCCATGAGCTTTTGCTATGGGGCCTATATGGGAGAGGTCTTCCGGGCCGGCATCGAATCGATCGACCGCGGTCAGCGGGAGGCCTCCTTCTCTCTCGGCTTCAACCGCACCCAGACCATGTTTTACGTGATTCTGCCACAGGCACTGCGCACCATCCTGCCGCCGGTGGGAAACGAGTTTATCGCCCTGCTCAAGGACACCTCCCTTGTTTCGATCCTGGCCGTCTCCGATCTGCTGCGCCGCGGCCGGGAATTCGCCTCGGAAAGTTTCTTGTATTTCGAAACCTACACCATGGTGGCGATCATTTATCTGATCATCACTCTGATCCTCTCCAAAATAGTCGGGATCATGGAAGAAAGGATGGGAGGCCATGGCCGACACTGACCCGATCATCCGCATCCGCAACATCTCCAAGTTCTTCGGTCAACTCAGGGCCCTGGACAACGTCTCCCTCGACATCTTTTCCGGCGAGAAGGTGGTCATCATCGGCCCCAGCGGTTCCGGCAAGAGTACCCTGTTGCGCACCATCAATCAGTTGGAAACCGTCGATGCCGGCAGCATTGTCGTCGACGGCCAGGATCTGACCGACAAAACAGCCAACATCAACAAGATCCGCATGGAACTCGGCATGGTGTTCCAGAGCTTCAATCTCTTCCATCACAAGACCGTGCTCCACAACCTGACCCTGGCCCCCATCAAGCTCAAGAACATCCCGCGGGAAGAGGCGGAAAAAAACGCCATCCGTCTACTCGAAAAGGTCGGCATCGCCGAAAAAAGGAACTGTTACCCGGCGCAGCTCTCCGGCGGCCAGCAACAGCGCGTGGCCATCGCCCGCGCCCTGGCCATGAACCCCAAGATCATGCTCTTCGACGAGCCGACCTCGGCCCTCGACCCGGAGATGATCGGTGAGGTACTCGACGTCATGGTCAACCTGGCCAAGGAAGGGATGACCATGGTGGTGGTCACCCATGAGATGGGTTTCGCCAGGGAGGTCGGCGACCGGGTGGTGTTCATGGATGAGGGAAAGATCATTGAAACCGGCCCTCCGGAACATTTCTTCCAGAGCCCCGAACATCCCAGGCTGAGGAAATTTCTCGATCAGATCCTTTGATACAACCAAAGCCCATCGGAAAACCGCTGGGCTTTGGTTATCCGCTCAACCGTCACGTTCCCCCCACTTTTCACCACAGTCCGAGTATTGTGGTAGATTTAAAACATTCCCAAGCCGCCAACAAATCCGTCACTGGCCTCCCTTTTACCAAGGACAGGTCCGAGCATGGAAGAATACGAGTACGGAGGACGGACCACCGACGAGCACGGATCCTTCGCCGCCGAACAGAAAGATCCACTGATCCGTTTTCTCCACCAGGTCATCCGCCAGGCGGTGCGGCTGCTGGCCATCCTCATGGTCCTGGTGATCCTGTGGGGTATCGGAGATATTTTTCTGGTCCTTTATCAGCGTCTGAATGCCCCTCCCTTTCTGCTGTTGAAGATCGATGACCTGCTGGCCACCTTCGGCGCCTTCCTGGCAGTGCTCATTGCCATCGAAATCTTTCTCAACATCACCCTATATCTCCGTGATGATGTCATCCATGTCAAACTGGTCATCGCCACCGCACTGATGGCCATCGCCCGCAAAGTCATCGTTTTTGATTATACCTCCCTGGATTACCGATATGTGTGGGCAACCGCCGCCCTGCTTCTGGCCCTGGGAATCACCTACTGGCTGATTTCCACCAAGCTGAAAAAAAACTCATAGCAGCTCCTTTTTGGGACTATCCTCCGATTTGTTCGACTGAACACCCATCGAGATGTCCCATGGCCGTGTTGAGTCTCGACCAGAATTCATGATTCGGGTAGGATTAAAGACATGAAAACTCTTTTATTGGGAAGTTATCTGCTGGTCCTGGCGTTGGAGATGGTGCTGCGGCTTATCGACTGGTGCCACCAGCGCCGTTGCCAGGGCCAGGTTCCGCCGGGTTTCGAAGCGGCGGTCACGGCGGAGACCCTGGAGCAGGCCGGCGACTACACCCTGGGCCGAAAGAAACTCGAGTTGGTGGAGAGTGTGGCGGGAGAAACCCTTTTTCTGCTGTTTTTGTTTACGCCGCTGCTGACCGGATATGACCGGCTGGCTTCCAGCCTCTCGAACTCCCCCGTTTGGGGCGGTATGCTGTTCTTTCTCGGTCTGTTCGGGCTGCGCTGGCTGCTGGATGTGCCCTTCTCCTGGCATCGCACCTTCCGCCTGGAGGAACGCTTCGGTTTCAACCGCTCCACCCTCCGTCTATGGCTGGCCGACCAAATCAAGTCCCTTTTGCTGGCGATGATCCTGATCGCTCTGCTGGCGGTGAGCAGTTTGTGGCTGGTGACGGCCACCGCCCATTGGTGGCTGTGGGTATGGGGGTTGTGGATTGCCGTCAGCCTGTTCCTGATGGTCCTTTCCCCCTATGTAATCGAGCCGCTGTTTTTCAGCTTCAAGCCGCTGGCCGACGAGGAGCTGGCCCAGAGGGTGCGCCGTTTGATGGAGCGTGCCGGGCTTCAGGCCGGCATGGTGCTGCAGGTGGATGCCTCGCGCCGCAGCGGGCACTCCAACGCCTATTTCACCGGCATCGGCAAGGTCAAGCGCATCGTGCTCTTCGACACCTTGCTGGAGCAGATGGACAGGGAGGAGGTCGAGGCGGTGTTGGCCCACGAGATCGGACATTGGCGCCTGCGCCACATCTTCAAGCGCCTGGTCCTTTCGGCGCTGGTGTCGCTCGGCGGGTTCTTTCTGGCCTACCGTCTCATCGCCTGGGAAGGTCTCCCGTCTCTGGTCGGCGCTGACGATCTGTCCTTGGCCGGCCAGTTCCTGGTGCTGTTTGTGGCCGCCCGCATCGCCAACTTCTTAACAACCCCGCTGAGCGCCGCCTGGTCGCGCCACCACGAAAACGAGGCAGACGATTTCGCGGCGCAGCTGACCCGCCGGCCCCAGGCTCTGGCGGGAGCCCTCATCAAGCTGGCCAGGGAAAACCTTGCCAACCTCTTCCCTCATCCCTACTACGCCTGGTTTTACTACTCCCATCCTCCCCTGATGGAAAGGGTGGCCCGACTGCAAAAGTTGCGGAGCATCTCCCCGGAACCGCCACAAGCTTGACCGGACTGTCGCTAATAAACCGATGGGAAGGTCTGACGAAAATATCCCGTCAGGTTCTTTCCCGAATCAAAGGAAACAAGGAGATATTCTATGGATATCGAGATTCTGAGCAACATTTTTCACCCCTGATATCCTTTTACTTTCTTTTGACCAAAAATTTAAAAACCCTTTCCGCCACCTCTTTGGAAGCCCGCACGCAATCGTTGATCCCCACTCCGAAAAAAGCGTTGCCGGTGAAGAAAAATCCAGGACAGGCCGCCGCCCGTTCCTCCAAGGCGGCCAACCTGGCGGCGTGCCCGGTGCGATACTGGGGAATGGCCCGGGGATGGGGGTAGATACGGACGAAGTCGGGTTCTTCGGTAATCCCCATGACGGTTTTCAGATCAGCCATGACCCGCCGTTTGACCTCGGCTTCGGAAAGGGACATCACCTCTGGCCAGGTGGCCCCGCCCAGCATGGAACGGAGCAGTACATGTCCCTC
>JAAZDE010000073.1 GCA_012512925.1 Desulfuromonadaceae bacterium
CATCAGAATACACTGTTGATATGTCAGGCCAAATTGACGGCACCACAACAACAATCAATTATGAATCAGGCGATGGAACCTATAATTTTGTTGGCGGAAATAATTCATGGGCTGGGTTCAACGATGCGGATCCTACCAACGGAAGCCAGGATCTCCTACTGACGCCAGCAATGGGGGGGAGCGTAAACTCAAATAACAATGCGGCAGGTATTGATAATGCTTCTATTGGCTCCGGTGAGGGCATGAGATTAGATTTTGTAGTTGATTTATCTGGTATTCCCGACAAAGGTGATTACAATGACCTTTTACAGCCTTCTCATGAGTTTGATGGACATTACGAGGTCAACGGTGCTTCAATAAAAGTTGGAAGCGTTAAATCGGCTACTAACATTCGTTTTTTAGCAAAATATGATTATGATTCCGACAATTCAGAAACTTTAGTGGATGAATCATTTATAGTAGGTGATGGTGATCCTGTAATAATTAATGGTGTTGTTATCAAATATAATGACCAAACAGCATCATTTTTTGAAGATACTACAGAAGCATTGGTTGGAGGTCACACATTTACAGTAGATTTTAATGATACAACCGGCGAGGTTGTGGTGGGTTCTGTGGTCAGCGACGCTACAATCTCAATTTTTGGAGTAGAGAATTATAACAGCCTTGAGTTCTACTATGAAAGTGGCAGTACATTCGATATCAGGAATTTTTCAACCCTTTCTTTCAACGAAGTTGAAAACCCACTGGAGATCAATCTTCCTGGAGCTTTGGAAATCACCGACGGCGATGGGGATATTTCCTATGGCAATTTTGACATGTTGCTGCTTCCGGAAGGCACGACGTTTGACTCCGACCATACAATATCCGGCACCTCTGGCAATGACGAATTATTGGGTACCACTGGCAACGATCTGATCTTCGGCGGTGACGGCCTCGACTCTCTTGTCGGCAACGATGGCGATGATCTGCTCTTCGGGGGCGAGGGAGATGACACGCTTGATGGAAGCACAGGCAACGATCTGCTTTTCGGCGGGGCCGGAAACGATCTGCTTTCCGGTGGGACCGGCCTGGATGATTTCCTGTTTAACGCTGGGGCCAACGAGGGCCATGACACTATCGATGATTTCAGCCTCACGGATGACACCCTCGGTTTTTATGATGTTCTCGATGCCGACGGTCCCGATGCAAATACCATCAACGATTACCTGGACAACATCACCATCACTCTCGGCGGCGTAAATAATGCCGACGTGACCTTGTTGTCCACTACCAACGGCACTCAGATCACCCTGGAAGGGGTTAACAACCTTGGGGTCTTCGATGGGTACAACAATTTGGGTGATTTCCTGACCGACAACCCGACCGCCATCAAGGTCGACATCAACCCCGACCATTTCGCCACCTGATTTTCCTCATGCCGATGCCAGGGCCGGCCGTAAGGCCGGTCCTGTTTTCCGCGGAATTACTTGAAAGAATAATTAGTCGCAAAGAATAATTGGTCCTTGACAAATTTTCTTTTTTATATAAAAATTTAATTCGTTTAATATTTATCGGGAAATAGGTTTAACGTAAAAAACTTTTTTTGATGAAAAATTGACTGATTGGTCAGTTTTTTTTAAATCAGTTGATTCGGGCTCCCGCCATCCCCACTCCCCTCCCCCAGGCGAAGGTCCCCAAATAAACCACCTCCTATTCCAGGAAAGAAGACAGAAAACTTTCGTGCCATCGTAACCAAGGCAACTCTTTCACCCCCGGGGTTGGCCGAAATTTATTCATGTTATGCATCAAAAGATTAATCACAAAGTTTTGTTTTAAAATGGTTTTTTTGTTTACACTCTAAGAGGAACAGGCCCCGGCTTGTTTCCGCCATGAAAGGACTGCTACATTGATGGAATTTCTCAGCATTAATTCCCGTGAGTTAATCATTGGCGTGGTTTCCTTTTTCTCCGGCATTCTTTTGAGTTTGTTCTACTTCTGCCTCTTTTCCATCAATCATGAACCGGAAAAAAACAATCGCAGTCATCCCGAATTGGGAGAACAGTCCAAGCGCGGCCGATCAAACCTGATTAAGGATTCGTGTTCAGAAAGGGAATGAAGCCGTTTTTTCCGCGATACTGGCCACGCAAACAGGGTTTGACCATTTTTTAGAGGCATCTTTTCCCTATCGCCGGTCTCCCAGACCGATGTGTTGGGGTTTCTTCATCCCTTTCATCTGCTTCATCCCGGTTGGTCAGGGTTTTCGCCTTTTGGGCTCACTTCAAACACCTTCCGCAAATTGAATTTTCACAAAAAAACAAAAAGGGCCAGGCTCTTCGCCTGACCCTCTGATTTTTGGAGCGGGAAACGGGATTCGAACCCGCGACTTCGACCTTGGCAAGGTCGCACTCTACCACTGAGTTATTCCCGCAATCGCCATATTCGGGTGCTTGCAACGGGGCATATTAATACCAAATGACCCCTTTCAAGTCAATACTAAAATTGCGTCCCCCTGCCCCGTCACCGGCTGATCAAGCGGAAGAATTTATAGACATAATCGAAGCCGGACCAAAGGGTCATGGCCAGGGCCACATAAAAGAAAAAGATGCCGAAATTGTGGGCGTTGACGTGGAGCAGTTCCGATCTGACACCGAAAAACCAGTAATAGTCGTAATGGAGAAGCAGACCCGGAAGAGCGGTCATCTGAAAGATGGTTTTGAATTTGCCCAGATCGCTGGCCTCGATGACAATCCCCTCCGAGGAGGCGATGGAACGCAAACCCGTTACCGTGATTTCCCGCGCCAGAATCAGAAAAACCCCCCAAGCGGGAACCCGTCCCAAGGGTATCAGCATGATCAACACCCCAAGCACAATCAGTTTGTCGGCCAGAGGATCGAGAAACTTGCCGAGAACGGTCACGATACCCCACTTTCGGGCCAGGTAACCATCCAGCCAGTCGGTTATCGCCGCCACCCCGAAGATCACCGCCGCCAAAAAGCCGCTTAGCCGGGTGTCGAACAGGAGCAATACGACCAGGATCGGAATAGCGGCGATGCGGCCCAGTGTCAGCATGTTGGGCAGATTGAGCCGACCGCTGCGCAGATTCATAATTTTTTCCCTTTTTGTCCCCTGAAACTGGTGTACTGTTCCTTGACTTTCTCCACGTAGCGGAGGGTTTCATTATACGGAGGAATGCCGCCGTAGCGTTGCACCGCCGAGGGACCGGCATTATAAGCCGCCAGGGCCAGATCCACATTACCCTCAAAAAGGTCGAGCATCAACCGCAGATAGCGACTGCCGCCGCGAATATTGTCTTCCATGTCGAAAGGATCGGCCACATCCATATCCCGGGCCGTCTCGGCCATGAGCTGCATCAGCCCCTGGGCCCCTTTGGAGGAAACCGCCGAGGCATCGTAGTCGCTCTCCACCTTGATCACGGCGTTGACCAGCTCTTCCTCAAGCCCGTAACGGGTGGCGTAACGTTTTACCAGAGCTGTGACCTTGCCGATATCCACCGGCGTCCTCTTTTTCTTCCTGACTACCTTGGGTTTTTCCTTGATATAGAGGGTGTAACCGGGCCCGGAGGGAATATTGGTGAAGTGGATGACACCCTTGTCGTCGATGTAGCGGTAGATATCCCCGAAAACAATCGCAGGCTGAAAAATTCCTGCCACCACCGCGAGGCATAAACATAGCGACAACAAAAATCGGCGTTTGACTGCGGCTTTATTCATCGTCTTCCCGTTTGCACTATAATGGAAATAATTAACCGTTTCAACCTTCGGATGGCTCGCATTCTTGACTTTGACTGTTCAGGAAACGATAATTGCCATTCCTTCTGAGAATTTTAGCAAAGACAATACCAACTATCTCCAACCGGAGCCCAATATGGGACAAACTGCGGATTTTCTGGTCATCGGCAGCGGCATCGCCGGTCTGGCCTATGCCTTGAAGGTTGCCGACCACGGCAGCGTCTCACTGGTTACCAAACGGGAAATTTCCGAGACCGCCACCAATCTCGCCCAAGGGGGCATCGCTACGGTTTTTTCCGACGAGGATTCCTTTGCCGCGCACTTCGAAGACACGATGAAGGCGGGGTGTTACCTTTCCCATGAGGAAGTCGTTCGCCTGGTCGTGGAAAGCGGCCCCCGGGCGGTCCGCGAGCTGATCAACTTGGGGGTCCAATTCACCCGCCGGGCCGACCGGAGTTTCGACCTGACGCGGGAAGGAGGCCACAGCAAAAGACGCATCCTCCACGCCGCCGACATCACCGGCCGGGAAATCGAACGGGCGCTGGTGGAGGCCGCGCGCAACCACCCCAACATCCGTATCTTCGAATACCATATCGCCGTCGATCTGATCACCGAGGGCAAGGTCACGGGACGGCCATCCTTCCACGACCGCTGTCTGGGCGCCTACGCCCTGGACATCCGTACAGGAAAGATCATCACCTTCGGCGCACGGATGACGGTTCTTGCCACCGGCGGCGCGGGCAAGGTTTATCTCTACACCTGCAATCCCGATGTCGCCACCGGCGACGGCATCGCCATGGCCTATCGGGCCGGCGCCACCGTGGCCGACATGGAATTCATGCAGTTTCACCCAACCACCCTTTTCCACCCACATGCCAAATCCTTTCTCATTTCGGAGGCGGTTCGCGGCGAGGGGGCGATTCTGCGCACCAAGGATGGCCGAGCCTTCATGGAGGAGTACCACGATTTGAAAGATCTGGCCCCCCGTGACATCGTTGCCCGCGCCATCGACAACGAAATGAAAAAATCGGGGGATGATTGCGTTTTCCTCGATATTACCCACAAGGATCCGGGGTTCGTCCTGGAGCATTTCCCCAATATCCACCGCACCTGTCTTTCCTTCGGCATCGATATGACCAAGGAGATGATTCCCGTTGTCCCTTCCGCCCACTATCTCTGCGGCGGTGTCCGGGTCGACCCAGGCGGGGAAACCGACATTCACAATCTGTTCGCCATCGGCGAGACCGCCTGGACCGGTCTTCACGGCGCCAACCGCCTGGCCAGCAACAGTCTGCTGGAGGGTATTGTCTTCAGCGACCAGGCGGCCGAAAAATCCCTGGAACGGCTGCCCCACACCGCCGATCCCGCCCCCCTCATCCGCTCCTGGGACTACGGTTCGGCCCGGGACAGTGACGAGGAGGTGGTGGTCGCCCACAACTGGCACGAAATCCGCCTCTCCATGTGGAACTATGTCGGCATCGTCCGCTCGGACAAACGCCTCAACCGGGCGTTGCGCCGGATCCTCATGATCCAGGAGGAGATCACCGAGTATTATTGGAATTTCCTGCTCACCTCCGACCTGATCGAACTGCGCAATATCGCCATGGTCGCCGAACTGATCGTCCGTTGCGCCCAAACCCGCAAGGAAAGCCGGGGCCTCCACTTCACCCTGGATTATCCCGAACGGAACGACCTTGACTGGAAAAAGGACATTTTCATCCGCAAAAACCTTGCCACGGGGGAGCCTGAAATTGGATATTCATGAAATCAGGAAAAGGATCGACGAACTCGACGAGGACCTGCTGCGCATCTTCAACGAGCGTTCCGCCCTCGCCGTCCAAATTGGCGAAATCAAAAAAGAATTAGGACTTCCAATCTACGACTCGGGGCGGGAAATGGCCATTTTTGAACGACTCAGGAAAATGAACCGGGGTCCTCTCGACGATCAGGCCATTGTCCGTCTTTTCGAGAGGGTGATCGACGAATCCCGCCATCTGGAAAGAATCCATTCAGGGAAGAAATGACGGTCCGAATATGCTGATCGTAATGAAAAAAAACGCCACGGAAGAGAATCTGAGCCGGGTCAAACTCACCCTGACCGATCTCGATCTCGATTTCCATCAATCCACGGGGGCCGAAAGGACCATCCTCGGAGTCATCGGGGATACGGATAAAGTCTGCAGCGACCTTCTGCGCCGCCTGCCGGGGGTTTTGGAGGTTTTCAAGATCCCGCGGGAAACTCCGTAGAGACAAAAAATTCCCCTTACACACAAAAAAAGGGCTCTCCCGCTGGAGGGCCCCTGTGATTTTTTTATTTTTTCCTTAAGACCAATCACCAATCGCCAACAACCGGCCACCAGTCACGAACTACGAGCGATTTTTTTGAGCTACGAGCCACCGGCTACGAGCCAATAACTGCTTTTACAAGCCACTAGTCACAAGTTGCCAATCACTGTTTCCCCGCCACCTCGCTTTTGGTGAAGATGGCCCGCAGTTCCACTCCCCTCTCCTCGAGAAACTCCCTTCCCCCCTCTTCACGGTCGACCAGAGCGATGACCCCCAGAACCTCGAGCCCCTCTTCCCTGGCCCGCTCCACCGCTTTCATGGAAGAACCGCCGGTGGTGACCACGTCCTCGACAATGACCACCCGGGCGCCGGGTTTAAGATTCTTGCGGCCCTCGATCCACTGCCCGGTGCCGTGTTTTTTGGGCTCCTTGCGGATGATGAAAGCCGGGATCGGCGCTCCCTCCAGATGACTGACGATGGAGGTGGCGGTGGCGATGGGGTCGGCCCCCATGGTCAATCCCCCCACCCCTTCCACCGGTGCCGGGAACTTCATCGTCTCGGCATAAAAAAGTCGCCCGGTCAGATAGCCGCCGTATCCATGAAGGGTGGTCTGTTTGCCGTCGAAATAGAAATTGCTCTTGCGCCCGGAGGTCAGGGTAACCTCCCTCTCCTCGTAGGAAAGCTCCCGGATGATGTGCATCAAATCTTCCCGTTCGGTCATCGTCGAATTTCTCCTGAGTTCAATGAAAACAATCACGCCGCCCGATCAAAAGAGATCGAGCTGCAATTCGTTGGCCAGCCGTGGAAATTTGACCGGATAGCGGCCGCTGAAACAGGCGTCGCAGAATTCGGACAGGCCGAGACTTTCCATTTGGCAGGCTTTGCGCACCCCCTCAAGCGACAGATACCCCAAGGTATCGGAGGTGATGTAGTTATTGATCTCCTCCACCGAATGGGACGAGGAGATCAACTCCTTGCGGTTGGGCGTGTCGATCCCGTAAAAGCAGGGATAGGAGGTCGGCGGGCTCGATATCCGCATGTGAACCTCTTTGGCTCCCGCCTGCCGCACCATCTTGACGATCTTGCGCGAGGTGGTGCCGCGGACAATGGAATCGTCGACCAGCACCACCCGTTTTCCCTCGATGATATCGCGCACCGGGTTGAGCTTGATCTTGACACCGAAATGACGGATCGACTGGGTCGGCTCGATGAAGGTCCGCCCCACATAGTGATTGCGCATCAGGCCGAGTTGGAAAGAAATACCCGACTGTTCGGCGAAGCCGATGGCCGAAGCGGTTCCCGAATCCGGCACCGGAATGATGACATCGGCCTCGACGGGACACTCCAGGGCCAGCTGTCTGCCCAGTTCCTGGCGCACCGTATAGACCTGCCGGCCGAAAACGGTGCTGTCGGGACGGGCAAAGTAGATAAATTCAAAGATGCAGGGGGCAGGGTCGCTTTTGACGGGCAGTGCAAAGGAGCGCATTCCCCGCTCGCTGATCTCCAGCACCTCGCCCGGTTCGATCTCGCGGACATAGGTGGCCTCGATCAGGTCAAGGGCGCAGGTTTCAGAAGCGACGACATAGGCGTTTCCCAGTTTGCCGAGCACCAGGGGATGAAAGCCGTTGGGATCGCGAACGGCGATCAGCCGGCTTTCCGTCAGCATCACCAGACAGTAAGCCCCCTTGACCACACCGGCCACATTTCTGATCCGTTCGAGAAGAGATTCGGTCTGGTCGCGGGCCAGAAGATGGATGATGACCTCGGTGTCGGTGGAACTGCTGAAGATCGAACCCTGCTTCTCGAGATCTTTTCTCAACTCAAAGGCGTTGACCAGGTTGCCGTTGTGAGCCACCGCCAGGCTGCCCCGGGAGTAATCGACCAGAATCGGCTGACAGTTTTTGATTCCCGATTCGCCCGTCGTGGAATAACGGACATGGCCGATGGCGCTGTAACCTGGCAGGGAGTTGAAGATCGAATGATCCCTGAAAACATCGGCTACCAGGCCCGGGCCGAGATGGGCGCTCAGTCTTTTGCCGTCGGAGGCCACGATGCCGCAGCTCTCCTGTCCTCGATGCTGCAGGGCGTAAAGGCCCAGATAGGTGAGGTTGGCCGCCTCCCGATGCCCGAAAATTCCGAAAATCCCACATTCGTGTTGAAATTTGTCCGTCATGGATATCCTGGATGCTTATCAAAAAAAAGAGGTCGGCTTCGTCAAAAGCCCGTCTGACGCGTTTTTCATCAAGTTATCATAGCAGTTGCTGTCGAATATACTCTATCGCATTGCGGAACAGCCATAATCCCATTCCTTCTTCCGGAAGGCCTGGCTCCCGTGTCCAGCGGGGGTGATGGGTGCGGAAAAGATAGGCCTCGGGATGGGGCATGAGGCCGAAGACCAGGCCGCTCGGATCACAGATGCCGGCGATGGCCGCCTGCGACCCGTTGGGGTTCCAGGGGTAATCGAGGGTGGCAGAACCGGTTTCGGGATGGCAATATTTCAGCACCCCCAGCCGTTTCTCTTCGATACGGGCCAATTCAGCCGCCGATTCGGCGACAAATTTTCCCTCCCCGTGACGAATGGGCAGATAAAGACGTTCCAAACCCCTGGTAAAGACACAGGGAGACTCCTGATCAACCTGCAACCAGCACCAGCGGTCTTCGAACCTGCCCCGTTCATTGCAGGTCAGGGTCACGGTCTGGCGCTCGTTATTCGGATCGATAGCGGGCAGAAGGCCGGCCTTGACCAGCAGCTGAAAACCGTTGCAGACGCCGATCACCAGTTTTCCTCCGGCCACGGCGGCGCGGAGCTGATCGATCAGGTGGTCCATTCTTCCCGCCACCGGTGCGTATTGCAGGCGATTGACGCCGGCCTTGGCGCTGCCGAGGTCGTCGCCGTCGAGAAATCCGCCGGGAAAGTTGATGAAATGATAATCGCCAAGGGTTACGCGTCCGGCCAGAAGTTCGGCGATGTGAACGATATCGACACATTCCGCCCCACCAAGACGGCAGGCCAGGGCCATCTCCTTTTCGCAGTTGACGCCATTGCCGGTGATGACGATGGCGCGGACAGTTTTCGACATGTCACATATCCTTCAGCGGCGCTTGCCACGCCTGTTTGAGGGTGTCGATATTGGTGGCGATACGGAGCTTTCCGTCGCTGCCGGTAATGCGGAAATCCCTGCCCTCGATCACCTCGCCGAGCCAGCAGAGGCCGATATCGCCGCAGATCTCTTCAAAATCCCGCCGATCCTGCCTTCTCACCGTAACTACAAAACGGCCGGCGGATTCGGAAAAGAGGAGGAAATCGTCCCTCAGCGGTTCAGCGCCGGCCATCCCGGACAGATCGATCTCCATCCCATGGCCGCCGGCGAAGGCGGACTCGGCCAAAGCCACCGCCAGCCCGCCGTCGGAAAGATCGTGACAGCTGACCAGAAAACCCTGGTTTCTCGCTTCGTTCAAAAGCTTGAAGAGACGGCGCCCATGGGCCGCATCCACTTGCGGAGCGGTCCCCCCGGGAATGCCAAGAAGATCGTAGTACTCGGAACCGCCCAGTTCCTTGCCGGTTCTTCCCAGCAGAGCCACCAGGTCCCCCCCTCGCTTGACATCCATGGTCACCGCCCGGCGCACATCGGGAATTTTGCCGATGACGGAAAAAAGCACAGTCGGGGGAATCGATATCCGTGTGGAACCGATCTGATAATCGTTCTTCATCGAGTCCTTGCCTGAAATCAGCGGCACTTCGTAAGTGGTGCAGCAGTCATAGAGAGCCTCATTGGCCCGCACCAGCTGGGCCAGTTTGTACCGGCCGTCCGGATTCCGCTCGCTGTGAACAGGATCGCACCAGCAGAAATTGTCGAGGCCGGCCACATGGTCGATGTCACCGCCGACGGCAACGAAGTTTCGCAGCGCCTCATCCACGGCGTTGGCCATCATGGCGTAGGCGTCGAGATCGCTGTATTTGGGACAGATGCCGTGAGCCACCACCACGCCCTCAAAGGATTCGGCCAGGGGCCGAAGAACGGCGGCGTCGGAAGGACCGTCATCCTGCTCACCGAGCAGCGGTTTGACAACGGTGCTGGCCTTGACCTCGTGGTCGTAGCGCCGCACCACGCTCTCCTTGGAACAAATATTGAGCCGCCCCAGGAGAGCGCAGAGCGTATCGGTCAGATCCTCCGTCATCGGAAAATCGGCCTCTTCCGTCCGCGGCGGCTGCCAGCGGGCCTCAAGTCGAAGCTGAGGGACACCCTTGTGGAGAAAATCCATTTCCACATAGGTCACCGTCCGTCCCCGGTAAAGACAGTGAAAATATCCGGAATCGGTGAACTCACCGAGATCGGTGGCTTCCACTCCCATCTCCCGGGCCAGGATAAGAAACTCATCGAGCTTATCCGGCGGCACCGCCAGGGTCATCCGCTCCTGGGCCTCGGAAATGAGGATTTCCCAGGGCTGCAGGCCGGAATATTTGAGCGGGCAGCGATCGAGGTGGAGCTCAAAGCCCCCTGTGTCCTCAGCCATCTCCCCCACCGAGGAGGAGAGACCGCCGGCGCCATTGTCGGTGATGGACTGATAGAGTCCCCGGTCGCGGGCCACCAGCAGAAAATCGAACATCCTTTTCTGGGTGATCGGATCGCCGATCTGGACCGCCGTCACCGGCGAGCCCTCGTGCAGTTCCTCCGACGAGAAGGTGGCGCCGTGAATGCCGTCCTTGCCGATCCGCCCACCGGTCATGACGATGCGGTCTCCGACCGAGGCCTTTTTCTCATGTCCGGCCCGGCCATTGACAACAGCCGGCATCAGGGCGCCGGTGCCGCAGTAGACCAGAGGCTTGCCGAGAAAACGGGGATGGAAGACCAGGGAGCCATTGACGGTGGGAATGCCGCTCTTGTTGCCGCCATGCTCCACTCCGGTCACCACCCCCTCGAAGATGCGGCGGGGGTGCAGCAGCCGCGGAGGCAGAGCTTCCTGATGGAAAGGGGAGGCAAAGCAGAAGACATCGGTGTTGAACAGCAGATCGGCCCCCTGACCGGTGCCGAAGGCGTCGCGGTTGACGCCGACGATGCCGGTCAGCGCCCCGCCGTAGGGATCGAGGGCGCTGGGCGAGTTGTGAGTCTCCACCTTGAAGACCAGATTCCAGTTCTGGTTGAAGCGGATCACCCCGGCGTTGTCCTTGAAGACCGAAAGACAGATGTCCTCCTGGCCCTTGCGGCGGCGCACCTCGGTGGTGGTTCCGACCACGTAGGTTCTGAACAGGGAGTCGATGACGCGGCATTCCCCTGTTTCATCCGTGTAGTCGATGCGGGCGGCAAAAATCTTGTGCTTGCAGTGTTCGCTCCAGGTCTGGGCCAGCGCCTCCAATTCGGCGTCGGTCAGCCGGTCGCCCAATCCCGCTTTGCGTCGTGCCGCGCGCACCTGCGGACGGCCGATGTAATCGCGGATGGCCCTCATCTCTTCGAGATTGAGCGCCAGCATGTTGCCCCGGCTGATCGCCACCAGTTCCTCGTCGGTTACCTCGAGGTCGATCTCCGTCACCTTCGGCTCGGCGCTCGAAGTTACCTTGGGAACCAGAACGGGAAGACCTTTTTCCTGGTCGAAAGCGGCGCGGGGAACGATACGGCAACTTTGAATCAATTCATTAGCCAGATAACCGGAGGCGATCTCTTCGGCCTGCGATTTTGTCATCCCCCCGGTAAACAGATACTGCACAGCCGTATAAACCCCCTCCCCTGGTGAAAAACGACGACCTGTCAGATCCTCGATCGCCTCGCGGGCGGTACGGCCGACGTTGTCGGTGACGCCGGGGCGGAAACCGACTTCCACCAGGATATGGAAATCCCCGGCCAGGGGACGGTTGACGGCAACGGTCTGGATCACCGGATCGCACAGAGGTCCGGCGGCGACCCGATCGATCTCCTCCCGGGACAAATCAGCCTCTACCGTATAGACATCGATGGTCCGCACCAGGCCAATGTTGACGCCGAAGTGGTGTGCGAGTTCCCGCCTGACCCGATCGCCGCGGGCATCACGGACATCCTCCTTGAGAGCGACTTCGATTCTCCAGATCATGATTGATTTCCCATGTGAATATATTTTGGGGAACTGGCGGCCGACATCCCAGTCAATCCCCGCCGAACACCCTGGCGAAAATGGTGTCGACATGGGCCAGGTGATAGTCCAGATTGAACAGGGAGCGGAGTTTTTTCTCCCCGAGAGCGCCGACCACCCCTTCATCCCCCAGGAGTTCCTGCAGAAAATCCTTTTCCTCTTGCCACGCCCTCATGGCATTGCGTTGCACCATCCGGTAGGCCTCCTCACGGGAGACCCCGGCCTGAGTCAGCTCCAGCAGCACCCGCTGTGAATAGAGCAGGCCGTGGGTGAGGTCCATGTTGATGCGCATCCGCTCCGGATAGACCACCAGGTCGCGGATCAGGCCGTTCAGCCTCCTCAGGGCGAAGTCGAGGGTAACGGTGGCGTCCGGCCCAATGGCCCGCTCCACCGAGGAATGGGAGATGTCCCGCTCGTGCCAGAGAGGGACATTTTCCAGCGCGGGAAGGGCGTAACAGCGCACCAGGCGGGCCAGCCCCGTCAGGTTTTCACTGAGAACGGGATTGCGCTTGTGGGGCATGGCGGAGGAACCCTTCTGCCCCTTGGAAAAATGCTCCTCCGCTTCGAGCACCTCGGTGCGCTGCAGGTGGCGGATCTCGACGGCGATCCGTTCCAGCGAGGAAGCGATGATGGCCAGGGTGCAGAAATACTCGGCGTGGCGGTCGCGGGGGATGATCTGGGTGGAGACCGGCTCGGGCCTGAGACCGAGCTTTTCACAAACATAGGCCTCGATGCTCGGATCAATGTTGGCGAAGGTTCCCACCGCTCCGGAGATGGCGCCGGTGGCTATCCCCTCCCGCGCTCTGGCGAGACGCGCCAGGTTGCGGTCCATCTCCGCATACCAGGTGGCGAGTTTGAGGCCGAAGGTGATCGGCTCGGCATGAATGCCATGGGAGCGGCCGATGCAGACGGTGTATTTATGCTCCAGCGCCCGTTTTTTGATTGTCTCCAGCAAAGTGCGGATATCGCCGAGAAGTTCGTCGGCGGCCTGTACCATCTGGACCGAAAAACAGGTGTCGAGAATATCGGAGGAGGTCATACCCTGATGAATGAAACGGGCCTCGGGGCCGACATGTTCGGCCACCGAGGTCAGAAAGGCGATAACATCGTGCTTGACCTCCGCCTCGATGACGTTGATCCGCTCGATGTCAAAATCCCCCTTGTTCCGAATGACCGCCACCGCCTCTCTGGGAATAACCCCCAGTTCCGCCTGGCGTTCACAGGCCAGAGTCTCGATCTCCAGCCAGATTCGAAAGCGGTTCTCCGCTTCCCAGATACGAGCCATCTCCTTGCGGGTATAACGCTCTACCACGTTGGGCCTCAATCTAAAAGGAATGAATTTTTACAATTATATATGGGTCTGATGCGATCATCCGCCAAAATCGGACCAGAGCCGTGATTCCTGCTGAGAACCGATCAAAAGGCGCGGCCGGCAGAGATTGGTGCAGGACAAAACCCGATGGGCGGCATCGCCGGCAAGCCCCGGCGTGTTGTTCTCATGGCTCAGATGGGCCAGAAAAACCGCCTCCAGACGCTCCCACAGCAGATATTGGAGAAGCTTGGACGAAGCCTCGTTGGACAGGTGGCCGTGCCGGCTGCGAATCCGTTGTTTCAGAAACCAGGGATAGGGTCCGTCGCGGAGCATCTCTTCATCGTGGTTCGACTCCAGAACCAGCACCCGGCACCCCTTGAGGCGTTCCGCCACCAACCGGGTGACCATGCCGAGGTCGGTGGCCACTCCCACCTTCCCTTCCGGCGTGTCGAGAATGAAGCCGATGGGCGCAACGGCGTCGTGGGTGATGGGATAGGCAGTCACCCGCAGATCGCGGACCGTAACCCCCGAATCGGGATCGAAGTCCCGCCAGCTCTTCAGCTTTTCTTCATCGGCAATGCTTTTACGGGTCAGGGGATGGGTATAGACCGGCGTCCCGTAACGATTGGCGAAAGGCAGGAGGCCGCGGATGTGGTCGGCATGCTCATGGGTAACAAACAGGGCGTCGATCTCTTCGGGGCGAACCGACAGCATCGCCAGCCGCCGGGTCAGTTCCCGCGCCGAGAGGCCGGCATCGATCAAAATGCGGCTTTCCCCGGCTTCGATAAACAGGGAGTTCCCCTTGCTGCCGCTGGCCAGAAGACAAACCCGCAAAATTCCCCCTCCAAATCCTTTGCATTCCTGACAGGTTGCGGTATTTTTTAAGGCGATGGAGAGAAATTAGACAACCGCTATGCCCGGCCCGGTTTGCGCTCCGGAAACTTGATAGCACATCAGCGCCAAAAGAACAATATCATGATTGCCAATACCTTGCCGGCCTTCAGGATTCCTTGACGATCCTATTCCTTTCGACTATCATTAACTTCTTTCAAATTGGGAAATGTAATTTATTCTGGATAGTTGTCATTTCTTTCGAATGCACCAGCCAACGGGACAGGAGGATGTTAAGCATGGCTACGAAAATTGCAATCAACGGTTTTGGCCGCATCGGGCGGCTGGTTCTGCGCAATGCCCTGCAATCCAGCGACATCGATATCGTCGCCATCAACGATCTGACCGATGCCGCCACCCTGGCACATCTACTGAAATACGATTCGATCCACGGAATCCTGAGCGCCTCCGTCACCGCCGATGACCAGTCCATCACCGTCAACGGGAAAAGGATTACCATTCTCAAAGAAACCGATCCGGCCAAACTCCCCTGGAAAGAAGTCGGCGCCGAGATCGTCGTCGAATCTACCGGCCGCTTCACCAAACGGGATGATGCCGCAAAGCACCTCGACGCCGGTGCCAGGCGGGTTATCATCAGCGCACCCGGGAAAGATGTCGACGCCACCTTCGTTGTCGGCGTCAACGAGAAGGACTTCGATCCCGCCAGGCATTTCGTCATCTCCAACGCTTCCTGCACCACCAACTGTCTGGCTCCGGTGGCCAAGGTGCTTGACGATTCCTTTACCATCGTCAAGGGTCTGGTCACCACCATCCATTCCTACACCAACGACCAGCGCATTCTCGACCTTCCCCACAAGGACCTGCGCCGGGCGCGGGCCGCGGCCCTCTCCATGATCCCCACCACCACCGGCGCAGCCAAGGCGGTCTCTCTGGTTCTTCCCCACCTGAAGGGCAAACTGGACGGTCTGGCGGTTCGGGTGCCGACCCCCAATGTCTCTCTTGTCGACCTGGTGGCCCAGGTGGAAAAGGAGACCACCGTCGAAGCGGTCAACGAAGCGATGAAAAAAGCCGCCGGCAACACTCTCAAGGGGATTCTTGAATACTGCGATCTCCCCTTGGTTTCCATCGATTTCAACGGCAATCCGGCCTCATCCATCTTTGATGCCGGAAGCACCAGAATCACCGGCGGGAATCTGGTCAAGGTGCTTTCCTGGTACGACAACGAATGGGGATATTCCTCCCGCATCTGCGATCTGATCAAGCATATTTCGGGCTGATGCCAGGCGAAAAGGCAGGGGATGTTTCATCTCCTGCCTTTTTCATGGATTGATATTTCTCCTCCAGGAGGCACGACTATGTACAACAAAATGAGTCTCAGGGATGTGAATCTCAAGGGGGAACGGGTCTTCTGCCGGGTCGATTTCAACGTTCCCATCGACGACAACGGAAAAATCACGGATGATTCCCGCATTACCGCCGCTCTTAAAACCATCCGCCACATCACCGACCAGGGAGGGCGCCTGATCCTGGCCTCCCATCTCGGCCGCCCGAAAGGAAAACCCAACCCCAAGTACAGTCTGGCCCCCGTGGCCGCCCATCTTGGCGGGTTACTGGGAAAAAAAGTCCGCCTGGCCCCTGATTGCATCGGTGTGGAGGTCAAAAATATGGTGGATGCCCTGGAGGAAGGGGATATCCTGCTTTTGGAAAACGTCCGCTTTCATGCCGAAGAGGAACTTAACGACCACATCTTCAGCCGACAGCTGGCCAGCCTGGCCGATATCTATGTCAACGACGCCTTCGGGGCGGCCCACCGCGCCCACTCCTCCACCGAAGGGGTGGCTCATATGCTGAGCCCGGCAGTGGCCGGTTTCCTGATGGAAGATGAAATCCGTTACCTTGGAAAGGTCCTGACCGATCCGTCGCGGCCTTTTGTCAGCGTTCTCGGCGGAGCCAAGGCCCAGGACAAGATCCCGGTCATCCACAATCTGATCAAAAAGGTCGACGCCTTGCTCATCGGCGGCGGCATGGCTTACACATTTCTCAAAGCCAAGGGCTTGGAGGTTGGCAAATCCCTTGTTCAGGAGGATCAACTGAACCTGGCCAGGACGCTGATGGGCGAAGCCGAGGCGCAGGGGGTGAAGTTCCTGCTGCCCGAGGATCATGTCGTCGCCCCCTCCATTGAAAGCGTCACCGAGTTCAGGATCTGTACCAACGGCGATTTCCCGCCGACCTGGATGGGGTTGGACATCGGACCGGCAACCATCCAGAAATACTCCTCCGTTCTGACCGAAGCCGCCACGGTGGTCTGGAACGGCCCGATGGGGGTCTTTGAAAACGAAACCTTCGCCAAGGGAACCTTTGCCATTGCCCAGGCCCTGGCCGAATCGAACGCGGTCACCATCATCGGCGGCGGTGATTCCATGGCGGCGGTGAAACAAGCCGGCCTGGACAGCCGCATGACCCATATCTCCACCGGCGGAGGCGCTTCCCTGGAATTTTTGGAAGGAAAAAAACTTCCTGGAATTCAGGCACTTAACGATAAAATGTTATAATTTGAATTAACTATCCGGAGGATTTTCAGATGCGCAGACCACTTGTTGCCGGGAACTGGAAACTGCACAAGACTATCGCCGAGGCGGTAGCCCTGGCGGATGAGCTTAAAGAAGGGATCGCCGATGTCACCGATGTTGACATCGTCGTGGCGCCCGTTTTTACCGCCCTGGCCGCCGTCGGCAAAGCCCTTGAGGGCTCGTCCATCGCTTTGGCCGGCCAGAACTGCTATCCGGAAGCCAAAGGGGCCTTTACCGGCGAGGTCTCCCCTTCTCTCCTCAAGGATGCCGGCTGCCGTTACGTCATCGTCGGTCACTCGGAGCGCCGCCGGATCTTCACCGAGTCGGATGCCTTCATCAATCTCAAGGTCAAGGCGGTCACCGCCGAGGGGCTCAACGCCATCCTCTGCGTCGGCGAGACCCTGGAAGAACGCAATGATGAAAAAACCTTTGACATACTCACCGATCAGATCAAAAACGGCCTCCAGGGTATAAGCGCCGAAATGATGCGGCAGGTGATCATCGCTTATGAACCGGTCTGGGCCATCGGCACCGGCAGGAACGCCACCCCCGCCCAGGCGCAGGAAGTGCATTGTTTTCTCCGCCGGCTCCTTGGAGAAATATGTGGCGCCAATACCGCGGACCAACTCCGGATACTCTACGGCGGCAGCGTCAAAGCGGACAATGCGGACGAGCTCCTGTCTCAGCGGGATATCGACGGCGCCCTTGTCGGGGGCGCCAGCCTCAGAGCGGCCGACTTTTTACCTATCGTCCGACACCGGCTGAAGTGACTTTTCTCTTTCACGGAGCGCCCTTCTGTGGTAAAAATTCGGATACAAACTTTAATAAACGGATCGACACAATGACCACATTCCTGATTATCGTGCATGTTCTCGTTTGTCTCGCCCTTATCGGCATCGTCCTGATTCAGGGAGGCAAAGGGGCCGAGATGGGCGCCGCCTTCGGGGCCGGAGCCAGCAACACCGTGTTTGGTGCCAGCGGAGGAAAATCCTTCATCGGTCGGATGACCACCATCGTTGCCGTCATTTTCATGCTGACCAGCCTCGGGCTCACCTATTTTTACCGAATGCCCGGTTCCGCCAGCATCATGCCCTCCGAGGTAACCACAAAACAGGAAACGGCTGCCCCCGACGCGCAAACAAAAGCCCCCGAAGCAACACCCCAAGCCCCAGCGCCAAACCCGGAGCAAGGGAAAAAGACAGACTGAAAGCGGAGATTTCCCCCTTGACAGCCCAAGCGGTGCTGAGTATAAATACCTTTACTTTTTCAGCCGAAGTGGTGGAACTGGTAGACACGCCATCTTGAGGGGGTGGTGGGCAACCGCTCGTGCGAGTTCGAGTCTCGCCTTCGGCACCAAAAGAGAAATAGCGCCGTAATCTTAACAGGTTACGGCGCTTTTTTTTAACCCGTTTGCGTTTGTTTGTGTCTGATCAAGGCGGTCAACAGCACTTCTATTGCTGTTGGGGATTAAATGTCCGTAAATATCGACGGTCATCTGAATGCTGGAATGACCCATCTGCTCCTTGACATAAACCGGACTTTCCCCGTTGGCGAGAAGTTGGCTGGCGAAAGTATGGCGGAGATCGTGAAACCTCATCCGCCGAATGCCGGCTTTTTTGAGAATCCGGTCAAAAAATTTTCGGGCCATGTTCTGTTCCATGTGGCGACCCTGGGATTAGGCAGTCTTCACATTGGCGTACACCATCTTCGGCGTGCTGGTTCTCGCGGCTTGGCGGTACTTTCCGCCAGCGCGGTGCAAAGGCAACCGAAACGACGATTAATCGGGTAAACGGGGATTTTTTCTCCTTCGTCCCCCCACATCAACCGGTATGCGGGTCCGCACCGTGCGGTTCGCTGAAGTTACAAGGCCGTAGCCGGGTAATGGATCTTGACCCCACCGGTTCTTTGTCAGAGACGAGACCTTGATCCTTCAGCTATCGGTTGCGTTAACCGGACACACAAAAAAATAATCCAAAACCGCCAACGAAACATGGTACCGCCGCGATAATTGCCATGACAACGCCCCCATCGGGAGCTTCTGGGGAACAGTGAAAAATGAGTTTGCCCCCGCCCCTACATCACAAGGCGCGATGTGGTGAAAGATGTCATGACGTTCATCGAAATCTTGTCCAACCACCCCAGACGCCGGAATCACCAAGCGCCTGCTTCCTGCGAGCGGAAATATTTCAAAGAACTACAGGCAGTATAAAATTTTGGTGTCCGATGTTAGCGGCCAACCCCATTACTCCCCAGGCTGGTAACCCTTACCTGTCAATTGGAGCAGACAAAAACCGTGACCGAAGGGATCACTCATTGTGGCAAGCAGCCCCCAGTTGAATGATTGAATCTCTCCTTCCTGTTGCCCACCTGCGAAGGCCGCACGTGCTACCGAGGCACGGAGATCTTCCACAACGAAATCCAGATGTACCGGGGTCCAGTGTCGCCCGTAATCACGCCTTATACACTTCCCCGTTACTGGGCTTCTGTCCCCGGCAGCCTCAATAAGATAAATGACGGATGACACTCCGGCCATTTCCGCGACAGTATCATCAAATAGCCGACGCGTGAGTTGCAGGCCGAGCCCCTTCTCGTAAAACGCAATTCCTTTTTCAAGATCATCTACATCAATGTTTATAAAAAGTTCCACAATCCCTCCAAATGCTGCCATCGCTTTCCCGGCACGCTGCATTCCCGAAGTAGTCTCGGTAAGGCAGCGCGTCCGAGCCTGGGCCACGCTAAAAAACATCCTCACAGCAGAGAAAAATTGTCACTATTTTATCATTTATCCCCTTTTTTATTTTTTGATGGATCTCAAGATATTTTCTGGGCAAAAAAATGATTTTTTGATTTTTTTTAAAAAGATTTTGTTTTTTAATAACAAGTCAACATAACCCCTGGACAGCTCATTAGCGAATTCCAGATGACGTCGAAACCTTGGGTCGGAGTGGCGACAACGATCTTTGCCCAGCCAATTGAACACAATCGCCATCAACCCTTTTCGGGAAGGAAGGCTCAAAGTGACAACCCACGACGAAACAGTCGATTTGGCCACACGCATCAACGACCTGACGGAGGAGTTGGAAAACCGGGAAGCGGAACTGGCCCGTTACAAGGAGCTGTTCCAAGTCCTCGCCGATTGGTCAACCAACTGGATTTTTTGGGAATCTCCGGATGGCGAGATTCTCTATGTATCACCGGCAGCCTGCCGGATTTCCGGTTATTCCCCCGAGGAACTCAAAAGGAAGGGAAATCACTTTCACAGCCTGGTCCATCCCGAGGACCGCGACGTCTGGCAAAAACACCACCGGGAAGCCATCCAGAGAAATAAAACGCCGCCCCTGGATATCCGCATCCTCACCAAATCGGGGGAGACCCGCTGGCTCAGCCACTCCTGTCAGACGGTCCTCGCAGAAAACGGGAATTTACTGGGACTCCGAGGCAGCCTGGCCGACATTACGGAGCGCAAGCAGATTGAAGAGCAATTGCGCTTTCTGAGCAGCCGCGACAGTCTGACCGGTCTCTACAGCCGGGGTTTCTTCAAGGATGCGCTGGACCGTCACATCAAGGGGCGCATCTTTCCGGTAACTCTGATGATCGCCGATCTGGACAGGCTCAAAGAAGTAAATGACACCCTGGGACATGGAACCGGCGACCAACTGCTCCGCCAGGCGGCGCGGCTGTTTCAGAAAATCTTCCGCACCGAGGACGTGGTCGCGCGCATCGGCGGGGATGAATTTGCCGTGCTTTTGCCTGGCGTGAATGAGGCAATGGCGATACAGATTTTACAACGATTCCGCCGGCTCGAAGCCGAACACAACGGTAAGCTGAAAGACTTTAAGGTGGCTTTTTCCATAGGCGTCTTCACGGCTGTTGACGGAAAGTCGCTGGCAACGGCGATGGAAAAAGCCGATGCCGGTATGTATCGGGACAAGAAACGGCGTAAAGCGGAAGGAAAAGAGGAAATGAATCTAAATGATGCAATAACGTCTTGAAACGCAGGCCGGATGGTTCCAGGATCGCCGGAAGGCGGACGTGACGGCAGGGAGCCCACAGATTCTGTTGAAGAACCGAATTTGTCAACTTCCCCGGCCTGGAAATAAAACTTCCCGAAGGATGGTCCACCATCCAAAACGCCCTCCGATGACATAACCAGTCAGTCTTTGGTCCTCTCAATGCCATCATCGCAGAGAAAAATACGGAGTGAATGCGGGCGCCATCAAACTATTGGGGCCAGGCTCTTCGACATGGTATCCATGTTGCAAAAGATGAATTCCTAAAGGAGAAACGACAGTTGGAAAGAACTGGGAGTTTTTCTGAGGCAACCGGAATTCAGCGAGGGTATCCTGTGTCGGAGGTTTTATGATCACAACCCCCTTGAACAATTCTCACCTGATGAATTACTGCCAAACCGGTGAGCAGGCGCTTCTCGTCGCCGTCATCAGACAATCCATCGAAGACTTGTGGCATCCCGGTCGATGGCGGGCCGCTGAAAGCTGGTTGCTGTCAGAAAACGACGCCCTGGGTTCATTCAACTGGTGCTGCGAACTGCTGTTGATAGACCCGGAAGTTGTCCGTCTGCTGGCGGGTCTCTATCAGAATATTCCAGGCAGGCGGACAAAAAAACAACCTGTTCTGCAGGGACGCAGATCCCGATCCTAAGGGCCCGGCCTTGGCGGATTGTCAAGCCAACGGCTCCTCGGGGCAGCTTTCGCACAGCGACAGCTCACGGGAACTTGGTGCGGAAGGTAATTTGTCCATCGCATCGCGGAGGGCCGACCGAAGCCCCTCTTCCACCGCAGGATGGTAAAAAGGCATCGCCAGCATTTCGGGAGCCGTCATTCGCTGCTGGATGGCCAGCGCCAGAAGATGTGCCAGATGTTCGCCGGCCGGAACAGCCATTTCTGCACCCAGCAACCGCATCGCTTCCGCATCCACAAAGATGTGCAAAATTCCCCGGTTGCGCCCTTCGATTCTGGCCCGCGACTGCCCCTTGAAATTCGCCTCGCCGACTACACAGTTCACTCCCTTAAGTTGCTCAAAAGATTGTCCGACAACGGCGATCTGCGGATCGCTGAAAACGATCTTCAGCGGTGTCCGCCGACAAAAGCCTTTTGGCACATCGAAACCCGAATTCAGTCCGGCGATAAAACCCTCGTCCAGCGCCTCATGCAATACGGGATTCTCACCGTTGACGTCCCCGGCGATAAAAATCGGCAGATCGGCGACCTGCATGGTGTTGGGATCGAAGGGAGGAAGACCGTCCCCCCTGAGGGGGATGCCGAGATTTTCCAGGCCCAAATCCTGCAGGTTGGGTTCCACGCCGATGGCCGCCAGGATTTTATCCACGATGAGGCTTTCTTTGCCGAAATGGATACGTATCCCTTCAAGATCTTTCTCGACCTTCGCTTCCGTTTGAACATGGATCGGAAACTCGGAGCCGATCGCCTCCAGAGCCGCCCTGTTAACCTCCGGATCGCTCAATCCACCGATAGTTTCTCCGCGGGTGAAGCCGTGGATCTCGATGCCGAGTCGACTCAGGGCTTGTCCCAATTCCAGGCCGATAGTTCCCAAACCGATGACGGCAACCCTCTTCGGAAAGTCTTCCTGTTCGAAGATATTGTCACTGGTCAATATGCGCTCGGAGAATTCCCGCCAGGAGTTTTGAATTATCGGTCGGGATCCGGTGGCAATGATGATTTTGGAGGTCCGGTATTCCACCCCGTTGACCCGGACGCAATCGGCTCCAAGGATGACGGCGCGGCCATCGACCAGATTCTCTCCCGCCAGTCGGCGGGTTGCCTCCACCATCCCTCCGGCAAAGTGATCCCGCAGCCTGCGGACATGGTTCATGACCTGGGGTATGTTGCAGAGGATCCGTTCCGCCCCGGAAATTCCAAGCCCGGAAAATGACCGGCTCCGGTGGAATTCGTTGGCGACATGGATCAATGCTTTGGAGGGCATGCACCCCACCCGAGCGCAGGTGGTGCCCAACGGTCCGGCATTCACCAGGACGAACCGATCGGTTGTCTTTTCCACCTGCCGCAAGGCGGCAAGACCGGCACTTCCGGCACCGATGACGACAACATCGACCTTCTTTTTCATGAAACTTCCTTTCTTGATCACCTGACAGAGGGTCGAGGGGGCCGCTATTCATCCTTTGGGAAAGGATGCCTGATTTCTCCCCAGGAATCCAGTTGCAACCGCAATTCCCGAGTCGCCTTCCCCACATCGTCCGCGGCGAAAATGGCCGAGATCAGGGCGACGCCGTCGACTCCGGTCTCCGCCAGGCGGCTTAAATTGTCCCTGCCGATGCCCCCGATGGCAACCACGGGAATGGCTGTCTTAGCGCAGATTTCCCTGAGCGTGGTCATATTTACCATATCGGCGTCAGTCTTCGAGGCGGTGGGGAACATGGCCCCCACCCCCAGATAGTCGGCCCCCTGTCGCTGCGCCAGCAGGGCCTCTTCCACAGTGGTCACCGAAACGCCGACAATTTTGCCGGCGCCAAGCAACCTTCTGGCTTCAATTACGCTACCGTCTTTCTGCCCGACATGGACCCCATCGGCCCGCAATTTTTCCGCCGCCACGACATCGTCGTTGATCACAAAAGGAATCTCGTATTTCCTGCACATTTCCCGAATTTTTGCGGCATCGTCGGCATAAACCTGCCAAGGCAAATCTTTTTCCCGAAGCTGGACCATGGTCGCGCCGTTTTTCAGCGCGCTCTCCACGCAGCCACAGAAATCCCTGCCCTTAAGCCACTGTCTATCAGTGACTACATAGAGTTTCAGCGCTTCCCTTAAATTTTTCAATTTTTATTCCCTCTCGGAGTCTGTCGTCATCCATGTTGCTGATGGCGTCCATCAGGCCGGTTTTAAAACTTCCGGTGCCCCGGCATATACCGGCGGCCATTTCTCCGGCCAGGCCCATGGCGCCGACCGCCGCAGCGACATTTTCGAGCTCTGCGCCGCCGGCGGCGCAGAAGGACCCGATCAAGGCCGTCAGCATGCACCCCGCACCGGTGATCCTGCCCATCTTCTCATGGCCGTTGGCGATGACGTAGCTTTTTTCGGCGGAGGAGACCACATCCCTCTCCCCGGTAATGGCGATCCCCCCCCCGGTAGCGGCGGAAAATCTCTGCGCCATGGCAACCAGGTTTTCGACGGAGGTCGCGTCCGCATGGCCGGCGTCAACCCCTTTGGTGCCGCCCTTTCCGGTACAGGCCATGCGGATTTCGGAAACATTCCCCCGAATGACGGCGAATCGTACCTCTTTGAGAAGAAGGTTGACGGCCTCCGTCCGCAGCCTGGAGGCGCCATTTCCGACCGGATCGAAAACGACTGGAATTCCAAGCTGGTTGGCTTTTTTCCCGGCCAGAATCATGGAACGAAGGGTCCTCTGATTCAGCGTGCCGATATTGATGACCACCCCCCGGCAGATGGAGACGATTTCCTCCATTTCTTTCTCATCATCGGCCATGATGGGAGAAGCGCCGATGGCCAGGAGGATGTTGGCGCAGTCGTTGACCGTCACATAGTTGGTGATGTTAAACACGATGGGTTTGGCAATTCTGATTCTGCCTATTTGGTCAGTGATCATAACAGGGCTCTCCGAATATCGCGCGGACTGATACTTCATGGTCAGCTCGGTCCCATTAAAAAACCCGCCTCCTGAAGGGGACGGGCTTTTTATCACTTTCGTGCAATCGGAAACCGATCAGGACATGGGGATGATGGTGATCTGAACGCGACGGTTCATCTGGCGTCCGGCTTCGGTGGTGTTGTCCGCCACCGGCTGAGATTCACCGTAGCCGACCGTGGTCATCCTGCCCGGGTTGACGTTGTAGCCGGCCAAGGCATTCTTGACAGCCAGTGCGCGTCTTTCGGAAAGCTGCTGGTTATAGGCTTCCGATCCGGTGCTGTCGGTGTGGCCGGCGATCTGAATGGTGGTCTGCGGATACTGGTTGAGGACGCCGGAAACCCGCTGGAGTTCAGTGTAGGCGCCTGGTTTCAGAGTGGCCGAATTGATGTCGAACCAGAAATCCGATTTAAAGGTTACCGCCAGCATGTCGGCATTGCGCTGGATACTGGCAGACTCCAC
>JAAZDE010000074.1 GCA_012512925.1 Desulfuromonadaceae bacterium
CAAATACCCTGCAAAAACAGGTCATGCAGCGGTGTGAAATCAGATTGGCGGGAAAAGACGGCATCGATATCCATGGCCAGCTTCAGAGCGTTAAGGTGGATACCTACGCAAGGAATGGCAGTCATGTACTTTGCTCCATTGTCGATGGCACGATCGGCTGGCTGGCGGAGCAGAAAATCAGCGAAGTCATTCGCCAGCAACAGGCCATTCTTGACAATATCCCTCATATCGCCTGGCTGAAAGACAGAACGGGAAGGTATGTCGCGGCCAACGGTCCCTTCAACAGGCTCTTTGGCGTGACCGCCAGGGAACTGGTGGGGAAAAACGATTTTGACATCCACTCTCCTGAACTCGCGATAAAATACGAGAAAGACACCATGAAGGCCATGGCAACCGGCAGGCGAACCTACTTTGAAGAGGCCATTATCGACCGGGAGGGGAAGACCCGGTTTGTCGAAAAAATTGAAACACCCATCTTTAACGACACCGGAGTGGCCATCGGAAGCATCGGCATCGTCCAGGACATCACCGTCCGCAAGGAAGAAGAAATGGCGCTCCGTTACAGCAGCACCCACGATATTTTGACCGGCCTCTATAACCGGGCTTTTTTCAATGAAGAGCTTGAACGGCTGGCCCGCGGCAGAATGTTTCCCATGAGCATCGTGATGGCGGATTTGAACGGCCTGAAAAAGGTCAATGACACCTTGGGCCATGAAGCGGGGGACCATCTGCTCAGACTGGCGGCGGGGATTATCCTGAAAGCCTTCCGGGCTGAGGATATCGTGGCCCGGGTCGGGGGAGACGAGTTCGCCGTTCTGCTCCCGGATACGGCCCAAAACGTCGCCGAAAAAATCGTTAAGAAGATCAAGACCTGCCCTGAAATCAAAGCTGGGCTGGTAAGCATCGCATTCGGAGTGGCTTCCGCGGAAAATAAAGATCACCTTGCGGCAACCTTGAGGCTTAGCGACCAGCGGATGTATCTGGACAAACCGGCGATAAAAGTTGAGGCAGACGAAGGCAAAAGGTAACGGGTCTCACCATGATGCACGCTTGGCCTGGAAGTCATTGAAATTTTCCGGTTACTGGTTGCCGGCAGACGCCAAACCGGAATTATCTGCAAATTTGACGACAAGGGAATTTGATCATGGCAGTCGACAAAAACACAAGCCTGTCCGCAGCCACCGAACTGCGCCGTCAGGCGGAAGAACGGTTACGGGCGAAAACGGCCGCAGCGCTGCCGCCCCGTACCGAGGAAGAGTTGCGGCGGCTGGTCCATGAACTGGAGGTCCACCGGATCGAGCTGGAGATGCAGAACGAAGAGCTGCGCCAGGCCAGGGATGAAAAGGAGAACGCCCTGGAGATGTACACCGACCTCTACGATTTCGCCCCGGTCGGATACCTCTCCCTCGACCGCGACGGGACCGTCACCGCCGCGAACCTGACCGGCGCCGATCTCCTCGGAATCGAGCGTTCCCTGCTGATCGGCCGGCGCTTCGGGTCCTTCCTGCCGGAAAACACCCTGGCGATCTTCTGTGAATTTCTCCGGAAGGTATTCACCAGTCAAGCCAAAGAGTCCTGCGAGGTAACGCTCACCAGGGAAGGACATCCCTCACATCCGGTGCAGATCGAGGCTTTGGCCTGTATGTCAGGGCAGGAATGCCGCGTTGCGATGATCGACATATCCATGCGCCGTCAGATGGAAAAGAAAATCGCCAATCTCCATAATGAACTGGCCGCCCGCGCCAGCGAACTGGAAACGGCAAATATCGAGCTGGAGGCCTTCAACTACAGCGTCTCCCACGACCTGCGCAAGCCGCTGACCATCATTACCGGCTATTGCCAGGCCATCGAGGAGTCGTATGCTGACCAACTCGATACCCGGTGCCGGGAATACTTTCAGAAGATCAATGGGGAAACACTTTCCATGAACCGGCTCATCGACACCTTGCTGAATTTTTCACGCATCGCCCGCGTCGATATGCACCGGGTGACGGTCGATCTGAGCCAAATGGCACAGGAAGTGGTCATGGAACTGAAAGTATCGGCGCCGGAACGCCGCGTCATGTTCCGAATCGCCGAAGGGATCGTGGTCAACGGTGATGCCGGACTTTTACGGATTGTCCTGGATAACATTATCGGCAATGCCTGGAAATTCACCGGCAACCGCTCCGAGGGAATTATTGAATTCGGCATGATGAAGACAGAAGGAAAACCGGCCGTTTTTGTCCGCGACAATGGACCGGGCTTCGACATGATCCATGCCGAAAAACTGTTTCTCCCCTTCCAGCGGCTTCCCGGAAATGACATGGACGGGTGCGGTATCGGCCTGGCCATAGTGGACAGGATTGTCAGGCGTCACGGCGGCCGGGTATGGGCCGAAAGCAAACCGGGCCAGGAATCGACCTTCTTTTTCACCTTGGATGGATGAGCCCGCAACAAGCCTTCCAGTGATTGAACAACAAAAACCTCCAGACGCATAAACCGGGGCGTTACCATGAAAACAGACAAAAAGCCATCGGTCGGAACCTCTGAACTGCGACGTCAGGCGGAGGAAAGGGCGCTGGCGAAAAAACCGGGATCGCATTCACTCCGAACCCACCAAGAAACGCAAAGACTCGTCCATGAACTGGAAATCCACCAGATCGAACTGGAGATACAAAATGCGGAGTTGTGCCGCGCCCGGGACGAATTGGAAAAAGCTTTGGAGATGTACACCGACCTCTACGATTTCGCCCCGGTCGGCTACTTCACTCTCGACCGAAACGGAGAAATAGTTGCCGTGAATCTGCGCGGCGCGGCCATCCTGGGGTTCGAGCGTTCCCGATTGATCGGCCGGCACTTCGGGCAGTTCGTCACCGCCGGCGAGCGCCCGGCCTGGGTCTCCTTCCTCGATTCGGTCTTTTCCGAGGAAGGCGAGAAAAGATGGGAAATAGCAGCCACCATTGACGGGAATCCCCTGATCTTCGCCCATATCGAGGCCATCGCCTGCGCCTCGGGACAGCATTGCCGCGTCGCGGTCACCGACATTACCGAGCGTCGGCGGTCGCAGCAAGAACTGGAAAAAAATCAACAAGAGCTGGAAGATAGAGTCAAGGAAAGGACTGATGATCTGGGCAGAGCGAACGAACAACTGACCAGGGAAGTGCATGAACACAAGAAGACGGAAGGGTCACTCCAGGGGACCTTCGAGGAAATAAAACGATTGAAAGACCGGCTCGTGGCGGAGAACCTTTATCTGCAGCAGGAGGTCGACCACGCCTACAATTTCAACGAAATCATCGGTCAAAGCAATGCCCTCCTGCATGTATTCTTCCGGATCGAGCAGGTGGCGCCGCAGGATACGACCATTCTTCTCCTCGGCGAGACCGGTACCGGCAAGGGAGTGATCGCACGCGCCATCCACCAACGAAGTTCCCGCAGCGCCCGTCCCATGATAACCGTCAACTGCATGTCACTGCCCGCCAACCTCATCGAGAGCGAAATCTTCGGACGTGAAAAAGGGGCCTTCACCGGGGCCAATGAACGGAGGATGGGGCGCTTCGAACTGGCCGACGGCGGCACCATATTCCTCGATGAAATCGGCGAAATGCCGCTGGATCTTCAGTCCAAGCTGCTTCGGGTCGTTCAGGACGGTGAGTTTGAGCGGCTGGGCAGCCCCCGCACCATCAAGGTCAATGTCCGGATCATCGCGGCCAGCAACCGGGATCTGGAGGAAGAGATCCGAAACGGGAGGTTCCGTGAAGACCTGTACTACCGGCTCAATGTGTTTCCCATCACGGTCCCGCCGCTACGGCAGCGAAAGGAAGACATCCCGCTGCTCGTCAATCATTTTGTCGTCAAATTCAACAAAAAAATAGGCAAAAAAATAACCACGGTTCCGCAAGAGACCATGAACGCCCTCCAGGAATACCACTGGCCCGGCAACGTACGGGAGTTGGAAAGTGTCATCGAGCGGGCGGTCATCACCAGTCAGGGGGCCATGCTCCAGGTACTTGACCGGTTCAAGACCTTCCCCAGAAACAACGATGAGAACGAACAGGAAGTCAAGGCCCTCGCCGAGTTGGAGCGGGATCATATCGTCCAGGTCCTTCAAAAAACCAATTGGCGCATCGAGGGGAAAAACGGCGCGGCGGCCCTCCTTGACCTCAACCCCAGCACCCTTCGCGGCCGGATGCGCAAATACGGCATACACCGCAAATATCTACACGATCTGTGAGTCCCGCCACGATCCGTCATATATGGCGCTTACGCCACATATGACGGATCGTGGCGGCGGATTTATCCTTCCCCGAAATTACCACTTTCCAAAATCATCATTAAATTCAAACATCTGAAGAAACATTATGGGCGGTTTTCCTCCGGCACGCTAGTTGCGCTTGACCATATCAGCAGCTAATCAGTACGG
>JAAZDE010000075.1 GCA_012512925.1 Desulfuromonadaceae bacterium
ATCGCTTCCGGGTTCTCACCGAAACCGCCCGCGACGCCATCGTCTCCTTCCTCGACAACGGCCAGATCATCCTGTTCAACCGGCAGGCGGAGAAGATCCTCGGCTATCGCCAGGGCGACATCCTCGGTATGCCGGTGGATCGCCTGGTCCACGAGGATTGCACCGTCCTTCGCGGCGGAGTGGCGGCCTATCTCCGGGACCACGCCGACAAGGCCATTGCCGGGCTGCAGCGGATCGTGGCACGAAAGCGGGATGGAAGTCCGGTGCCGCTGGAGTTCTCTCTGTCCATGGCCGAGTCGGATGGACGGATTTTCTACACTGCGATTCTGCGCCCCACGGAGATGGACAAAGTGGCGACCAACTAGGAAGCGGGGCGGGAGATATCGCTCCCGTAACCCCGAAGGAATTAACGGATCGATGGATTTGCAGCGCAGACAGCGTTTTTTTCAACTTCTGACGGAACGGGTGGTGGTCGGCGACGGGGCCATGGGCACCCTCCTTTACAGCCGCGGCATCGCTCCCGACACGCCCTGTGAGCGGCTCAATCTGATCGACCCCGATCTGATCTACCTGATCCACCGGGAATATGTCGAGGCCGGAGCGCAACTGATCGAAACCAACACCTTCCGCGCCAACGCCCTTTGTCTGTCTACTCTCGGCCTGGCCGGGGAGACTCGCCGCATCAACCGGGAAGGCGCCCGCCTGGCCCGCAAGGCAGCGGGGGAGGAGGCCTTTGTGGCCGGCTCGGTGGGGCCTCTTCCCCGCGCCGCGACGGAGGCCGGAGTTCTGGTCTCGGCGCGCCGGGAGGAAATCTTCCGCGAACAGATGGAGGCGTTGATCGAAGGGGGCGTCGACCTGATCCTGCTGGAAACCTTCGCCTCCCTGGAGGAACTGGAGATTGCGGTGGGCGCCGGTGTTTCCCTGAATGTCCCGCTCATCGCCCAGATGGCCTTTTTCGAGGGGGGAACAACCCGCGAGGGTTTCACAGCCGAGTCGGCGGCCCGTCGTCTCGACCGCTCGGGGATCGCTGTGCTGGGTGCCAACTGCGGATCCGGTCCCCATGGCATGCTGGGGGTGGTGAAGAGCCTTTCCGCCGCCACCGACCTGCCCCTTTCCATCTTCCCCAACTCCGGTTTTCCTCAACGGCTCGAAGGGCGCAGCGTCTATCTGGCCTCACCCGAATACTTCGCCGCCCGCGGCCGCGAGCTGGCGGAGAACGGCGCTTCCCTGGTCGGCGGTTGTTGCGGCACGACGCCGGAACATATACGCGCCCTGGCCGCCGCCGTCGATGGATTGAAACCGGCGCTGCGCTACCCGGCACGGCGCCTGGTCATCGTTTCCCGGCCGCCGGAGGGATTAAAAAAAACGGTGGAAGCCACTTTTCTCGACGACTGGGGACGCCGTCCGGTGGTTACGGTGGAACTGGATCCGCCCCGCGGTCTCGATCCCGCCAGGGTGATGAACGCGGCGCGGCTTCTTGCCGCCAAAGGGGTGGCGGCGATCAATCTGGCGGAAAACCCGCTGGCCCGGATCCGCATGGGCAATATCGCCCTGGGCAGCCGCATCCAGGAAGAGACAGGGATTCCGGTAATCATTCATGTGACCGGACGCGACCGCAACCTGATCGGTCTCCATTCGGAGATGATGGGGGCCTGGCTGCTCGGCATCCGCAATGTCCTGGCGGTGACCGGCGACCCCACCTCCATGGGGGGGGAGGCCGGCGCCAGCGACGTTTTCGATGTCACCTCCCTGGGGCTGCTCAGACTTCTCTCTTCCCTCAACGAGGGGCGGACATTCTTCGGCGCCGAACTGCAGGGGCGCACCCGTTTCACCCTCGGCGCCGCTCTCAACCCCAACCTGGCCGACCTGGACGATCAGTGGCGCCGCCTGGAAAAAAAGATCGAGGCCGGCGCCAGTTTTGTGCAGACGCAACCGGTTTTCTGTGAAAAGGTGCTCGACAGGCTGCTGAAAAGGGCCCGTTCCCTGAAAGTTCCCCTGTTGCTGGGCATCATGCCGCTGGTCGGAGAGCGGAACGCCGAATTCCTCCACAACGAGGTCCCCGGCATCACCATACCCGATCCGGTGCGTGAACGCCTGAAAGGGAAGAGCGGCGAGGAGGGTGTGCGGGAAGGTCTGGCGGTCGCCCGGGAGCTGATCGATGCTGCCCGGGGGAGAGCGGGGGGTTTTTATCTCATTCCTCCCTTCGGCAGGGTGGAGCCGGCTCTGGAACTGATCGATCATATCCGCAGTGTCGCCGCCGGCTGACGCCGCGCAAAAGGAGTGAATGATGGGAGTTGTCGCACGGTTTGGAAGGGTGCTGTTGGCGGCGGCGATGCTGGTTTCCTGTTCCATGCCGATGATGGAGAAGGGGAATCAGC
>JAAZDE010000076.1 GCA_012512925.1 Desulfuromonadaceae bacterium
GCAACTACACCGGGATATGCCTCAAAGTATTCCGTAGCCGATTTGAAATCAGCATAGGTCGGGACATCATCCAAATAATCACCGAACCATCTGTCGAGGTCGTCCTCCTGGCGAGCCGTCAGTGTAGGATCGAGGATGTCGATCACAAGCTCGCCAGTCTGACTGTCGTCGATAAGGGATTCAATGACCAGGGTGTAGCCGGGGCCATCATAGGCGACGAGCAGTTTGCTGAGAACGTCATCGTTGTTGATGGCGTTCTTGATGGCCTGATTGATCATTCGATCGGTAGTCACGCCGTTACTGAAGTACTTGTCGAATAATCCGTCGTCATTGAGATCGACCCAGCCGGCGCCGTAAGGCACATCGACCACGATGGACTCGAACCCTTTGAAGGTTACCTGGAGGTCAGCCATGTACATCTGATAGCCGTCGTTAACGTCGGTCAGGACGTTGTCCAGATCATCATCAGTATCTGCAGCATTCAGAACCCAGATGGCCTTGTCACCGGTGTTGTCGGTGTAGATGGTGTCGTTACCGGTGCCGCCGTCGATGTTCACGTTGCCGGCGCCGGGGGTCCAGATGGTATCGTTCCCGGCCCCGCCGTTGATGAAGATGTTGTTCATGAGGACCTGGTTGTCATACCAGTTGGAATCGTCCTGATGTGCCAAGTAAAGATCGGGGTTGGAAAACAGAAGCGCACGGACAGAGGGGATGTCGTCAAAGCCCTCTTCAAATGCTGCATCAGATTGGTTGAAGGCCAGAGTGATGAAATCATCACCGGCGCCGCCGTCGACGGTCAAGGTGAAGTCTTCACGGGTGACGTTGCCGGCATACAGGAAGTTGTCGGTGGAAATGGCGATGTTTAAATAATCGTTGCCGATGCCGCCAAGGTACTGGAAATCGATATTGTCGCCCGCCGGATTGTTCTGGAAATCAACGACGTCCAGATATTTTTCGGTGATATCCCCGGTCAGGGCAGCAAACAGGGTCAGATCCCCCTGGAACCCGGTGGCGTCGAAGATCTGAACATCCTTCAAAGCCTGCTCGTTGTACATCATGAAGGGGATGGCAGGAAGACCATCCGCGGTGCTAATGTCAACTTCCATTTGATCTTCAATATCATCAATAATCGCCGAGCCATCGATGGGCAGATTGCCAAGGATAGGCACCAGCATGTCGGCCAACGTCTTGAAGGTGTTGCTGTTGCCGATGGTCAGGTCGGCGAAGGATTCGGTCTGGTTGGGGTCGGAGACCACATTGACCACCTCGAGGGTGTTGGCGGTGGAATGAAGACCCGCCAGGGAGCTGGGACGGCTATCGTCGCCATACACGGTCACATCGAACACCTCGATGCCTTGGTTTTCCTTGTCCATGGCGCCGACGACGAGTTCGCCGCCGTCCATGCCGTTGCCGGCTTTTTCGAGGGCGATCTGAACGGAGACGGGATCGTCAGCCACGCCCGCGTCGGAATTCATGCGGCCGTAGACGTTGTAGTCGCCGGAGCTGTCGGAGATCCACAGGAAACCGAGTTCGTCAAGAGCGTCGGAGGATGGGGACTCGAGAACCATGGCCGGAATGTTACGGGAAACGCTGCCGTCGTCGAGGAAGGTGGTGCGGATACGGGTGGGATCAAGGTAAAGAACGGTGTCGGCGGGTACTTCGCCGGCGTCGATGAGGGCCTGCAGGGCAGGTTGCAGGGCGTCGACAAAATCCTGATGACCGAGGATGGAGCCGTCATCGAGAAGTGCCTGATCGAACTGAATGACCTTTTCCACGCCGTCCACGGTGAAGCGCAGGCCGTTGGTGTTGATTTTGGCGAGCAGATCGACAACGCCGTCAACGTTGACGTCGGTGTCGAGCATGTCGGCGTCCTGATCAAGCAGGTAATATTCGACGAAGGATCGGGCCTGCTGGCCGGCTAAAAGGTAATCGTTATCGAAGTACACGTACATGTTGGAGGCGTCCCAATCGTGATCCCGGCCGCCGGTGTAGCCCATGCCGACGGTAATGTCGCCGGTGTTCCGGGCACCGTCGTGCATGTCGCCGTGGTTGGTGACCGCGGTGGTGAGATTCTGGACGTAGAGATCGGCCTCGGATTTCCAGGACCAGATCTCGTCGTGGCCGCCGACGTTTTCGGCGTTGAAAAACACTTTGGTATTCAGGGGCAAACCGGTGGGGCCGGCCTGGAGCATGTTGGCGTTGGTGGCGTCGAGGAAAATGCCTTCAATGCTGTTCAAACGAGGACCTACCGCCATGTTGTCCAAGCCAATTAAATTGGAGCCGACGGTCGTGGTACGGGTGATCTGGGCCATGAGAGCGTCGTCGCCGGCGCCGCCGTCAAGGTTGTCTCCGCTGTTGAGGCTGTTGACCTGCAGACCGTTGGCAGCCACGATGTCGCCCAAGAACATGTCATCAGCGTCGCCGCCGGTAAAGACATCCTGATTAGCGGTGAGGAAGAACGGGGGCACTTCGCCGGGTTCTTCGCCGTCGATGGCGGCGATGGCGGCGGCTACGGTGGCGTCGTCATCGGTGACATTGGCGATGACGGCCTGCAGAGCGGAAAGCTCGGTGTCCTGTCCCCAATGGTCCAGGGTGTAATAGGTGGCTACTTCAACCTTGTTGTTGAACTGGGCGGCGGCGGCGCCAAAATTGGGGTCGGTTTCGGGGACGCTGGCAAGGATCTCAGCGGCGTACCAGATCGCTTCGCCGCGGCTGGATGCCTGAATCCAATTCACCAGTTCGTCGACGACCCAGGCCTTGTTGTCGGCGGAGACGAGATCGCCGACCAGAGTGTCGAGGAATTTCGCGGCGAACTGCTGGTCGGTCATGAGGTTGGGGTAATAACCCATGCCCTCGGTGAAATAGGTGGTGTCATCCATGATCGCGGCGAGTTCTTCGATGCTTTTCCCCGAGTTGACGATGGATGCCATCTGCTCCCCGAGGACAACCCCCGGAGCGGCGTCAAACATCGCCACCGACAGTTGCAGAATCTGTGTTGCCTGTTCAGGTGTGATTGCCATGCTTTTTTCCTCCTGTTTTGACAGTTAACGTTGGCGGCCGCCCCCACGGCCGGCCGCCGCTGCAAAAAAACCCATCGGCCCGATGCCGAATCCTCATGTTAAGTTTTTCCGTGCCCCGGCGCCGCGCGCCAAGGATAATCCATTTTCCCCCGACAGGCAACCGCCCCGGTCAGGGGCTCACCCTCAGGTCGACATGGTGGTTGAGGTAGTTGTCCATGTCGTAGACGGTTTTGACGTTCAGGATCCGCCACTGGTCGTCAACGGCGCCGACCTCGCAGCCCCCTTGCGGATAGGGGACCTGGAAGCTGCCGCCGGGGAGCAGGGGGATCATCTCAATCTCGCCGGTGGCGAAATATCGCTGCCCGGCCATGTGCCCGGGATCGAGGCGGCCGACGATGAAGCCGCGGGGAATGACCGGCTTGGCGAAGTCGGCCACGACCAGGTAAAGATAGGGCTGTCCGGCCAGTTCCTGGACGCTCTCGGCCAAAAAGGAAAGCCCCATTTCCGTCAGGCGCGGGGAAAAAACGTTGCGCGCCACTCCGGGAGTGCCGGTCAGTTCATCCCGCAGCATGTAGTCGACCATCACGTCGAGGGACTCTTCCAGGCTGACCGGGTTGACGAAAACCAACATGCCGAGCGTCTCCTCGGCGTGGATGGCCAGGTATCCCTGGGCGTGCATCCGCTCCCGCGGCCCCAGGCCTTCCGGCGACAGATGGCTGTAGTAGAGGCGGGTGACCATGTCGCGGCCGTGGGCGGCGGCGGCGGCGGTCAGGGAACCGTCCCAGGCGAGGGGACGCAGGCCGGATTCGAGCAGCCAGGAATCTTCGCCCAGGACCGTGCGGGCCTGCTCTTCGGGGATGGCCAGACGCTCGAGAACCGCCCTGGGGTCGCGCCGCGCCTCGTTGATCCGCTGCCAGAAGAGATAGGCCTGACGGCGCAGAAGTTCCTCGCGATCCGCGACCTCCTCGGCGCCCGCCGCGGCGCAAAAGAACATGCCGAGGAGAACCGCTGCCAGCGTTCCGGCCACGAGACGCCGGCTATTGTGAAGAATTCGGCCCATTTTCCCTTTTATTTCCCGTCCATCAACTTGCCCAATCCAAGGGCTGGCATTGTTTTACTAGCAATAACCAGGCCAAATCGGGGATATAGGTTTTTGGTCTGCCTAAGTAGCGATGAAACAGACGCTTTGTCCATCGGCGGAAAAAATTCCGGAGGCGCCGCGGTGGACTTTTTGCCCGTCGGGGTGGTTAAATTCAACCATCCGTGGTCGATATCAACCAGCCCTGTTTCCACCCGCCTTCCGTCAGCGGAAATGCCAACGCCATATCACCATGGCCTCCAGGGGCGGTCCTTCCGTCGGGCCGTAGAGATCGGGGACATCATAGTCCTGATCCAGGAGGTTGGTGATGTGCAGGGTGAAACTGTCCCGATCCTTGAAGAAACCGGGGCGGCAGTAAGTCAGGTCGATAAGCAGGGGCTGATGATATTTCCCCTCGACCGTCCCTTTTTCAAAGCTGTAGGGAACGCCGCCGCCGGCGCGGGCGCCGACGCGCAGGGTATGACCCGGCCCCAAGCGCCCCTCGACGCCCACGTTGGCCATCCACCGGGGCCCGCGGTCGATCGGCTCGCTCCATTCATCGTAGATCCGCACCTCGGTGCCGTCGGGACGGGCGAAGGAATAGCGCAAAACCCGGAAATCCTCCCCTCCGTCGTTCCCCCCCAGCAGGGAGAGGCCGCCGAAAAGACGCAAAAACGGCGCCACCTCGGCCTGGGCGGTCAGCTCCAGGCCATAGCTGTCGCGGGAGGCGGTGGCCGACAAGCCGCCGTAGGCATCCTCCACCCGATGGTTCTCCAGATGACTGTGGAAGAGGGTCAGCTCGGCGCGGCGGCCGCGCCCCGGATCCCACGCCAGTTGGGCGCTGAGCGTGCGGATCGCTTCTGGCTCGAAGCTCTGGTTGGCGAAAAGCTGGCTCGAATAGGGACTGCGGAAGGCGTTGCCGAAGGTGGTCTTGAGGTGAAAATCGGCGCCCAGGGGGCGGTAGAAGCCGACACTGTAGCTCAGGGTGGAATCGTATTGGCTGTGGTCGTCGTAACGGAGGCCGGCCCACCACTGGGATTTGCCCCATTGATAACGGACCTGGGAAAAGATCGAGGTCAGGCTGTTGTCGAAACTGGCCTGCTCCAGTTCGGAAATGAACAGCGGTTCCTTGGGAGACAGGAAATCGGGGAGGAAGCCGTCCCGGACGACAGCGCCGTCCACATCGTTGCGCCGCCAGGAAGCGCCGGCGGTAAACAGACCGTACTTGAGGAAACGGCGGTCGTAGAGCAGTTCGATGTGACCTACACGGTTGCGCTGACGGCGTTCGAAATCGGCGTCGCGGACCTGGTAATCGGTCTCCTGGTAGAAACCGGTGAGGGTGAAATGGCTCGGCCCGGCCACCTTGCTCAGGGTGGCCTTGAGCAGATTGACCGGGGCCTGCTTGTTGCCCTCCCAGCGGATGTCGTCATCGATGCTGCCCATGGTGTAGCGGCGGGTGAAATCGGACCAGCGCCCGGTCAGGCGGAACCAGTCGCCGTAGTTGAAGGTGGCCACCCCCTCGCCGTAGCGGGAGGATTTGAGGTCTTCGTTGTCGCTGCGCCCGGAACCGTCATAGCCGGTGTAATCGGCAAGGTGGTAGCGCTCGCTCGCCGCCGAGGCGAAAACAGAGGCGTCCCAGCGGCCGCGGTTGACGCCATAGCGCAGGTTTCCCGTCAGCAGACGCTCCGTCCCCGCGGCAATGCCGGCCTCCAGGCCGGGTTGGCGGCCGCCGCCCAGGGGAACGATGTTGACCACCCCGGCAAAGGCATCCGGCCCCCACAGCACCGAACCGGGGCCGCGCACGATCTCGACCCGCTCCACCCCGTCGAGGGAAATCTCCCGGTCGAGGGGGGCGAAGCTTTTGGTCACGTCGGTGGTCATGGGCACGCCGTCGTAGAGAAAGAGAATGCCGTCCCGCTGGCCGCGCAGATAGGGAATGGTACCGCGCCCCCCAGGGGCCATGAAGAAGCCGCCCTGCCACTGGAGCAGTTCGGCAAGGGTGCGGTAGCCGCCGCGCCGGATCTCGTCCCGGCCGATGACGGTGACCATGGCCGGAGCGGTGGTGGGGGATTCGGGGGTGCGCGAAGCCACGGTGGTCACCGGTTTTTCCTCGCCGACGAACATCAGCATGGTTTCCTCGGCCACGCCGGCGGGTTCCTGGGCGCCGGCCGGCCCGCCGAGGCAAAGGACCGGCAGAAGCAGACAGAAAAGTCGCTGAAGGATCGGGATGAATGGCATGGGCCTCATGGCGCTCCGTGGGAAAACTTCATGGACAGCCGCAGGGGGCCGCCCCTACTCTTTTGGGTTGCGGCGGATGACGATATATCTCGCCCCTTCCTTCTGGTTATCCTCCAGAAGCCCCAGCAGCGTGCGAAAACGGGTGCGGCTGACCCGCAGCAGGCGGGCCGCCGAACTCTGGTTGCCCTGGGTCAGCTGGAGGGCCTGGCGGACGATGCTGCGCTGCAGCTCCTCGTAATCGATTCCCGAAGGGGGGATGCGGAACGGTTCGCCCCCTTGCGGCCGGGAACCAGGGCTCAGGCTCAGACCGGCGAAATCATCCAGGTTCAGGGGCAACTCCCCCTCCTTGAGGATCAGCGCCCGCTCTACGGAATTGAACAGTTCGCGGACATTGCCCGGCCAGGGGTATTCCTCCAGCAGACGCTGGGCGGCGCCGGTGAGCACCTCGCCTTGCGGGCGCCGGCCCAGCCTGCAGACGCAGTGGCCGACCAGCGGCGCGATATCCTCGCGGCGCTCACGCAACGGAGGAATATGGATGGGAAAGACGGCCACCCGGTAATAGAGATCCTCGCGGAAGGCCCCTTCCCGCACGCGCCGCAGCAGATCCCTGTTGGTGGCGCAGACGAGGCGGCAGGAGATGGGAATATCCTGGTTTCCGCCGACCCGCTGGATGCTTTTTTCCTGGGTGGCGCGCAACAGCTTGACCTGGGCATCGAGAGGCATCTCGC
>JAAZDE010000009.1 GCA_012512925.1 Desulfuromonadaceae bacterium
ACTTGGGTAAAAGCAGAATAAATATTCAAGGAGGATTTAATGCAAATTTCCGAAATCAGCAAACAATTGTTGGATGCCAAGGAAGAGAAAGGTTTCACCTTTGCGGATCTCGCAAAAAAAGTGAACCGCAGTGAAATATGGACCGCAGCGCTCCTCTATGGTCAGGCCCAGGCCTCCAAAGAAGAAGCTAAAACCCTTTGTGCCGCTCTGGGCGCCGGCAAGGACGCTGAAAAGTTCATGACCGCGTTTGCCGATAAGGGCCTCGGACCGGTTGTTCCCACCGATCCCCTCATCTACCGCCTGTATGAAATCGTTCAGGTTTACGGCTACCCCTTCAAATCCCTCGTGCATGAAAAATTCGGGGATGGAATCATGAGCGCCGTTGATTTCGACATGGAAGTCGAGCGTGTCGAAGATCCCAAGGGTGACCGGGTCAAGTGGACCATGACCGGCAAATACCTTCCCTACAAGAAGTGGTAAAACTTTCCAGACTGTGACGCACAATGAAGCCGGGATGGCCGGTTCGTAAGGCTTTTTGACCGGCTTTCTTCTGCGCCCCGTGTGGCCTATGACCCCAAGCCGCTGGAAACCCTTAATTTGGGTTTCCAGCGGCTTTTTTATTGGTGTAAAATTGGAAAAATTCCAACGGAAGGGAAACATGAAATTTACCGAATTGGCATTGCCTGATCAGGTTCTCAAAGGGATCGAGGGGGTCGGCTTTGTTGAACTCACACCGGTGCAGGAGGCTGCCATTCCATTGGCTCTGGGGGGAAAGGACGTCGCCGTGCAGGCTCAAACCGGCACCGGCAAGACGGCCGCCTTTCTCATTGCTCTGTTCACCCGCCTTTTGGCCACTGACCGTGAAGTGACCTCCAGTCCCCGCGCCCTTATTCTGGCCCCGACCAGGGAATTGGTGGCCCAGATCTGCGCCGATGCAAAAGGATTGGGGGCCTTCTGCCCGATCCGGGTGCAGGCTGTTTTTGGCGGCATCGATTATCAGGAACAGCGGCAGGCCCTGCAGAAAGGGGTGGATGTCATCGTCGCCACGCCGGGAAGGCTGATCGACTACGCCAAACAGCGGGTATTTTCCCTGCGCCGGGTCGAAGCCCTGGTCATTGACGAGGCCGACCGGATGTTCGACATGGGCTTCATCAAGGATCTGCGCTATATCCTGCGCCAGCTCCCCTCTTTCGAAAAACGCCAGAACATGCTCTTTTCCGCCACCCTGTCATCGCGGGTCATGGAGTTGGCCTACGAGTTCATGAATGCGCCGGAAAGGGTGGAAATCCATCCGGAGCAGATAACCGCGGACAGGATTGAACAGATCCTCTATCACGCCGGACGGCGGGAAAAATTTCCCCTTCTTCTCGGCCTGCTCAAAAAAGAAGCGAAGGCGGAGCGGGTGCTGATCTTTGTCAACACCAAGGGGGAGGCCGATTTTCTGGGGGAACGCCTGCGTGTCAACGATCTGCGGGCGGCGGTCATCTCTGGCGACATTCCCCAGAGAAAAAGGATGCGCATCCTCGACGATTTCAAAGCGGGCAGGTTGACCTTCCTGGTGGGCACCGATGTCGCTTCCCGCGGTCTCCACATCGAGGGGGTGACCCACGTCATCAACTATGACCTGCCGCTCGACGCCGAGGATTACGTTCATCGCATCGGCCGCACCGCGCGCGCCGGGGCCGCCGGCAAAGCGATCAGCTTTGCCGACGAGGAACTGGTCTATCGCCTGCCCGACATAGAACAGTTCATCGGCGGTAAGATCCCCAGCTCCTTGCCGGTGGAAGACGATTTTTGCTGGGACTACAAACGGAGTCCGCCGCGGAAGAAGGGGCCGCTTTCCGTCAGAACTCCAGCGAAGGCGAAGGAGATGCCCCGGCGTTCGCGGCCTTCCCGTCGTTCGACATCTCCCCGAAAAAAGGAATAATGTCGCCTGCTATTTTTTTACCAGAGAAAGCACCCGGTCAGCCATCTGCCGGATGCCCCGGGAGAGTTTGGACATCCAGGCGGGGCTGACCTGGACCCTGAGATAGAGGTCGCCGGCCTGGCCTCCGCCCTTGCCGGGATTCCCCATTCCTTTAAGACGTATCTTGCTGCCAGTGGCGACGCCGGCGGGGATGGTCACCACCAGATGCTTTTTCTGGCCGCCGCAATAGTAGCGGATTTTTCCGCCGTCTCTGGCCAGGGAATCGGCCACCACAAGGGACTCTTCCCGGTCGGCTCCCCGCTGGGGGAGGTCGACGCCAAAGACCTCCTGTATCCCCTTTCTCAACACTTTACCCAAGACCTTGTTAAAAAGATTGTTTTTGCCCCCGATGCGCCCTACCGACACTCTGCCGTTGACCCCGTGACCACGGAAGATGAAGGTCTGGAACTCCTTTCCGTACATCTCCCGAAAAATCTCTTCAAACCCCCGCATCCCAGCCATTTTGCTGATTTCTTCGAAGATTTGAAAGATATCGGAGTCGCGGAAGATATCCTGGTCGGTGTGGTTCTGGCGGTAGCGGAAAGAGGCTTCTTCGCCGTGGGTGCGGCGCAGCAGGTCGTATTCCTCCCGTTTACGGGGATCGGAAAGAACCGCGTAGGCCTCGTTGAGTTCCTTCATTCGGGAAGCGGCCTGGGGGTCGTTGAGGTTGCGGTCGGGGTGATATTGAAGGGCCAGTTTGCGGTAGGCCTCCTTGACTGCTTTGGCGTCGGCGTCGCGGCCGATGCCGAGGATCTGGTAATAGTCCTGCTGGGTCATGCCTTTTTTCCCCGGAAATTTGAAAGACTTTCTGCCTGGGACGGGAGGCGTCGGGCGGAATTTGCGATTGAGGATAGCACAGGTTTGAAATTCGCCGGGACGAAAAATTTTGCCTGTCGATATGGTGCTCCGGTCTGTTTTTTTTTGGCACCATTTCAAAACGGTTGTGATATGTTGAAAAAGTATTGAAATTTATAACCCTGTTGTCGGAGGTCGTTGTCGTCATGGAAATCCTGGTTCAAAAAATTGCAGATTCGGCAAGAAAACCCCATATCGCGGACGAGTCCCAACTGGCTTTCGGCCGTCAGTTCACCGATCATATGTTCGTTATGGACTTTGACGCGGGGCAGGGGTGGCATTCCTCCCGCATCGTCCCCTACGGGCCTTTCAGCATGGATCCGGCGGCGCTGGTGTTTCACTACGCCCAGGAGATTTTTGAAGGACTCAAAGCTTTTCGCCGTCCGGATGGCAGCGTCGCCCTGTTCCGCCCCAAGGACAACATCGCCCGTTTCAACCGCAGCGCCGAACGTCTCTGCATGCCCCAGGTGGACGAGGCCTTTTTTTTCGAAGCACTCAAGAAACTGGTGCGGATGGAGGCCGACTGGGTGCCGAAAAGTCAGGGGACCAGCCTCTACATCCGCCCCACCATGATCGCCAACGAGGCGGTGCTGGGGGTCAAACCCTCCTCCCGGTATCTCTGCTACATTATCCTCTCCCCCGTCGGCGCTTACTACAAAGGGGGTTTCAAACCGGTCAATATCTGGATTTCCGACAAGTATGTCCGTGCCGCCCCAGGCGGCACCGGGGAGGCCAAGACGGGGGGCAACTATGCGGCCAGCCTTTACGCCTCCGTCGAAGCGGCCAAGGCCGGATGTGACCAGGTGCTGTGGCTCGATGCCATCCATCGCAAGTATGTGGAGGAAGTCGGCAGCATGAACATGCTCTTCGTTTATGACGGCAAGGTTGTGACCTCGCCGCTGCACGGCACGATCCTCGACGGGATTACCCGGCGCTCCATTCTGACCCTGGTTCGGGAGATGGGGATCGAAGTGGAAGAGCGGGCCCTGTCGGTGGACGAGATCATGGATGGTGCCGAAAACGGCCGCCTTCAGGAAGCTTTCGGCACCGGGACGGCCTGTGTGGTTTCCCCCGTCGGACAGTTCACCTACGGCCAGCGCACCGTTAAACTGGGTAACGGCCAGATGGGCGAACTGACCGCCCGGCTTTATGATACCCTGACCGGCATCCAGTACGGGCGGCTGCCGGACCATCATGGCTGGGTGGAAATTCTGTAGTTTCTTTCTATCGATAAACATAGCCGGGATGCCTATCCCGGATGAAAAAGGCGGCCTGCATTGCAGATCGCCTTTTTTTTCGGAACCAACTCAACCTGTTTCATTTCTAGGCAGGGGTGTCTTTTTAACAGGCAGGATTTTTTTCGAAAAAACCCGAATTTTTTATAACACCCTGCTTTCACTTGTAATTTTTCGATTGAACGGAGATTGCTGAACAACCTTCGTCAGTCAGGGCAAATCCTGAATCAATAATCGACGGAGGTGCGGAGATGAGAGGTTTGTTTTCGGGAAAATGGAGGACGGCGGGTTTGGTGGTGCTCCTCGGAATGTCCTCCCTGGTCGTGGCGCCGGCCTGGGGCGGGGAAAGTCCCGATTCCGGCGACACCGCCTGGCTGCTGATCAGTACGGCGCTGGTTTTCCTCATGCTGCCGGGGCTGGCTTTCTTCTACGGCGGCATGGTGCGGTCCAAGAACGTTCTTTCTTCCTGTCTGCACAGTTTCGCGGCCCTGGCCATCATCGGCGTCCAGTGGGTGGTGTTTGGCTACACCCTCTCATTCGGCGGCTCCGGCAGATTCATCGGTGGTCTGCGGCATCTCTTTCTCAATGGCATCTCTCCGGAATCACTGACCGGCACCATCCCGACTCTGGTCTTCGTCATGTTCCAGGGGATGTTCGCCATTATCACCCCGGCCCTCATATCCGGGGCCCTGGCCGAAAGGATGAAATTTTCCACCTACTGCGTCTTCATTTTTCTGTGGGCCACCCTGGTTTACGACCCGATCTGTCATTGGGTCTGGGGGGAGGGGGGCTGGCTTCTGGAGATGGGGGCCCTCGATTTCGCCGGCGGCACCGTCGTGCATCTCTCCTCGGGGATTTCGGCTTTGGTTCTGACCTTTTTCCTGGGTAAAAGGAAAGGCTACCCCCAGGAGCGGATGATGCCTCACAACCTGACCCTGACCCTTCTCGGGGCCGGACTGCTCTGGTTCGGCTGGTTCGGTTTCAATGCCGGCAGCGCCTTGACCGCTGGCAGCGGGGCGGGCCTGGCCTTCGCCACAACCCAGACCGCGGCGGCGGCCGGAGCTTTGAGCTGGATGCTGGTGGAGTGGCTGCACGCCGGCAAACCGAGCGCTCTCGGGGTTGCTTCCGGAATCGTCGCCGGCCTGGTGGTGATCACGCCGGCGGCCGGCTTCGTGACCCCGGCCGCGGCCCTGACCATGGGCCTCTGTGGGGGGGCGGTGTGCTACTTCGCGGTGCTGATGAAGCATAAAATCGGCTACGATGATTCTCTGGACGCCTTTGGCGTTCACGGTGTCGGTGGCGCTTTTGGAGCTCTGGCCACGGGAGTTTTCGCCAGTGTCGGGGCCAGCGGATTACTGATGGGCAATCTTCATCAGCTGTGGGTGCAGTTTATCGGAGTGGCGGCGGCCGGCGCCTACGCCGTCGTGGTCACCATGATCATTCTGAAAGTCCTCAAATCGACCATGGGTTTGCGGGTGGCCGAAGAAGAGGAGATGATCGGCCTCGACCAGACGGTCCATTC
>JAAZDE010000077.1 GCA_012512925.1 Desulfuromonadaceae bacterium
CAATATATATATTTCCATATATATCTAAATCCAAAAATCAAGGAGGATAAGATGCCGGAAGAAACACGCAGGATTGTCGTGATCGGTGGAGTGGCCGCCGGAATGAAAACCGCCTGTCGTCTGATGCGGGTGAATCCATCCAGCAAGGTTGTGGTGATCGATAAATGTAAAGAAATCTCCTATGGGGCCTGCTCCCTTCCTTACTATATCGAAGGCCTTTTCGACAATCTGGAAGAAGTGCGCATGACGCCCGTCGGGGTGGTGCGTGATGAGAAATTTTTTGCCAATTGTAAAGGATTCGAGGTGCTGACCCTTACCGAAGCAGTGGCCATCGATCGCCAACGAAAGGTGGTTCGGGTAAAAAATGTCGAGAGCGGTGAGGAGCGGGAGATTCCCTATTCCCAAGTGGTTCTGGCCAGCGGCAACCGGCCGATATTGCCCCCCCTTCCGGGGATCGACCTGAAGGGGGTCTATCCTCTTAAAACCATGGGACATGCCCAGGGGATCCTGGCCAAGGCCAAATCTTCCAAAAAAGCGGTGGTGGTCGGCGGCGGTTTTATCGGGCTGGAAGTTGCCGAGGCTCTCATCCATCGCGGTCTGGAGGTGACCCTGGTGGAGATGAAGGATCAGATCATGGCCGGTTTGCTGGATGGGGGGATGGCCGCTCTGGTTCACCGCGAACTGCGTAAAAAGGGGATTAACCTGAGGCTCTCCGAGGGCCTTCAAAGTATCGAAGGCCGTGATGGCGAGGTTGTCGGAATACAGACATCTCAGGGGCGTTACCCGGCCGATCTGGTGATTGTCGCCATTGGTGTCAGGCCGGAGGTGGAGTTGGCCAAGGCGGCCGGTCTGGAGATCGGCAAAACGGGGGGGTTGCTGGTCGACGACCAGATGCGCAGCTCCGATCCCGACATCTATGGCGCCGGCGACTGTGTGGAATCGAAACATCTTCTGTCCGGTGGAAAAGTCTATGTCCCGCAGGGATCCACCGCCAACAAGCAGGGGCGTGTCGTCGCCGATAATATTGCCGGCCTGAAAGCCTCCTTCCCCGGGGTTTTGAGCACTTTGATCGTCAAGGTCTTCGATTGCAATGTGACCCGGACCGGTCTTCTGGCCCAGGAGGCCAGAAACTGCGGTTTCGATCCCGTCACCGTACTGGTGCCTGCTGCCGACCGCGCCCATACCGATCCAGGCTCCAAGCCGATTCTCATCAAATTGACGGCGGATCGAGCCAGCCGGAAAATTCTCGGCGCCCAGATCGTCGGCCCGGGGGATGTCGCCAAACGGATCGACACTCTGGTTGCCGGCATCACCATGGGGATCACCGTCGACCAGCTGGCCCAGTTGGATCTGGCCTATGCTCCTCCTTTTTCTTCGGCCATGGATCCCCTTCATCAGACCGCCAACGCCCTTCGCAACAAGCTCGACGGTCTCATGGAAAGCCTCGAGCCGCAGGAGGTTTACGCCAAGCAGCAGAAGGGGGAGGACTTCTTCTTTTTGGATGTCCGCAGTCCCAAAGAATTCGAGGAGGTACGCCTTTCAGGGGCACAGCTCATCCCTCTGGGGGCGCTGAGGGGCCGTTTGAATGAACTGCCCAGGGATAAGGAGATCATTCCTTTCTGCAAGATCAGTCTTCGCGGGTTTGAAGCCGCCATGATTCTCAAAGCGGCCGGCTTCTCCAATGTGCGTTACATGGAGGGAGGGATTCTCGGCTGGCCCTACCACATGGAAACGGGGAAAAAATGACGATCTGAGGAAACGCCTTTTGCCGCTTTTGCCGTTCCGCTGCAATTGGGTGCGGAGGAGCGGATAGGCCTGAAGAACGAAAAAAGCCCGCCTTTCTGTCGATTGGCGGGCTTTTCATTTCAGGAACCGTGGTTTTTCAGGATTTCTTCCTTGAGCCGGTCGTATTCCTCCTGGGTGATCATGTTGCTTTCCAGAAGGTTGGCTATCTGGGTCAGCTCACGGATGCGGATGGAGCGCGGATCTTCCAGTTGCCGCAGAGGTTGGGAAGCTCCGATTTCCTGGGGGAAAGTTCCGCTATCGGCGACCTTGAGGGTGGCCATCCCTCCCAGGAAACTGATTTCCAGGGATTTTCCCTGGAAAGCCGGGTCTTTGATGATATCCCTGATTTTTTGTTTGTCACGGCGCATTTTGCGGATGAACAGATAGATGGAAAGGCCGATCAAGGTGAGTCCTCCCAGAACGATCCATCCCAGATATTCATTGAAGCCGCGGAGGAATACGACCGCCAGGCAAAGCAGGACAATCAGCAGCACATGAAAAACAAGCACGAAATAGGCGGTGAAAATACTGCCCAATAAACCTTTTTCTTTTTGCGCTTCTTGGACCATGGAGTTTTTTTCCTGGAAGGGGCGAGAAGTGAGACAGGCGTATTGCAGTGTGTTAGAATGACCTCGTATTTCAAAGCCCGGGATCGATTTCAGCTCTCATGATACACCAATGGAGTTTCCCGCGCTACCGCCAAAAATTTCCTTTCCGGCCGGGCGTTCCTGCCCGGAGAAACCTTTGGAGAATCGGCAAGTGATCGTTAAGTCCGCCCAGTTTGTCAAAAGCGCCACCGGTCCCGACCACTATCCCGATACCTCTTTCGGCGAGGTGGCCTTTATCGGGCGCAGCAACGTGGGGAAAAGCACCCTCATCAACGGTCTTCTCGGGCGGCGCTCCCTGGTGCGCACCTCGCGAACCCCCGGCCGGACCCAAACCATTAATTTTTTTTTGATCAATGAGGTTTTTTTCCTCGTGGATCTGCCGGGCTATGGCTTTGCCCGGGCCGCCAAAGAGGTCAGGAAACAGTGGGAGCCGATGATTCGCAATTATCTCAGCGGTCGTCCCAATCTGAAGGCCGTGGTTCTTCTCCTGGATATCCGTCGTATCCCCAACGAGGAGGACATCCGCATGCTTGACTGGCTGGAAGAATACGGGATTCCGACCATCCCCGTTCTGACCAAGGTGGACAAGGTGGGGCATGGGGAACGCTCTTCCCAGACCGGAAAAATAGCCCAGAGCACCGCTCTTCCCAAGGAGGCCTTTTCCTGTTTTTCCAGTGTCACCCGGGAGGGGAGGGAGGATATCTGGGACAGGGTCGAGAATGCCCTCGGGTAAAGAGAATGGGGATAGGATGTCCTCCTGAGGTCTTTAGGCGGAAAGGAAGCCCCTCTTTTGGATGCCGGGATCGACAAAAAAAGGATCGTTCAGGTTTATACCGGTGAAGGCAAGGGAAAAACGACGGCCGCCCTGGGGTTGATCGTCCGCGCCCTGGGGCAGGGGTTTCGGGTTCTGCTGGCCCGCTTCCTCAAGCCTGCCGCTGCCGGAAGTGGTGAATTGCTCTTTTTCCGGGGGATTGAGGGCATCGATATTCTCTCCTCGGGAATGGGTTACCTGGAAGGGTTGAATGATTGGGAAGGGTTGCGTGCCACCGTCGAAAAGACCTATCTCGAGGTTCAAAGAAGTGTCCTGAGTGGGCGATACGATCTTGTGGTACTGGATGAAATCAACAATGCCATGCATCTGGGCCTTGTCTCCGTCGCCGAGGTAATCGACCTTTTGGATCGCAGGCCTCAGCATACCGAAATGGTTCTGACCGGTCGCAACGCCCCGGTTGAAATCATCGACAAGGCGGAGTTGGTAACCCGCATGGAAAAGATCAAACATGTCTACGAGAACGGAATTGATGCTCGCCGCGGTATCGAATTCTGACCGCGACTCCGGGGGAAATCCTTTTCTGTTGTTTTTTCGGACGAGGAAGGATAAATAGTGAGGCACATTCAATTTGTAATTTATAACTCGTTTTCCACGGAAAGCCTCTTGAGTTTTCATCGGGAAACTCCGAATGGGAATTTTCGATGCCCGATTTGGTCACTCTGAGGTTGAAATTCACGGAGAGGTGGCCAGGGTTGATATCGGAATGCTGGGAACATCCGTTTTCCGGGACCCTCGGGAATTGCATGCTTTTTGCACGATTGAGGACGATAGAATCCAAATTTAAATTGGCGTTTATTGGTTTTTGAGTTTGCAAGGAGTCCGTTTTGCCCGAGACAACATTCCTCCAGGGTCTGGTTTTTGCCCTCGGTCTGATCGTCGGTTCCTTTTTGAACGTATGCATATTTCGGATACCTCAGGGGCAATCCATCGTCTGGCCCCACTCCTACTGCCCCTCATGCCGGGCGTCCTTGCGCTGGTATCACAATATTCCCGTAGCCAGCTTTCTTTTTCTGCGGGGCCGCTGTTCTTTTTGCGGACAATCCATATCGTATCGCTATCCCGTGGTCGAAATGATCACGGGATTGCTTTTTCTTCTTGTTTTTCATCGTTTCGGCCTCCAATGGGCCTCCCTGGTCTATTGCCTCTTTGTCTCCATTCTGATCACCGTTTCCTTTATCGATCTTGACCACCAGATCATCCCCGACGTCATCAGCCTTCCCGGTATCGTCATCGGATTCCTGCTGTCCTTTCTGCTGCCCTGGCTGCCCTGGCTGGAATCCCTTCTCGGCATCCTGGTGGGGGGGAGTGTGTTGTATGCTGTGGCCATGGCATATAAATTGCTTTCCAATGTTGACGGAATGGGTGGCGGAGATATCAAACTGCTGGCCATGATCGGTGCTTTTCTCGGCTGGAAGGCTGTTTTCCCCGTCATATTCATCAGCTCCGCCGTCGGTTGTCTGGTGGGAATTCCTTTGATGCTGGCCAAGGGAAGCAATTCGCGCCTTGCCATTCCGTTCGGGCCTTTTTTGGCGATGGGAGCTCTTGTTTATCTCCTTTACGGAGGAATCCTCATGCGATGGTATGTCGATTCTTTTTTCTGAAAACGGGGCCGGGCGCAAATCATCTCTAGAATAAAAAACGGCTTAAAACAATACCGGTTTTAATTTTCTATCCATCACAGATAGGACAGAAAAATGTTTTTTAAACCTCAAAAAAATCTGATTGGCATCGACATCGGGTCCAGTTCGGTCAAGATGGTTGAATTGAAGGAAATCAACGGTGAATACCATCTGGAGAATATCGGCATGGCTTCGATTCCTTCAGAAGCTATTGTTGATAATACGATTATGGAATCCATTTCGATAGTAGAGGCTATCAATGGTCTTTTAAAAGTAAGCAAAATTAAAACAAAAAATGTGGCTTCATCAATTACTGGAAGTTCGGTTATTATTAGAAAAATTCTTCTGCCGATCATGTCGGCGGATGAGCTTGATTCGACAATACAGTGGGAGGCCGAACAATATATTCCATTCGAAATGTCTGATGTGAATATCGATTATCAAATTCTTGGGCCATCCAAAAACGACTCGACCCAGATGAATATTCTTCTTGTCGCGGCGAAAAAAGATGTCATCAATGATTACGTCATGATGTTCAATGAGATAGGTATGGTGTTGCAGGTTATCGATGTCGATTCTTTTGCTCTGGAGAATTCCTACGAAGAGAACTACGGTGTTTCTGGAGAGGAGATCATTGCACTGATCAATATCGGCGCCAGTGCTATGAATGTGAATGTGGTCCAGGAGGGAATGTCGGTGTTCACCCGTGATCTTCAGGTGGGCGGCAACCTGATCAACGATGAACTGCAGAAAAACCTTGGCTTGAGTGGCGAAGAGGCGGAGAAGGTCAAACTTGGCGAGAAGGTTGGAGGCGTCGATCCCGTCGCCGCACAGAAAGTGGTCGATCGGGCCATTGACAATCTTTGCCTCGAGGTCCAGAGGTCCCTGGATTTCTTTTCGGCGACCTCGGCCGACGATCAGGTCGGAAAGGTATTCATAAGTGGCGGGGTCAGCGTCAATCCCCGCGTCTCCAAGGCCCTCGAGAATCTTCTGGGAATACCGGTCAGGATGCTGGATCCCTTTGCCAGAATCAAGCTTGATGAGGGACGCTTCGATCCCGAATACATCCGTTCCATCAGTCCCTTTTTCGCCGTTGCGACCGGTTTGGCCATGAGAAGGGTGGGCGACAAATGATACGAATCAATCTTTTACCTGTCCGAGATCTGCAGAAGAAGGAACGAATTCGCGATCAGCTGCTTATCACTGCCTTGGCGTTGGTCATTGTACTGCTGGGTTGCGGCGGGCTCTATGCCTTCACCATGATGAAGATCAATTCGGAAAAAACCGCCATTGAGACGACCGAAAAAGAAATCAGAAGTCTTCAAAAGACGTTGGGGAAGATCGCTGAATTCAAAAAGCTGCAGAAAGAACTGGAGGGTAAGCTGAATGTTCTGCAGAAACTCAAGGAAAACAAGTCGGGGCCGGCCCGTATGCTGGACGAACTGTCCACCGCGGTCAACGATAAGCTGTGGTTGATCTCCTTTGCCGAATCGAATGGCGTCATCAACATCGAAGGGGTCGGTCTGAACGAGCAGAGCGTCGCGTCTTTCCTGCAACGCCTCGAAGCGTCTCCATATTATCAGAATGTCGAGTTGTCCGTGACGGAGCAAAGCAGTGGCAGGGGAATGAAGCTGCAGAAATTCAAGGCCTCCTGCCGGATCCAGGAACCCCCCGCGACTTTACCACTCTCCTCGTCAAAGTAAGGGAAAAAGGTTATGAATCCACGCCTGGAAAAGTTGTTGAAACTTCCCCTTTATCAGCGGATCGGGATTTTGGCCGTCCTCGTGATCGGGATTTCATCCCTGTTCTATTTTTTCCTTTACGCTCCGGCGATCGAGGAGCTCGATCAGTTGGAGAGAAGGAGGATTTCACTCCAAGCCAAGCTGAACGAGGACAGGAAGATGGCCGCAAATCTGAAAACCTATCAAATGCAGTTCGAGCGGATGCAGCAGCGTCTCGACGAAGCCCTTACCGAACTGCCGAATCAAAAGGAAATACCGACTCTGCTGACGACGGTGGCCGCTTTGGCCAAGGATAACGGTCTCGATGTTCTCAAATTCAAGCCGGGGGCCGAACAACCCCAGGGCTTTTACGCTGCCGTTCCCGTAGAGCTTTCCCTGGTCGGGAATTATCATCAGGTAGCTTCCTTTTTCTCCGATGTGGGAAATCTGTCCCGCATTGTCAATGTCGGCAACCTGAAGATGGGAAAACCGAAGGTTGCCGGAGGGGTAACGGTTTTGGGTGTGGACTGTCTGGCCACGACCTACCGTTTTCTGGATGCGGAGGCGGTCGCAAAAGCCTCCGCGGGGAAAAAACGCCCTTCGGCCAAAGGAAGGAGATAGACAATGATCTCCCGATTTCATATGGTTGTTTCAATTTCGATTTTTCTGACCCTGTTGGCTTCCGGTTGCGGTCAGGAGGCGCCGCCGGTCCAGGCCCCGAAGCCTACCGCCGTCAGACAGAAAGTTAAGACGCCGCCAGGGAAAACAGTCGAAACCCCGGCAGCTGAGGAGGCGGCGAAGGAGGATGGCAAGGGGTTTGTCTATAATCCTGACGGCAAGAGGGACCCTTTCCAATCGTTGATGGAAATGGAGAAATCGGTCCGGAAGCCCTCCACCCCGGAAACCCCTCTGCAGAAATATGCCTTGAACCAGTTGCGAATCATTGCCGTAGTTTGGGGCAAAGGGGAGCCGCGGGCCATGGTCGTGGCCCCTGACGGAAAGTCTCATATCCTGAAGAGAGGGGTCAAGGTCGGCCAGAATGATGGCGTGGTGACCGAGATCACCCGCGAGGAGATCCTCATTCGGGAAAAAATCTATGATTTCGGGGGTACGTCCCGGATTGTCAATCAAAAGATTCCGCTCCCTATAACGAAGAAGGAGTTAATTTAAAATGGCGACTGGATTCTTGTCGAAATTGGGAGAGAGGTTTGTTCTTTGTCTCGGCTTGGCTGCTATGCTGGGGCCCTTTTTGGTCGGGGTCCCTTCCTGCGGCGCCGCTAATGCCGAAGGGGCGGTTGTCCAGGCAGAACTTGCCAAAGAGCCGATTGTGGGGGCCATCAACCAGACCGAGGTGGGCACCTCCCCTGTTGTTCCCCGCAGGATTGGTTCGGTTGACATCGGCCAGGGGCGGGCGGTAATCGCCACCGACGGGCTGGTTAAGAAATTGCGTTATTTTACCATGGACGATCCGCCGCGCCTGGTGGTCGATCTCTATGGTGCCCGTCCGGTTTTCGGCCAGCAGCGGTTTCCGTTGGGAGAGGGATTCACGATCCTTCGCGTCGGCACTGACAGCGAAAAGACCCGATTTGTGTTCGATGGTTCCGGGGTTGTTCTTCCTTCCTACCAGGTCGCCAAAACCGGAGACGGCGTTGTCGTTTCCTGGGAAACCGCGGCGGATGCTCCTCCCGTTCAGGCAACTCCGGTCCAGGCTGCGGTTGCGGGAGGACCCATCTCCATCGAGGCCATGGACTTTCTGGTCAGCAACGGAAAATCCCTTTTTACCGTTACCCTGTCCCGGCCCGGAGAGTTGATTCCCCTTGACAGGATGGGGAATATCGTCCGCTTCGGAGTGAAGAACGCCCATCTTTCTCAACGCTTCCGCCGCTCCTTTGACAGTTCCTCCTTTCCCAGCGCGGTCAGAATGATCACTCCCTACACCGTGGTGCGGGGAAATTCCGAAGAGGTTCGCTTTGCGGCCGAACTGAAGGAAGTGGTTCCCATGGATTTGACCATGAGCGGAACCACCCTCGTCTTTGCCGTGGAAAACGGAAATTACGCTGACAGGAATGGTGCCGCCGACGATATCGAGATCAAGTCCGTTCCCCTGCCTGCCGCGAAAAGCAGACCGGTGGCGACGGTTCGCCATGCCATTGAGGTGGCGGAAGCGGCCCCCGGCGAAGCCAACCACTCCGTTGCGGCCGATCTCGAGGCCGGCAGGAGGCAAGGCCGCTACACCGGTACCAAGGTCTCCCTGGTTTTCGAAGATGCCGACATCCGCAAGATCTTCCAGTTGCTCGGCGAGGTCAGCAACCTAAATCTGGTTCTCGGTGAGGAAGTCAAAGGGAGTCTCAGCCTGCGCCTGATCGATGTCCCCTGGGATCAGGCCTTCGATCTGGTTCTGGAAATGAAGGAACTCGGCAAACTGCAGGACGGCAACATCGTCCGCATTCTCCCTCGAAAGAAGATCGCCGAGATGGACGAGGCGCGGCTGACCGCGACGCGAACCAAAGAAAAACTCGAGGATCTCATCACTGTGGCCATTCCGGTGAGTTATGCTCCTCTCGAATCTTTGGAGAAGCCGGTCAAGGATCGGTTGACCGACCGTGGCAAATACAATCTGGATAAAAGCAACAAGCAGTTGATCATCATCGATGTTCCTTCTTCCGTCGAGGCCATCCGGGGGCTTATCAGCATGATTGACTCTCCCGTCAGACAGGTCATGATCGAAGCCCGCATCGTCGAAGTCAGCTCCAATTTCAGCCGGGACCTGGGTCTCAAGTGGGGCATCACCAACGCCAGTGATCACAGCATCTCCAATGTCGGTCTCGGCGGCAGTCTGTTGATTCCACCGGCCGCCGTTGCTGCGTCTTCCAATTTTTCCGGATTGGGATCCCTTTTCAGCTACAGTGGTTTAAGTAATACGGTCATCGATATGCGGATTGCCGCCGCAGAAACGGCAGGCAATGCCCGCATCATCTCCAAACCGAGGGTGGTGACCCTCAACGGCGAGGAAGCGACCATCTCCCAGGGCACCAGTATCCCCTATCAGACGGTCAGCGACGAGGGCACCAAGACCGAATTCGTCGACGCCAACCTGGAACTGAAGGTGACCCCCATCATCAATCCCGACAATTCCGTCATCATGGATATCGAGGCCACCAACAACCAGCCTTCCATTCAATCCCCCGATCTGGCCACGGCCCCTTCCATCGATAAGAAAGAGGCCAGGACCAAGGTTCTGGTCAGGGATGGCGAAACCACGGTGATCGGCGGCATTTTTGTGGAATCCGAAAGCTTTTCCTCCACCGGGGTGCCTGTGTTGATGAACATCCCCGTGCTGGGCCATCTTTTTAAATCGACCAATAAAACCAACGACCGGCGCGAACTGCTGGTTTTCATCACCCCCAAGATCCTGGAATAAATCGGTGCAAGATTAGGGTTTTAAATTGAAATTCACCCCTGAAAACGGGTATTCTCCGAAAGGACAGGCCAGTGCCTGTCCTTTTCTGTTCAAATTGGGTGTGATCGGGAGCTGCCGATGTTGAGATACCTGACGGCCGGAGAATCCCATGGCCCCTGCTTGACCGCCATCGTCGAGGGGTTGCCGGCCAACTTCGTCGTCGATGAAGAAGCAATCAACGCCTATCTGGCGCGGCGTCAGCAGGGATATGGGCGCGGCGGACGGATGAAGATCGAGCGGGACCGGGTCCGGTTCCTTTCCGGGGTCCGTTGGGGGAAGACCCTCGGCTCCCCCATCGCCCTCCAGATTGAAAACCGGGATTGGGAGAACTGGGAAAAGATCATGTCGAGTCGCCCTGAGGATCGCCGGCAAGGGATCGAGGTCCGTCATCCCCGCCCCGGGCATGCCGACCTGAACGGCGCGATCAAATACCGGCAGCGGGATATGCGCAATATCCTGGAGCGTTCCAGCGCCCGCGAAACCGCCATTCGAGTGGCGGTGGGGGGGATTTGCCGGGACTTTCTCCGTTGCCTCGGCATCGACACGGTTGCCTATGTGGTTGAGATTGGCGGAGTCGCTGCGGCAGATCTGCCGCTGGATTATCGGGAAAAGGGTGAACTTGCGGAAAGGTCCAGTTGCGGCACGTACGATGGCGTTGCCGAAGCAGCCATGAAGGAACGGATCGATGCCGCCAAAGCCGCCGGCGATTCCCTGGGGGGGATCGTCGAGGTTATCGTCCTTGGCGCCCCCGTCGGCCTCGGCAGTCATGTGCATTGGGACCGAAAGCTGGATACCCGCCTGGCCGCCGCGGTAATGAGTATCCAGGCCTTTAAGGGGGTGGAAATTGGCCTCGGGTTTGGCGCCGCCAGGCTCCCCGGTTCGCAGGTCCATGACGAGATCGGCTACCGCGACAAACAGTTTTGCCGTTTTTCCAACCGTGCCGGAGGTGTGGAGGGGGGCATGACCAGCGGTGAGCCGGTCGTGATCCGCGGCGCGATGAAGCCCATTCCGACATTGTATCGTCCCCTTCAAACAGTCGATTTCGCGACCCGTGAGGTCCATGAGGCCTCCGTCGAGCGCTCCGATGTCTGCGCCGTCCCGGCCGCTGCGGTCACCGCCGAAGCGGTGGTGGCGATTGAAATCGCTCAGGCGGTTCTGGAAAAGTTCGGCGGGGATTCCATGGAGGAATTGACCGCCAACCTGGCGGCCTACCGTAACTATGTGGAAAAACTTTAACAATATCATTCTCCTGGGATTCATGGCGGCGGGAAAAAGCACAGTGGGGCGGGAACTGTCCCGTCGTTGCGGGTGCGACTTTATCGATCTCGACGCCCGAATCGAGGTTGACCAGGGGCGAACAATACGGGAAATTTTCGCCTCGGATGGGGAAGAAGCCTTCCGCAATCTCGAAAGCAATGCTTTGCGGGAACTGGGTTCCATTCGTGGCGCGGTGATCGCCACCGGCGGCGGGATCATAAAACGGGGCGTCAATCGGGAAATCCTTAAAAAAATGGGCCGGACCATCTATCTGCGGGCCGGTCTGGAAACCCTGGTGAAACGGATGGCCGTTTCCGAGGCCCGACCTCTGGCCGATCGCAGTGACGAAGGTTGGGCCAAGCTGCAGTCCCTTCTGGAGGTTCGGGAACCTTTCTACAGGGAGGCCGACCTGATCATCGACACCGATGGCCTGACACCCCGGGATACGGTGGCTCGGATCATCGCCGAACTGGAAAAAGGGGAGGGTTCATTGGAGCCGGAATTGACCGTTTCCCTGGGGGAACAGAGTTATCCGATCTTCATTGGCTGCGGCATTCTTGATTCCTTGGCAGATATCCTGGTTTCCAGGGGATTCACCGGACGCCTGGCGCTGGTGACCAATACCACCGTTTATCCCCTTTATGGAGGCCGTGTTGAAGAAAACCTGCGCCGGGCGGGGATTGAATGCCGTACGATCGTGCTCCCCGACGGTGAACAGTATAAAAATCAGGCAACCGTGACCACCATCTACGATCATCTGATCGAAGCCGGCTTTGATCGGGGGTCCGCCTTGGTCGCCCTGGGGGGAGGGGTGGTTGGGGATATCGCCGGGTTTGCCGCCGCCACCTTTATGCGGGGCATCCGCTATGCCCAGGTTCCGACAACGCTTCTGTCCCAGGTGGACAGCTCGGTTGGGGGAAAAACGGGGATCAACCATCCCCTGGGCAAGAATCTGATCGGCGCCTTTCATCAACCGGGCCTGGTCCATATCGATGTGGAGACCCTTAAAACCCTTCCTGCCCGTGAGTTTTCCGCCGGCATGGCCGAGATCGTCAAATATGGAATGATCTGGGACGGTGATTTTTTCTCCTGGCTGGAAGAGCATGTTGAAGCTTTGACCCGAATGGAGACCGAGGCGCTGGTAGCCGCCATCCGTCAGTCCTGCCGGATCAAGGCCGAGATTGTCGGCCGGGATGAAAAGGAAGGTGGCCTCCGGGTTGTCCTCAACTATGGCCACACCTTCGGCCACGCTGTGGAAAACCTGGCCGGATACGGTGCCTACCGCCATGGCGAGGCGGTGGCTATCGGCATGCATGTGGCCGCTCTGGCATCTTTTCAGCGGGGCTATTGCACTGCGATGGATGTGGAACGGCTGGTCCGTCTTCTGAAAGCCTTCCATCTCCCTGTTATGCCGCCTGCCTACCCCCTGCAACGATTTCTTGACGTCATGGGGCATGACAAAAAAAGCCAGCAGGGTATTCTTCGATTTGTTTTCAACCGGAAAATAGGGGAGTATGGCATCGAGGAGATTTCAAATCCCGAAAAATTTTTTGCCGCCATACTGGATGGCCTGAGATCACGATAAAAAGGCCGGAAGGAGCGGGTCGGTTTTGAGGATTTGCTTTAAATGACATTTGTCGGTAAAATCGGCCCTCAGCAGGGATAAAAGATCAAAGGAAAAAGCCTTGTCGTCCTCGGAAACCCCATTTATCACACCGACCCTGGCGGAAATATTCATCAGGCAGGGCCACCTTTCGCAAGGGCTGGCTATCTACCGGAAACTGCTTCGCGCCGCCCCCATGAATCCACAACTGCAAACCCGCGTTGCCGAGCTAAGCGAGGAACTCAGGCGAATGGAAAACCTTTCGCCCAATTCCTCCCTGGGACCGAATCTGTCGGCCGGAAACATTGCCGTCCAGGCTGAACCGATGGGAGAGGAAAAGTCTTCTCAGGACGAGACACTGGCGGAACTCCATCGGTGGCTGATGGCAATCAGAAAGAGGAAAGGTCATGTTTAAAAAAATTTTGCAGCCCCTGGTCGAAGAGACGGAAGGAGGGGTGGGCGCCATTCTCATCGGTTATGACGGCATTCCCATCGACCAGTATGTAAAACCGGAAGGGGGGCTCAACCTGGGGCTGGTGGCCGTGGAACTGGTCAGTGCGCTGAAGGAGGTCAAAAAGGCTGTCGTACTTCTCAACCTTGGGGGCCTCGAGGAGGTCTCCCTCAAAACCCAGTCATTCCATATTCTGGTCCGCACCCTGGATGAAAACTATTTTGTCGCCCTGGCCATCAACGACCGGGGGAATCTGGGCAAGGCCCGCTATCTGCTGAGCCGCGACCGGATCAAGATTCTCGAGGCGCTCAGTTGAAGATAGGTTTTTTTTCATGAAGATTCTCGTAATCAACGGTCCCAACCTCAATCTTCTGGGCCGCCGCGAACCCGGTATCTACGGGGGAACGACCCTGGAAGGGATCGAAAAGGAACTGGCGCTGCTGGCGCAGGGTCTTCAGGTTTCCCTGTCCTTCTTCCAATCCAACCATGAGGGGGAGATTCTGGACCGGATACACGCCGCGGCCGCCGACGGCACGGCGGGGATCATCATCAATCCGGGGGCCTTCACCCATACCAGCATTGCTCTTCGGGACGCCGTGACCGGAGTGGCGATTCCCACCGCCGAGGTCCATCTTTCCAATATTCACGCCCGCGAGTCTTTTCGCGCCCATTCCTATCTGGCCCCCGTGGCGGTCGGGCAGGTCTGCGGATTCGGTCCGCAAAGCTATCTGATGGCTCTCTCCGGGCTGGTGGCCCTTCTGAAAAAGGGTACGATGACCTCATGATGGCGGAGCGTCTTGAAAAAATACGGAGGGTCCTCGACCAGCGGGAGCTCGATGCCGTTCTTTTTACCCATGCCGCGAACATCCGTTATCTCTGTGGTTTTTCGGGGAGCGAGGGGGCGTTGATTGTGGACCGCCAGGGGTCGTTCTTTTTGACCGATTCCCGCTATACCACCCAGGCCCGACGCGAGGTCGAGGCCGATCATGTAGTGGAATACCGGACCATGGTGGAAGGGGCCGTTGCTGGTTTGCGGGAGAGGGGTTTCCGTAAGGTCGGTTTCGAGGCGGATCATCTGGTTTTTTCCCGCCTGGAAAAACTGCGTTGCCAGAGCGCTCCGGATTTGGAATGGGTGCCGCTGGGAAGTGAGATCCGCCCGCTGAGAGGAGTCAAAAGCAGCCGGGAGGTCGAAATAATCCGCGCCGCCGCGCTTCTCAACGCCGAGGCTTTTGAGGAAATCCAGGCTATGATCCGGCCGGGGATTTCCGAACGGCGGTTGGCTCTGGAGTTGGAATTCGCCCTGAAGCGGCGGGGTGGAGAAGAAAAGGCCTTCGATTTCATCGTCGCCTCGGGGGAGCGCGGAGCCATGCCCCATGGCCTCGCCTCCGAAAAGATTCTCGGCGCCGACGAGATGATTACCATCGATTTTGGTATCCGCCGGCACGGTTACCATTCTGATGAAACCGTCACAGTGGGGCTGGGGCGCCCCCCTGAACGTTTGATGCAGGCCTATGATGTGGTCCTCACGGCCCACGATCTGGCCGTGAAGTGTCTCGAGCCGGGAAAATCCCTGAAGGAGGTGGATGCCGTCGCCAGGGAACATATCCGATCGCACGGCTTCGGGGAATTCTTCGGCCATGGGCTGGGGCATGGGGTGGGGCTGGAAGTCCATGAATTCCCCGTGTTGTCGCCCCGATCCGAGGATGTCGCCGTGGAGGGCATGGTGGTCACCATCGAACCGGGAATTTACATCTTTGGCCTGGGAGGAATCCGGATCGAGGATATGGTTGTCGTCACCGCTGACGGCTGTGAACTTCTGACCACCATCCCCAAGAGCTATCGTTCATTCGCCGGATAAGCGGCCGGCCCAACTGAAAAAAAACTTTTCCGCCGTCCTAATGAGGAGATTCCCCTGATGGATACCAAAGAACTGCGCAATCTGATCAAAATGATCATTGAGTCCGATATCACCGAATTCGAGATGGAAGAAGGGGACAAGAAGGTCACCATCCGCCGTTTCGCCCAACCGGCTGTGCAGTCCGCTCCGGCGGGGACCTTTTGTCCGCCTCCACCGGTTCCGGCTTCTTCGCCTGGTTCCGTCGCCCAATCTTCGTCGACCCCCATGGGCGCCAGTGAAACCGCGGTGGCCAAGGAAGAGGCGGGCGAGAAGCTGGAAGAGATCAAATCACCGATCGTCGGCACCTTTTACCGGGCGCCCTCTCCTGATTCCGAGCCTTATGTCGAAGTGGGGAGCGTCGTCGAAAAAGGTCAGATCCTGTGCATCGTCGAAGCGATGAAACTGATGAATGAGATCGAGGCCGATTTCAAATGCCGCATCAAGGAGGTTCTCAAGGAGAATTCCCAGCCGGTGGAATACGGTGAGGTCCTTTTCCTGGTGGAACGTCTCTAGGTGATTCCCTTGACGGGGTTCAGGATGGTGCAACGGTGCAAACCGTGATCTCAACCAGAGAGGGATACCGATGTTTCATAAGATATTGATTGCCAATCGGGGGGAGATCGCCCTCCGGATCATCAGAGCCTGCAAGGAACTCGGCATCCAGACGGTGGCGGTCCATTCGGATGTGGATTCCGAGGCCCTCCATGTCAAACTGGCGGACGAAAGCATCTGCATCGGGCCGGCCATCAGTGCCGCCAGCTATCTGAACATCAAATCGATTATCAGCGCCGCCGAGGTGACCGACGCCGACGCCATTCACCCCGGTTACGGCTTTCTGGCCGAAAACGCCGATTTCGCCGAGATCTGCAACCAGTGCGGGCTTACCTTTATCGGCCCGACTCCTGAAAATATGCGCCTCATGGGAGACAAGATCCGCGCCCGGCAGACGGTGACCGGGGTCGGGGTGCCGATTCTTCCCGGGACCACCGAGGCCGTGCGCACGGCGGAGGATGCCAAGAAGGTCGCGGCGGAGATCGGCTATCCAGTGATCATCAAGGCTACCGCCGGCGGTGGTGGAAGGGGAATGAAGGTGGTTCATTCCCCGGCCTCCCTGCCCAATGCCTTCGCCGCCGCCCGTTCCGAAGCCCAGGCCGGTTTCGGCAACCCGGAGGTCTATATCGAGAAGTACTGCCTGCGGCCGCGCCATGTGGAGATTCAGCTGCTGGCCGACCGGCACGGCAACGTGATCCATCTCGGCGAGAGGGACTGTTCCATCCAGCGCCGCCATCAGAAATTGATCGAGGAATCCCCTTGCCCCATCATGACTCCTGAACTGCGGGAGAGGATGGGCGCCGCAGCGGTATCGGCCGCCCGGGCCGTCAATTACACGAGCGTCGGCACCGCTGAATTTCTGGTGGATGACGACAGGAATTTCTATTTCATGGAGATGAACACCCGCGTCCAGGTGGAGCATCCGGTGACGGAAATGGTGACCGGGGTGGATATCATCCGCGAACAGATCTATTCGGCCGCCGGTCATTCCCTGCGCTACCGTCAAGCCGATATCCGCATCAGCGGACATGCCATCGAATGCCGCATCAATGCCGAGGATCCCGACCGTTTCACCCCCTCCCCCGGAAAGATCGACGGCTACCACCCCCCTGGCGGACTGGGAGTGCGGGTGGACAGCGCGGTCTACGATCAATATACCGTGCTGCCCCACTACGACTCCATGATCGCCAAACTGATCGTTCATGCCGATAACCGGGAGGAAGCGATCCGCCGCATGGCCAGGGCCCTGGACGAATACATCATCGAAGGGATCAAGACCACCATCCCCTTCCATCAACGCATCATGAGCAGCCGCGAGTTCCAGGAGGGTAATTTCGACACCGGCTTCCTGGAAAGGTTCCGCGGCTGAATCCCACTGCTCCCATGGCCAGGTCCACCTGGCGTCTGATCGTTTCCGGAGCTTTGCCGGGGTCGCTCAATATGGCTCTGGACGAGGTTCTCCTGGAGTCACTGCGGCAGGGGCGGAGCGCACCCCTGATCCGTTTCTACCAATGGGACCGGCCGACCCTCAGTCTGGGCTACGCCCAGTCCGTCGGCCGCTCGGTCAATATCGATTTCTGCCGTAACAAGGGGATAGGCCTGGTGCGGCGCATCACCGGAGGGCGTTCCGTCCTTCATGACGACGAACTGACCTATGCGGTGATTTCTCCGGAAAAAAACGCCATCTTTCCGGGAGGCATCCAGGGCAATTACCGGGTCATCGCCGAGGTTCTCCGCGAGGCCCTGCTCCGTTTCGGAATCCCCGCCCGGCTGGCCTCCGGTCGCGGAAAAGTACCTGTTTCAACTAATGATTTCCGCCATAGCGTCTGTTTTCATTCCCCATCCCTCTATGAACTGACCGTCGCCGGATGCAAGGTGACCGGCAGCGCCCAGACCCGCCGGCACGGCTACTTCCTTCAGCATGGTTCCCTGCCGCTGGGGATGGATACGAAGCTTCTGACAGGAGCCTTGAGTCCCTCCGCAACGGATTGCGATGAGGAAAATGCCTTTTCCCTGGAAGAGACAGTCGGCTGGATCAACCGGTTTGCTTCGCGCACGGTGACAGCCGATGAACTGCGGCGGATCCTTGTGGAAGTGATTGAGATGTTGTGGAATGTCTGTCTGCAGGACAGCGAAATCACTGCGTCAGAGATGGCGGAGGCGGTGGATCTGCAGCGGATGAGGTACGACAGTGACGCCTGGACCTTCCGCAGATAGGCACCCATCGCCAATCATCGGTCCTCAGTCACCGCCGCTGAAAGTGATTTCCGGTAATCGGCGAGGATCTGGGCGTGATCGAAACAGAGGGGCGCCGGCAGTTGGTCCAGAGGAAATAGACCGGCGGCAAGAGCGTCGTCGCCTCCTTTGGGTTTCCCTTCACTCCGCGCCGTGAAGACCACCGAAATGGTGTGCTGGCGGGGGTCCCTTCCGGGATCGGAATAGGCCCCGAACTGGCGCAGATCGGTGAGCAGAAGCCCGGTTTCCTCCTCGGCCTCCCGTCTGGCGGCGTCTTCCAGAGACTCCCCGTAGTCGACGAAACCTCCGGGGAGCGCCCAGCCTAAAGGGGGATTGCGGCGTTCGATGAGAACGATCTGCTCATCTATGGCGATGATGATATCGACGGTGGGGACGGGGTTGCGGAAGACTTTGACCGTTTTTCCGCAGTGGGGGCATTTTTGAATATCTTCGGACATTTGACGACTCCCTGGAGGAACAGCGGAAGGTTCAAAATTCATTGACACTTCCGTTCCGAATCGGCTATTAAAGAATCCCATAAGCCCGGGTGGCGGAATTGGCAGACGCAAGGGACTTAAAATCCCTCGGCACTGAGTGCTGTACCGGTTCAAGTCCGGTCCCGGGCACCATTTGCAAATCCAGGATCATCCCCGATGATCCGGAAACCTTCCAGCAATGGAAGGTTTTTTTTTATTCTTTCTGGTTTTCTCTGTCTCCCGACCTTTGTCCCCAAAAGGGTCCATCAGGATTGTTTCACTCACGGATTCCAAGGTCAAGAATGCAAAGGCTGCTCAAGGAAAACCTGGAAAAGATTTTTGACGACTTGGATTTTTTATTAAATCTTCGGAGCAAAGGGCTGGCGGCGCCACCATGATGGCTTTTCACCTTATCTCCACAGCCGGCCTTTCCGATCAGACGGGACCAGCTCTTTTCGCCGTTTTGGCAATGGCTGTCCGGATGAGAGGCATCATGGGGCGGTATGGTATACTGAATTAAACCGGATTCAGGACAAGGGCGCGTCTGCCGGTCGTATCGACCCGGCCCCTTGCCCCAATCTTGATTCGTAATCGGACGCCAAGGAAAAAAAAGAGGAGTGAGTTGCGATGAAGCCTCGAGGACCTTTGATGATCGAACACAGGTTAATGGAAAAAATGATGGAAATTACTAAACAAAAAATTTCGGAGAGCAGAAAATCCAACAAAGTTGAGATGCCTTTCATCGATGCGTTTGTCGATTTTATGACCACCTATGCGGACAGGACCCATCATGGTAAAGAAGAGGATATCTATTTCCGGGAATGCGCCAAAAAAAATATGACCAATTCGGAATCCGAATTATTGAATGAACTTCTCCAGGAACACGAACTCAGCAGAAAAACAGTTGAAGCTATCGCAGAAGCCCAGGAAAGATACCGGGAAGGAGAGGAAGTTCTCGATGTAATCCTGGATAAACTCAACGCCCTGGTTGCTCTTTATCGGCAGCATATCGACAAGGAGGATCATCGTTTTTTCCCGGAGTCGGAGAAATATTTTTCCGAAACGGAACAAACGGCGATGCTGGAGGAATTCCGCGAGTTCGATGAAAAAATAATCCACCAAAAGTATCGGTCGGTCGTCGCTCGCTGGAAAAATTAGTCATTTTAAAAATCCCAAGGAATTCAATAAAATACGGGAATTTTTTGACGACTCCGCCCGCTCGCATGAACTCGGCAAGGAGAATTGGAAATGAATGGCAAGCCTCGCGCTGAAAGAGGAGAACTGGCGGTGGTGTTGGCCGGGGAAGCGGGCCAGGGTGTGCAGGCCGTTGAGTCGCTGCTGAGCGAGGCGTTTCGGCAGGAGGGATATTATGTTTTTTCCGGCCAGGAATTCATGTCGCGGATTCGCGGCGGCAGCAATTCCAGCCTGCTGCGTGTCAGCGGCCGTCCGGTCAGGGCGTGGTCCGACCGCACCGATATCTGTGTCGCCTTCGACGAAAAAGCCGTTCGCCATCTGGCAAAACGCCTTCAGCCGGAAACTTACGTTCTCGGCGATGGCGTTCCGGTGGGGGAGGGCTGGCGTTCTATCGACATTCCCCTGCGGAAACTTGCCAAGGATGCCGGAGAATCCCTTTTTGTCAACACCATTTCCGCCGGCATTCTCTGGGGGATTCTCAGCGGTCGCCGGGAGACCATCGCCGGGGTCATCCGGCGGTTTTTCTCAGGCAAAAAGCCGCAAGTTGTTGATAGCAACCTGGCCGCGGCGGAAATCGGCATGAAACTCGGCCAGGAACTGAAGCGCTCCGGTCAGGTTTCCCTCGAACTGCCGCCGCTCGGCGACAGGCGGGGGAGGCTGTCCATCAACGGAACCGAAGCCGTTTCCCTGGGGGCCATTGCCGGGGGGTGCAATTTTGTCTCCGCCTATCCCATGTCCCCTTCCACCGGTGTTTTGGTTTTTCTGGCCAAGCATGGCCGGGATTTCGGAATCATTGTCGAACAGGCGGAGGATGAGATCAGCGCGGCCAACATGGTTCTCGGCGCCTGGTACGCCGGGGCGCGGGGGATGACCACCACCTCGGGCGGCGGTTTTGATCTGATGACCGAGGCCGTGAGTCTTTCCGGCATGACGGAAACCCCCATGGTCGTGCACCTCGCTCAACGTCCCGGGCCGGCCACGGGACTGCCCACCCGGACCGAACAGGGCGACCTCAATCTCGCCCTTTACGGCGGGCACGGGGAATTCCCGCGGGTTCTGCTGGCTCCCGGCAATCTCGAACAGGCTTACGCCCTGGCGCGGGAGGCCTTTCATCTGGCCGATGCCTTCCAGGTTCCGGTGATCCTCCTCACCGATCAGTACCTGATGGATTCGCGTTACGACGTGGATGACCTGCCGCTGCCCGCCGCGCCGGCGGAAGCCGCCATTGTCCAGACAGGGCCGGAATATGGCAGATATGCCATTACGGAAAGCGGCGTTTCCCCCCGGGGCATCCCCGGATGGGGGGAAGGGCTGGTCGGGGTGGACAGCGACGAACATGACGAGAGCGGCCACATAACCGAAGATCTGGATCTGCGGGTGAGGATGGTTGATAAGCGCCTCCGCAAACTGTCTCTTGTGGCGGAAAAAGCCCTTTCCGCCGAATGGATCGGTCCTGAAGAGGCGCCCAACGTCGTGGTCTGTTGGGGCACGGCCCTGGAAATTGCCCGGGAAGCGGTAGCCGGTCTGGGCCGGAGGGATCTGGCGGTGCTGCACTTCAGGCAGGTTTTCCCTCTGCCCGAAGAAATGCGGCGGCGGCTTGAACAGGCCGATTGCCGCATCCTGCTCGAAGGCAACGCCACCGGGCAATTCGGAGAGCTGCTTAGGCAGTGCTGGGGGATCGACTGGCAACACCGCATTCTCAAATACAACGGCCTGATGTTTTCGATCGAGGAGGTGCGGGCCGGTCTCCGGAAGATTCTGCCAGGGGAGGAGGTCGAATGAGCGGGAATCCTTTTGATCTGGACGGACAAGACATCGCCTGGTGCCCGGGATGCGGTAATTTTGCCATTCTTCGGGCGGTCAAGGACGCGCTGGCCGATCTGGATCTCCTGCCGCGGGAGGTGGTCCTGGTTTCCGGCATCGGGCAGGCGGCGAAACTCCCTCATTACCTGGCCGCCAATTTTTTCAATGGTCTCCATGGCCGTGCCCTCCCCGTGGCCACGGCCATCAAATCGGTCAACCCCAGTTTGACGGTGATTGCCGAAAGCGGGGACGGCGACATGTACGGCGAAGGGGGCAACCATTTCATCCATGCGATTCGCCGAAATCCCAATATCACCAACATCATTCATGACAACATGGTGTACGGCCTCACCAAAGGACAGGCTTCACCCACCAGCCGGAGGGGCTTTCAGACCCCCGTACAGGTTCATGGCGTGGCCAGCGACCCGATCAACCCGCTGACGCTGGCCCTCTCCCTCAATGCCTCCTTTGTGGCCAGAGCCTTCGCCGGCGACATCCCCGGGACCACGGCCATTATTAAAAAGGCCATCCTGCATAGAGGCTATGCCCTGGTCGACATCTTCCAGCCGTGCGTGACTTTCAACCGCGTCAATACCTTCGCCTGGTTCAAGGAGAAGACCTATTACCTCGAGGACGCTCATGACGTGAGCGATCGCGCCATGGCGTTTCAGCGGGCCGCTGAAAGCGACAGGCTCCCTCTGGGCATATTTTTCGCCGAGGAAGGCCGTCCCACCTTTGCAGAGAGCGCCGGGGTTTTTGGTGAGGATGCCGTCCCTTTGTTCCGGCGCCTGGTCGATTCCGAGCGCCTCGGCGCTCTGATAGAGACCTATCGCGGAAAACCTCTTGAGGACCAAAAAGGGTCGTGACGGCAAACCGGTTTCCGGCTCGGGGCCACCTGGTTTTGCCTTTAGCCCGAATGATTCATTCCCCCAAGGACATCAGTTTTTCGACCTTCGCCGCGCAGATGAAATCATTCTCCGACAGGCCGCCGATGGCCTGGGTATAATAGCGGACCTGGCAGGTGTTATAGCCCACCTCCAGTTCGGGGTGGTGATTTTCCCGGTGGGAAATCCAGGCGATGGCGTTCACAAAGGCCATTGTTTGATAATGATTCTTGAATGTGAACGTTTTGAAGATTCGTTCCTTGGCGTATTGCCATTCCGGGAGCCGCTTCAGCAGTTCGCTGACGGTCTCCTGGTCCAGGGGAGGGACGCCTCCTTCGCAGGGCCGGCAATGTCTGCGAGCCAGATCGTGGGTGGTTTCCATGGGTTCGCTCATGATTACCTCCAGGGGTTTTTTCCTTCATCAAACAGGGTACCTGATCCTTTTCAGGTGTCAAAACCAGGCTTCCCGCTTATTCTCTTCCGCCCTGGAAAAGGGCAGGGGATTTGCGCGCCACCCGCGATTTTTCCCCCCGGCGCATTTCAGGCTTCTAAAGTCTCTTTCTTCCAAAACCAAGAAAAAATCACTTTTGGATAAAGCGGCCTGGGTTTTTGGAGTTCCATCCTCTCTCTTGACAATAAACTCTCCAACGTGGAACATTTGATCGTTAAATCCATATGGAGTTCAAATGAAAAAGGTAGTCGACAAACGGGCCGCCCTTCTCAGCGCCGCTCTGGAACTGTTCGCCGAAAATGGCTTCAATGCCTCGCCGACGGCCCTTATCGCCAGGCGGGCCGGGGTCGCCAGCGGCACCCTGTTTGTCTATTTCAAGAGCAAAGAGGAACTGATACGCGAACTGTTCAGGGAAGTGAACCAGCAGTTCCACGCTCTGGCCTGGGAAAATTTTGAGGAACTGCCCATAAAAGAGCGCCTTCTCGCTGCTCTCCGCCAGTTTCTCCGCTATTTTCTCACCCATCCGAAGGAGTTTAAATTCGGCGAGCAATATCATTTCTCGCCCTATTTCAATTCGGAACCGGCCACCTCGG
>JAAZDE010000078.1 GCA_012512925.1 Desulfuromonadaceae bacterium
CCTCGGCCCAGTGCGTGACCGGCCTCATCGTCGTCGACACCGGAACCCGCCTCAGCCTTTTCGGACAGATGGTCGTTCTGGTGCTGATCCAGCTTGGCGGCATCGGCATCACCACCTTCTCCGTCTACCTGTTCTTCTATCTGCGCATCGGGGTCGGCATCAGGGGGCGGTGGATGATCCAGGAAACCCTGCTCCACGCCCCGGTTGGTTCGCTGCGGGAACTGATCCGGGAAATCTTACTTTTGACCCTGTTCATCGAAGGAATCGGCGCCCTGATGATCTCTTCAGTGCTGATTCCCCAACTGGGTTTTTGGCCGGGGCTCTATGCGAGTTTGTTTCATTCCATTTCAGCCTTTTGCAACGCCGGTTTTTCTCTTTTTCCCGACAGCCTGATCGGCTACCGCAGCCACCCCCTGATCAACCTCACCATAATGGGACTGATCGTCTCGGGAGGTATCGGTTTTCTGGTCATCCGCGAACTGCTGGCCTTTTGGCCATGGCGCCAGGGTTCGGCAAGAAAGCGTCTTTCCCTCCACTCCAAGGTGGTCCTGTTGACCTCGGCCATTCTCATCGCCGGCGGGGCCTTGCTGATCGGGCTGCTGGAATTCAATGCCGCCTTTGCCGAGATGCCCTTTGCCGAAGGTTTGTGGACCGCCCTGTTCCAGTCGATCACGGCGCGCACCGCCGGTTTCAACACCATCGATCTCAACCTGCTGCGGCTGCCGACCCTCTTCCTGCTGACCTTTCTGATGTTCATCGGCGCCTCCCCCGGTTCCGCCGGCGGCGGCGTCAAAACCACCACCCTGGCCCTCTTCATCGCCATCCTCCACAGCCGTCTCAAAGGGAGCCCGCACACCAACATCTTTCATCGCACCATTCCTGATGAGGCGATTACCAAAACCCTGTCGCTGGTGATGCTCGCCCTGCTGCTCATCGGAGGAGCCATCTTCGCTCTGCTGACCGTTCAGCTCCCCGGGCCGGCGACGGAGCAGACCCTGCCCGGATACATGGTCTATACCTTCGAGGCCGTCTCCGCCTTCGCCACCGTCGGTCTTTCCATGGGCGCCACATCCCAACTGCTGCCGGCGGCCAAGGTCGTCATCATCCTGCTCATGTTTGTCGGCCGCGTCGGCCTGCTGACCGTGGCCTTCTCCATCGCCCGGCGGACACGCCATGACGCGGTGCGCTACGGCCAGGAAAACATCATGATCGGCTGATAAATCATCGAAAACGGGCGGCCATCGCCGCAAAGGAAACAGCGTATGAAAAAACATTCCCGCTTCGCCGTCATCGGCTTGGGCAATTTTGGCTTTCATGTCACCCAGGCCCTCTACGAAACAGGGCACGAGGTTATCGCCATCGACATCAATCAGGACAAGGTCCAGCGGATACAGGATCACGCCAGTTACGCCATTCTGGGCGACGCGGGAAACAAAGAATTCCTCATCGGCCAAGGGCTCGGCGACATGACTGCGGTGGTCGTGTCCACCGGCGAGCGCTCGCACCTCTCCACCCTCATTACCCTCTACCTCAAGGAAATGGCGGTCCCCCGCATCCTGGTCAAGGCGCTCAACGAAGACCACGGCCGCATTCTGATGAAGGTCGGGGCAAGCGATGTCATCTTCCCGGAAAAGGATATGGCCAAAAAAATCGCCCGCAGCCTCTCCACCCCCAATATCCTCGAGTATATCCCCCTGGCCGGGGAGTACACCATCACCGAAGCGGACCCGCCGAAACATTACCTCGGCAAGACCCTCGCCGATCTCGAACTGAGGAGGAAACACCATGTCACCGTCCTCGGCATCAAGGATGTGCTGACCGGTTCCTTTTCTCTCGCCCCTTCCCCCTCCTACATCATCAAGGACAGCGACCTGCTGATTTTCCTTGGCAAGGCGGACGATATCGACAAATCTCTGGAGGACCGTTGAAGGGCTGAACTCTCCCCCTTGTTTTTGGCCACCGATTTGGATCATTATTTATCATTTCGCTGTCCAGGAAGTTCGGCTCGAGGGCCGACCTCCTCCATTCTTTCACCAGGAAAGGATCTCTAAGCCATGCCCCGTCCGACCCCATCGCCCATCGATCTTTCATCGGAGAGAAATGCCTTTCATCATTGCGGACCCTATCCTTCGTTTCCGGGTACGGTGCTTTTGGGGTTGTTTATGCTGCTGACAGCCACCTTTCTGGCCGCCCCCATGGCTATGGCCTCATCGGCCCCCTTCACCTATCAGGACGCCGTCGCCGAAGCCCGCGCCATGTCACTGAAACCTTTCAGAAGCCCGGTGGGGGAGATCCCCGAACGGCTGATGAAGATCAACTACGACCAGTGGCGGGACATCCGTTTCATCCCCGACAAGGCTCTGTGGAAAGACGAAAAACTCCCCTTCTCCCTCCAGTTCTTCCATCCCGGGCTCTATTATGACCGCACGGTGAGCATCAATGTCATCGACGCCAAGGGCAAGGTGCACAAGGTCCCCTTCTCCAGGGACCAGTTCGACTACAAGAGCGACAAGGTCAGGGCCATGGTGCCGCGCGATCTGGGCTTTGCCGGTTTCCGCATCCATCATCCCATCAACACCCCTGAGTATCAGGACGAGGTGGCCGTGTTCGTCGGCGCCAGCTATTTCCGCGCCGTCGGCAAAAACATGAATTACGGCCTCTCGGCCCGTGGGGTGGCTATCGACACCTACCTTCCCACCGGCGAGGAGTTCCCCTACTTCCGCAAATTCTGGATCCTCAAGCCGGCCATGGACGCCAAACAGATCACCGTCTACGCCCTCCTCGACGGACCTAGCCTGAGCGGCGCCTATGAGTTCGTCATCCACCCGGGAAAAGAGACCGTCATGGATGTCCGCAGCACCCTTTTTCCCCGCACCGGAATCAGACAACTCGGCATCGCCCCCATGACCAGCATGTTCTTCTACGGGGAAAATACCTCGATCCGGCGTGTGGACGATTTCCGCCCCGAGGTCCACGATTCCGATGGGTTGATGATGGAGACGGGCTATGGGGAATGGATCTGGCGGCCGCTGGTGAACCCCCGCTCCCTGCTGGTGACCTCCTTTTCCACCGTCGACCCCAAGGGCTTCGGCCTCATCAAGCGGGATCAGGACTACGACCACTACCTCGACATGGAAAGCAACTACGAAAACCGCCCCAGCCTATGGATCGAGCCGACCGGAAAATGGGGGGCGGGCCGGGTGGCCCTGTTCATGATCCCCAGCGACGAGGAGATCCATGACAACATCGTCGCTTTCTGGGTTCCCGACGCTCCGGTAACCCCCGGCAATCCGCTCTCTTTCGACTACCGGATGAACTGGCATTACTTTACCGACGGCGAACGGCCGCCGGGCGGCTGGGCCATCGCCACCCGCACCGCCGCCGGCAAAGGGATGGAACGCAAGAAATTCGTCATCGACTTCACCGGCCGGGAACTCGCCGCCCTGCCCGAAAACCTGCCCATCCAGGCCATCATCAATGTCGGCGCCAATGCCCGCCTCGCCGAACATCAGCTCCACAAAAACCGGCACAACAACCAATGGCGCCTGGTTTTCGAAATCGACCAGAGCGCAACGCCCCCCCAAGAGAGAAAAAATCCCGTGGAACTCCGTGCCTTCCTGAAAAACGGCGAGGATGTGCTGACCGAAACCTGGAGCTATGTCTACCAGCCCTGACCGGCAGTAAAAAAGTTCTTCCAAGGCACCACCGGCAAGGGGAAGCGCAGGCTTCCCCTTGCCGGTTGCCGTTCGACCGCAAAATTCCTCCGGGGGAGCCAACCCACCGGACCTGCTCGGTGAAAAAGAAATGCTGCGACCATTCCTTGGCCTGCTTTCTGCTGCATACTTAATTGAGATTCATTCTCCGTCCTCAACTGCCGTCCTTTTCCTGTGAAAGCAACCCTATGAGCGAAACCAGCCTTCGCCGTATCACCGGTGCGCCCCGCACGGCGGCCGACATTCTTTTTTTTGTCTGCGGCGTCCTGGCCGCGGCGGCCTCCGCTTTCGCCGCCGGTCAGGGTTCGGGCTGGAAGAGCGCCCTTTACGCCGGCATCCTCGGCCTTCTCGCCGCCACTTGCTTCCGCTATCAGTTCACCCGCCGCGGCCCCCGGTGGGGGGAAGCCCTTCAGTACCTGCTGGTGCCGCTCTTCCTCGGTCTGGCGGTTGATCCCGGCATCGCCATCTGGCAGGTTCCCAAAAGCTGGCCGGAAATCTTCCTGCTGACCGGACTGGCCGGGGCCTGCTTCATTCTGATCAACATTACCAACACCCTCCGCTCCCTGGCCGCCGTCGGCAGGCCCCCGCAGCCTCTGTCGGCTCTGGCCCTGGCCCTGATCCCGTTTCTTTTCAACGGACTATTGATTCTCGGGACTCCCGACCCGATCGCCACCCTCGGCAGTCCGGCAGCCCTTTTCGGCCCGACGGCGGCGACAATTTTCGGGCGGACACTTCTCCTCGGCTTTTTCAACGAGGTGATCGGCAATCTCTTCAGCCTGCTGGTGGTCCGGCGCTGGATCAGTGATCTCCGCCTCCATCTCCTCCTGATCGGAACCGCCCTGCTGGCTTCGGCAACCCCCGAATGCGCCTCCTGGGGATCGGGCCCGTTCATCGCCTCCCTCCCCCACCTGGCGGCGCTTCCGGCCGCCCTGGCCGCCGCCATGTTCTCCCAGGCCGGCCTGTGGGCCGAGACCTTTCTGATCACCGGCCTGATCATGGACGCCCTACACCACAAGAAACCGACCTGGTACTGGGGAAGCAGCCATTTTCGCTCCGGCCTGACCAAGGGAGCCATCTACAGCCTCCTCTTCCTGGCCCTGATCCAGACAACGGCCCTGATCCTCCGTACCCCGGCCCTCTCTGCCCTGATCGCCGCCCGGCCGCTGATCAGCGCCGCGTTCATCGGCGCCGTCGCCTTCCCCTTCTTTCAGACCATCATCGAAAGCTTCGACGGCAGCGAGCCGTTCTTAATCCGGGCACGGCGCAACTATCGACAGTGGAGCGGACTGGGGCGCGGCGCGGCGGTGGGGCTGTTCGTGGCCTCGGCCTTTTTCTTCGGACTGCCCAAGGCTTCAGGACCGGACCGTTTTCTCTTCGGCCTGGTCGCGGGAATGACCGCCTACGCCGGGGTCGATATGCTGCGCGACATTTTTCTGATGGCCCGCGGCCGGCGGCAGCGGCTGCAGTCGTGGCGGGTCTACGCCCTGGCCGCCTTCCTGGGCGGGTTGGCCGGCGGCGGACTGGCCTGGTACGTGGATTTGGCCCAGCTCCAGGTATTGATCGGCAAATTCTTCAAATACGCCGCCCTGCACTACCCGCAGGCGGGAATGATGGTGGAAAATTACGTCATCTATCCCCTCTTCAGTAAATGGGGGGTGATGAATCTCGGCGCCTCGCCGGGGGCGGTGCGGCTGTTTTACAATGAAGCGCTTTCGGGAGTCATCAACTGGTCGCTGGCCGCGCCCCTGTTCAGCGTCAACCTGCTCCTTCTCAACGCCCTGCTGCAGCGCAGCCTGACACCGCTGCGGGAACTTTTCAGCCACCAGGGAATGGTCACTCTGGTGGAACAGGCCCTGCGAGTGCTGCGCTGGGGGTTATGGATGGCCCCCGTCATCTATTCCTTCCTGCGCATGTCGCCCGACCCCGCCTGGTACAACCAGGATGGCGCCTTCCGCACTCTGATAGCCATTTTTCAGAGTTGGGCGCTGGAACCGGCGGCCTTTCGCTCCTGGAGCCTCGACCTGTTTCTGAACATGCTGATCCACGACTGGCTGCGCATCACCATCTGGGTTGACCATATGGGACTGCGGGTGGCCACCCTGGTCAATCTCTCCTTCGTGGGCGCCGATATCCTCGATGAAAAAGCGGCCCGCGCCATCGGCCATTCGGCCCGTACCCGCTGCATCCCCGAGGGACTGCGCCGCTTCGCCACCTGGGCGCCCCTGCTGATCCCTTTCTATCTTCCCCGCGGCGCCGACTGGGACTACGTCTGGAACACCTCCGCGGCCCGCGCCGCGGAACTGGCGGGCAGCGTCTGGCCCCCTCTCTACTACCTGGTTGGCGGTTTCCTGGCGGCCATGGTGATCGCGGCTTTCTTCCTCGTGCCGCGCCGCCGCCAAGGGGAACCTGCGCCCCGGGGCCACGCCGATCCCGAATCAACCAAAATGAACAATGTCATGGAAAAAAGCTATCTGCTGTCCAACGGCCGCTACTCGGCCGAAATCTACCCCGACGGGCGCGGCTACAGCCGGGTCTTCAGCGCCGTCAACAAGGGATTCGAGGTCGACATCACCCGCCGTCCCGACGACCCCCTGCAGATGCGGGGAAAATTCTTCTATCTGGGGGAAGAAAATTCAGCACTGGACGGTTCACAAAGCTGGTGGCCGGCCACCGGCGGCCCGACCCGTAGCCAAGGGGAGGATTACCGGATCGCCCATCCCGATCCCCTGACCATGGAATTCGTCCACCGCCGCGGCGGCATCCGCGCCGAAACCCGCCTCTCGATCGATGCCGACGAACCGCTGGAGAGGTGGCGTCTGCGCCTGATCAATCTGGAGCAGCGGCCCCGCGTCCTGGAACTGATCAGCTACCAGGAACTGGCCATGAACAATACCGACGCCTACCGCCGTCACCCTTTTTACAACCATCTTCACCTGGGAACCCGCTTTGTACCTTCGGCCAACGCGATTCTGGCCCAAAACCGGCTCAACAAGAGCGCCGAACGAGACCCTTCCCGGCGGCGGATTTCCGGGGAGACCGCCTTCCATGCCGTCCGCGAAGACATGGCACAGGGGATCACCCTCACCGGCTGGGAGGACGACCGCTGCCGCTTCATCGGCATGGCAACCCTGGCCCACCCTGCCGCCCTGGACAACCCCATGAAAGCGCCGGAGGAGAGGGAACCGGATTACACCTTCGATCCGATCGCCAGCCTCCGTCTGCGGGTGGAGTTGGCGCCGCTGGCGGCGGTGGAGGTGCTGTTCGTCGACGGCTACGCCCCCAGCGAAGCCGAGGCATTTCGCCTCCTCGCCAGACATGTAGGAACCGCCACCGCCAAGAAACCGTCGAAAACCGAGCCTCGGCCGGAAAATATGAAAGATCCCCTTCCCTGGTTCCGCTATTCCGATGACGGGCGCGAACTTTCGGTCCCCTGGAAAACCTGCCGCCCCTGGCACCACATGATGGCCAACCCCCTGGGCTACGGCGCCCTGGTCAGTAATCACGGCGCCTGCTATTCCTTCATGAAAAACTCCCAGCAGAACGGCCTGACCCCCTTCGACAGCGATTCGGTCCCCTCCCAACTGCCGGGACAGGTTCTCTACCTCCACGACCTCGCCGGCAAGGAATCCGCCACACCCTTTTTCATCCCCCTGCGGGAGAAGAACCGCGATCGTGAGGTCCTGTGGGGGCTCGGCTACGCCATTTACCGGAGCAGAAACACCACGGCCGAGATGGAGATGACCCATTTCATTCTCCCCGATCAGCCTGCCGAACTGCGCCTGGTCAAGATCCGCAACCTCACCGGAACCTCCCTGCAGTATCGGGTGGTGCCCTATTTCCAGATCATGCTCGGCGAAACGCCGGTGGATACCCTGGGCAAGATCGAAACCGCTCACGACCCGGAACTGCAGGCGCTGTTGTTTTCCAATCCCGCCAATGATTTCTGGAAGGGATGGGCCTTCGCCGCGGCCAGTTTCCCGGTGGAGGCGGTGGAAACGGTGCGTCGCCGCTTCGTAGGCGGCCCGGAACGGGATCTTGGCCGCCCCTTCCTGGTGACCGAAGGGACGCCCGATGCGAGCCAGGCGGACGACGGTTTCCGCTGCGCCGCCCTGTGCGGCACCGTGACCGTTCCCGCCAACGGCGAAACCGAGTTCAGCGTCATTTTCGGCCAGGCCGGCTCACGGGAAGAAGCTGCGGCGCTGATCACCAGCTATCAGGATGTCGACCGGGTACATGAGGCGCTGGAACGGACCCGGAAATGGTGGCCTGACTACCTGCCGAAAAAACGGGCGGCCAGCGGCGATCGAGAGATCGACCGCCTGGTCGAGGTCTGGCTCCCCTACCAGATTCTGGTATCGCGCCTCTGGGGACGCCTGGGTCCCTACCAGCGCAGCGGCGCTTTCGGCTTCCGCGACCAGCTTCAGGATGTCCTCCCCCTGATTTCCTCCCATCCCGATTTGGCCCGAAAGCAGATACTCCTTCACGCCGGCCAGCAGTTTGCGGAAGGAGACGTCCTCCACTGGTGGCATCAGACGTGGGAGGAAAAAACCGGCATCGGGCTGCGCGGACGCGCCTCGGACCCGCATCTGTGGCTCCCCTACATGGTCTGCCGTTATGTGAGCATCAGCAGCGACGTGACGATACTGGAGGAAACGGTTCCTTTCCTGGAAGGTCCTCGTCCCGGCCCCCTTTCCCCCGGCAAGGTTGTGGCGCCGCGTCCCTCGCGGGATACCGCCACCCTCTACGAGCACTGCCGGCGTGCCGTCGAACTGACCCTGTCCCGCAAAGGCCGCCACGGCCTGCCTCTGCTCGGCGCCGGAGACTGGAACGACGGCCTCGACACAGCCGGCTTCAAGGGCTTGGGGGAAAGCGTCTGGATGGGTTTCTTCCTCCATGGAATTCTTGTTGATTTTGCCGATCTGGCTGATAAAAGGGGGGATGGCGACCTGGCCAGGCGTTTTGATGATGAGGCGGCGGCTCTGAAAAAACCCCTCGACGCCATGTGGCGACAGGATCGCTACGTCCGCCTCATCACCGATGACGGCCAGGAGATGAACCGTATCGATGCCCTGATGGCCGCCTGGCCGATCCTCTCCGCCGGCGCCGTTTACGAAAGGGGTGTTCAGGCCATGGCAACGGCCCTTCGGGAGTTGGAACAGGCCAGGCTGGTACAGCTTTTCGCCCCTCCGTGCACGGAAAGGGAAGGGATCTATCCCGGCCGCCTGGCCGACTATCCTCCGGGGGTGAGGGAAAACGGCGGCCAGTATTCCCACGGGGTTTCCTGGCTGATCGATGCGCTGCTGGTGCTATCCAGACAGGCCGAGGAAAGGGGCCATTCCGGGCAGGCGGACATTGACCGGCGCCGGGCGGAAGAGTTGTGGCGGAAAATTTCCCCCCTGGCCCGGTCTACCCCGGAAGGGATGGCCGTTTACGGCCTTCCTCCCCACCAGCAGGCCGCGGACATTTACTTCGGCCCCGGCTATGAGGGGCGGGGCGGATGGAGCTGGTACACCGGCGCCGCGGCGCGGATGCTATATGCCGCCCAGCTGCTTTACCGACCGACGGAAACAGAGGGTAGGGAAAATTGATTTTCAGTCACGATTTTCGAATGCGGGGATCGGCCAGGGCGTAGCCGATGTCGGCAAGGAGATTGCCAATCAGGGTGAGGACGGCGCCGATGACGAGAACCCCCATGATCAGGGGATAATCCCGCATCATGACGCCGTCGTAGAAGAGCTTGCCCATGCCGGGGATGGCGAAGATGGTTTCGAAGATGACGCTGCCGCCGATCAGGCCGGGAACGGAGAGGCCAAGGATGGTGATGATCGGCAGCAGGGCGTTGCGCAGGGCGTGCTTGAGAATCACCGTCCGCTCGGGCAGCCCCTTGGCCCGGGCCGTGAGGATGTAATCCTGGCGCACCACCTCGAGCATGTTGGAGCGTACGTAGCGGGAAAAGCCGGCCAACCCCCCGAAGGCGGAGATAAAGACCGGCAGCACCAGATGGCGTAGCAGGTCGAGAATCTTTCCCCCCGTGCCAAGATACTCGAAACCGAAGGAGTTAAGCCCGGCAATGGGCAACAGCCCCAGCCGCACGCCGAAAAGGTCCATCAACAGCAGCGCCAGCCAGAAGGAGGGGGTGGCGAAGCCGAGAAAAACAAAGACCGTGGTCATCCTGTCAAAGGGGGAATCCTGGTGGACCGCCGACAGGATGCCGATGGGGATGGCCACCCCCAGAATGACCATGATCGACAGCAGGTTGATGAAGACGGTGACCGGCAGCCGTTCAGCGATCTTGTCGAGAACGGGGCGATGGTCCTGGGAAAAGGATTCCCCGAAATCAAGCCGCACCAGCCGTCCAAGCCACCTGCCGTACTGGACGTAGAGGGGCTTGTCCAGATCGTAATAGGCCCGCAGCCGTTCCTGCAGCTCGGAACTGGCTTCCGGGTTGAGCTGGGTCTGGATGTCGGTCGGTTCCCCCGGCGCCAGGTGGATCACGGTAAAGGTGATGAGGGTGATCCCCAACAGCAGGGGGATCATCATCGCCACCCTTCTGAGCAGATAAAAAAACATGGTAATTTTTCAGCTCACGGAAAATGGGTCATGCCAGGGGACAGTAACCGGTAAAAAAAGCAGTGACAAGTGACAAGTGACAAGTGACAAGTGACAAGTGACAAGTGACAAGTGAC